>DASPKT010000410.1:0-8788 GCA_035627915.1 Azospirillaceae bacterium
GACCCTCCAGAACAATAACTCCACCGACATGGGGGCGAATTTCCTGAACTGCCCCATCGGCAGTTTCATCATCGACGCGGCCACCAGCACGGTCCTGCTGGTGTGCTCCAGCACCAGACCGGCCGTCGCGCGCATCACCTATTCCGGGGCGACCATCGCCTTGGTCAGCGGCAGCGACTACCGCCTTGACGACAATGCCACCAATGGCTCGGGCTATGCGGTCAACGTGAACGCCGCCCTCTTCACGGACACGACGACGAGCCCCGGCATGTCGCACGTGACCCTGATGGCCGTGGTGTGGGACGGCAGCGTGTGGCGGCAGTTCCCGGTCACCACGTTTCGGAACCCCACAGGCTCCCTCAGCCGGAACGGCGGCTCCTTCATCAACCTGTCCGCAGCGTCGATCTTCTACACCGCGAGCGGGGTCGGCGAGTGCGTCATGGTTGATGCGGCCAACCTGACCAAGCACCGCCGTACCGGCCTCAGCCGCAACATGAACGTCCAGATATCCCCCCTGTCGGACGGCTTCTTCACCGACCGCATGTTCCTGCGCCCGCTGGAAGGCCAGAGCCACGCCAAGAACCTCGAACTCGTGGAGATTGCCCCGTGAAGCTGCTGATCGACACCGACCGCGTGGCGGTCGCCGCGCACCAGAACATCGAGGCCGTGGCCGGCGGCTGGGAAGTCGGGTTCGCCCAGGAAGCCCTGCCGCTGCCGGAGGTGCCGGAAGGCCAGGAGGCGCCGGAGCCGGAGTACCGGCGGGTGCCGGGCGACCTGTACCCGGACACGTTGGGCCTGGCGCTGGCGGAGGTGGAGGCGCTGCCGGGGGGCTGGCGGCCCGGCCGCTGGCGCCTGCCCGAGGACGGCGCCTGGGAGGCCCTGGCGGAGCCGGAGGCGCCGCCGCCGCCGGCACCCCGCTACGCCTTCGTGGAGCCGCTGGCGTTCAAGGCGCTGGTGACCCGCCATGCCGGCCTGGAGGCGTGGAAGGCGGCCCGCGCCCACCCCATGCTGGAGGACGCCAACGAGGCCCTGACCCTTTCGCGCCGGGGCGTGGACCCGGCCGACCTGGTCGGGTCGGCGGGCTATTGGGCGGCGTGCGTGACGCTGGGCATGCTGGCCCAGGAGCAGGTGGACGCGATCATGGCCGACTGGCCCAGGGAGGCCGCATGATCCCCGCCCGCAAGCTGTCCCGGTGGCCGGAAGCGCGGCCGTCGTTCCGGGTGCCGTTCACGCTGGTGGACAACCTGCCGGCGGGGGCCACCTTCACCCGCGCGGATGCCGTCACCTGCGCCACGCGGGTCAACCGCTCCGGCGTGGCCCAGGTGCGGGCGGCCAACGTGCCGCGCTTCACGCATCGCCATGACGCCGCCACCGACGCCTGGGAGGCCGACGGCTATCTCTCGGAGGAAAGCCGGACCAACCATATCCGGCATTCCGACCTTCAGGCCTACGCGCTCGGCACGACCCCCGCCAACTTCAGCGGCGCGGCCGTGGGCGTCCCCGTGGTGTCCAACGCGGTGGCGGCACCCTATGGCGACCGGGTGCTCCGGCACCAGTATGCCGGGAGCGGGGACAACAACGTCGGGGCGCAGGGCAACGGCGTCCTCACGGGCCTGCCGGCGGGGGCGACCGTCGTCTTCTCCTGCCAGGTCCACATCCCCTCCGATTTCACGGGAACGCTTCCCGGCCTGTCCCTGGAAAGCAACGTCGGCGCCAACACCATCGTGGAGGCGGCGGACACGGCGATCCGGGGCCGGTGGCAGCGCATCTCCGTCCGCGCCACGCTGAACCCCGGGGCCACCGCCACGGCGGCGGTGATGCGCTGCCCGTCCACGTCCGTCTTCTACTCGGCCTGCTGGATGGTCGAGGTGGCGTCGATCCCCGGTTCCTTCATCCCGACCGCCGCGTCGGTCCTGACCCGCGCCGCCGACGCCCTGTCCTGGGCGGCGCCCGCGCCGTCCCAGGCGGTGGGGGCCGACAAGGTCACGAACGGCAACTTCTCCGCGGACGGCACGGCTGCCGGCTGGTCCCCGAACGGCGACGCGAACGCCCTCACCGTGTCCGGCGGCGAGATGGTGGTCACGGCCAAGAACAACGGCACGACCTACCCCACGGGCATCCAGAACTTCACCACGGTGGCGGGCCAGGAGTACGTGGCGACCGTGACCATGCGGAAGGGCACGGGCACCAACGTGTTCTTCAACGTCTACAACGGCGGCACGCTGCTGACGAACTCCGGCGCCGTCACCGCCACCTCCAGCACCACGGTGATCCGCCCCTTCGTGGCCGCCAGCACCAGCACGGGCGTCTTCCTGGGCGCGGAGACGACGGCGTCGGGGCAGACCGGATTTTTTGATAGCGCGTCGGTAAAGCCCAACAAGGTGACGAACGGCACCTTCGCCAGCGATACGGCCTGGACCAAGGGGGCCGGCTGGACGATCAGCGGCGGCAAGGCGCACAAGGCGGCCGGCTCCGGCACCACCCTGTCCCAGACCAGCTTCACGCTGGTGGCGGGCCGGGCCTACCGCATCGCCTACACCTTGAGCAACCGCACCGCTGGGCAAACCCAGGTGTACGTCGGGGACACCGGAGGGGCACTGCGCAACGCCAACGGCACCTACACCGAAACCCTGGTCGCCACGACCACGACGGGCGGCATCGTGTTCGGCACGACGGCCGACTTCGCGGGCTCGATCAGCGACGTGGCCCTGGTGGACCTGACCACGGGCGAGATGCTGACCAACGGGGAGTTCAACCCCAATGGCTGGGCCCCGGCCAGCGGCGTGAACGGCTCGCTGTCCCTGGTGGCCGGCAAGCTGCGGGTGACCTGCACGGTCACGGGCCAGGGGGGGTGTGCCGGCCAGGCGCTGTCCGGCCTGACCGTGGGCCGCAGCTACCGCGTGACCTTCGACGCCGACACGGCCGGTTCCGGCTACGTCTACGTCGATGTGCACAACGGCTCCTCCGCCCTGGGGTTCAAGACGCAGGCGGCGTCTGGAACCGCCCTGACCTTCGACTTCGTGGCGACCGGCACGTCCGCGAACCTGCGCCTGTTCACCTCCGCCACGGCCGGCGCCTACACCGATTTCGACAACGTCACCGTCTACGAGTTGACCGCCGCGACCAACCCGGTGGGGCCGGAACTGGCCGCCAACGGGACCTTCTCCAGCATCACCGGCTGGACGCTGGGTACCGGCTGGTCGCATGACGCCGGCAACGCCGAGGTGGACGCCACCGCGGCGGTGTCCGGCCAAACGCTGGCGTGCGTCCTGACCAACCTGGTCGTGGGGCAGGTGTACCGGGCAAGCATGACGATCAGGAACCACGCCGGCGGCACGGTCGCCCTTGGCTCCGGCGCCAGCACGGCGATCGCGGCGGTCGGTGCCGACGGCACCTTCACGGGCTTCTTCATCGCGACCGCGACGTCGCAGAGCCTCTACGTGAACCCGCAGTCCACCTTCACCGGGACCATCGGCAACGTCTCGGTCATGCTGGCCTCGCCGTTCCCGTGGCTGAACCCGGCGGAAGGAACCGTCTACATCGAGTTCGTGGTGCCGGCGCTGACCGGAGCGAATAACGCCTTCCTGCAAATCGATGACGGCACCGGCAACAACAGGATCATCATCAATCAGCAGACCAACAACAGCGTGTCTACCCTGGCGGTGATCGGCGGTTCCGCCACGACGCTTGCAAACCCCCTCGGCGCGACGATCTCCGCGGGAACGGTGCAGCGCGTGGCGTTGGCCTATAAAGGGGGGAGCTATGCGAGTTGCAGGAACGGCGGCACGCCGACCGCGAGTTCCCTGGCGTCCGTCCCCACTGGCCTGTCGGCGCTGCGGATCGGCTGCTACCACAACACGACGGCGGGCAGCGCCACGATCATAGCGGATGTGGCGTACTTCCCCTTCCGCCTGTCCGACGCGGAGCTGCGGCGCCTCACCGCCCACGGCCCCGGCTCCCTGGCCTGACCGGAGGGACGGCGATGCCGGGATGGCTGGACGCGGTGCTGAGCTGGGTGAGCCGGGGCTGGTGCGCCCTCGCCTGGGGCCGCACGCCGAAGTGCACCGCCTCGGCGGAGGCCGGGTGGATGGCGCGCTTCGGGGACACGGAGGAGGAGCGGGCCGCCGGCCGGCGGCGGCGCCGCTGGATCGACCGGCTGCCGATCAACGCGGCCGGGCACTGCGACGCGGCGATAGAGGAGCACCTGGCCTTCTGGGCCGGGCGGCTTCAGCGGGTGGCGGAACTCGACCCGGCGGCGGCGGAGCGCATCCGGGCAGCAGGAGCCAGGGCAGGCGACGTCAGGGCCGGGCGCGGCTGAGCCGCCGTTGCGGCCGGCGGGGAAAGGGGGCACTCTGGCCGGAGCGCCCCCTTTCGCCTTTTCCGGAGAGGCCCACCCCGATGGCAGACCCCCGCGCCGAGCTTCTGCGCCAGATGCGGGAGATCCGCGCGCGCCTGGACCCCGACCTGCTGGACCGCGCCGCCCGCGCCGCAGAGGCGGCCCAATCCGCGAAGGCCCAGCCCCGGAAGCCGCCCCCGGCCACCGTGCCCTTCGACAAGGAGGCGGCGCGCGCCGCCGTGATGTCCTTCCTGCAGGGCCGCCACGACGGCGGCCGTTTCGCCCAGAAGCTGATGGAGGCGATGCGCCGGCCGGAGGAGGCCGCGCGCTCCTACGAGGACACCGGCCGCCCGGCCTCGGCGCCCGGCGTCAGGAAGCGGGTGTAGGGCCCAGCCAGCCGCGGGCCCGCGCCGCCGGGGCGAAGCTCTCGCTGACCGGCACCCGCCGTCCGTCGCGCAGGACCAGCAGCCATTTGCGGTTCTCCCGCGCCGCCCCGGCCACGGCCGCGGCCGCCACCCAGAAGCCGCGGTGGACCTGCTGACCGTCGATCCCCGCCAGCTCCACCAGCGCGTCCTTCAGCCGGTAGTGCACCAGCGGGCTGCGCCCGTCGGAGAGGTGCAGGCGCAGGTAATGGTCCTCCGCCTCGACGGCCAGCAGCAGCCCCGGGTCGTCCAGCCCGGCGCGCGCCAGCAGCCCCGTGGGCGGTACGGGCACGGCCGCCGCCGGCGCGGCCTGCTGCGCCGGCTGGGGAGGCGGCGCGGGAGGCTGTGCCGGCTCCGGGACCGCGGCGGCACGCCCCTGGGCGGCGTGGACCAGCAGCGCCAGCAGCAGGCTGAACAGCAGGGCGGTCAGGTAGACCGGCAGCCAGGGCACGTCGATGGGCCGGCCCAGCAGCGCCGAGACCGCGCCGATCTCCCAGGACAGCGGCAGGTTCAGCAGCGGCGCCGCGGCGGCCGCGGTCAGGGCGAAGCCGCGCCGCCCGCTGCCCAGCAGCCGGTGGCCCAGCCACATGGCCCCCTGCCACAGCGCCGTGTTCAGCCCCAGCAGCGCCAGCCAGAACAGGAAGCGCGGGCCGGCCGTGAAGACGGCGCCGGTGCCGAACGGACCCGCCAGCGTGCAGACGGCGATGGCGGCGGCGAGGCTCAGCAGCGGGATCGTCGGGCGCATGGAGCGGCGTGGGGGCACGGGCCTGCGGGTTTCACGAAACGCGGAACCGGCATCCCGCCGGCTTCACGAAAGGCCGGGAGGATATCGCGAAGCCGCCCTTGCCGCCACGCCCCGCGGCGGGCGAGGGGAGGGGCACCGCACAGGCAACCACGAGGGCACCCCCGACGATGTTCGCTCACCTGACCCTTCCCGGATGGTTCCACTTCCTGGCCGGCCTCGCGGCGCTGGTCCTGGGCCTGCTGGTCTTCCTGCTGCCCAAGGGCACCCGCGTCCACCGCGCCGCCGGCACCGCCTACGTGGCCGCCATGCTGGTGGTCTGCCTCAGCGCCTTCGGCATCTACGCCATCAACGGCCGGCCCGGCGTGTTCCACGTGCTGGCGGCGGTGTCGCTGACCTCGCTCACCCTGGGCATGCTGAACCTGCGGCGCTGGCGGAGGACGCGCGAGCCGGCGCGGCTGGCTGCCCACTACCAGCACATGGCCTATTCGTACCTGGGCCTGTTCATGGCCTTCGTCTCGCAGATGCTGGTCAACCCGCGCTTCGTCGGCGACTGGGTCCCCGGCCGGACGGCCTTCGCCCTGGCGCTGATCGCCATCAACCTGGCGCTCTACGCCGCCGGCAGCATCGCCATCCGCCGCTGGCGCCGCCGGGCGATGGGCCGCTACGCCCCGGCGTGAGGAGCGTTGTACCGTTGGAAATCCATGTCACCTGACCGTCACCCCAGCGGAAGCCGGGGGCCAGGGGCAACAGGCGCAACGGTCGACGGCCCCTGGATTCCGGCTTTCGCCGGAATGACGGTTGGAGGGAGGTTCGGCATTTCCGGCACCTGGCTCCGGCACCTGATACCCGCTCCCGGCCCCCTGGCACCCAGCCCCCCGGCCTCCAGCCCCTGACCGTCACCCCGGCGAAAGCCGGGGTCCAGGGGCTACAGGCTCGACGGTCAGTTCCCCTGGACTCCGGCTTTCGCCGGAATGACGATCGGTGGGAGAAGCCGTGAAGGCCGGCATGGCGGCCGGAGAGCGGAAGCCGTGAAGGCCAAGCGACCGTCGGAGAGTGGGAGCTGTAAGGAGTTCTCCGGCGTGAGGCTCAGGGCGTCGCGTCCTCTTCCCCCTCCTCATCCTCCCGCGCCGCCCGCTCCTGCGCCGCCAGGAAGTCGAGCGCGCCCTGGAGGATGTAGGCGGCGGCCATGCGGTCCACCACCTCGTCCCGGCGCTTCCGGGTCATGTCCCAGCCGATCATCATGCGCTCCACCGCCGAGGTGGAGAGCCGCTCGTCCCAGAAGGCGACCTCGGCCGCCTGGCCCAGCAGGTCGGCCCGCTCCATGAGGTTGTAGGCGAACTGCTTCACCGACTGGGCCGCCGGCCCCTCGCTGCCGTCCATGTTGACGGGCAGGCCGATGACGAAGCCGGCGACGTCGCGCCCGCGCAGCTCCTTCCTCAGCTCCTGGACGTCGAGCGTGAACTTCCTGCGGGCGATGGTGCCGACCGGCGAGGCCACCTTCAGCCCGGGGTCGGAGATGGCCATGCCGATGGTGGTGGAGCCCAGGTCGAGCCCCATCAGCCGCCCGCCGCGGGGCAGCGCCGCCTTGAGTTCCGTGAGGTTGCGGATCGCCATACCGGGTGTTACCTTCCGCGCCGCCCCGCCGGACCCGGCCTTTCCGGCCTTTGTCCGCGGGGCAAATCCTTGAGACGCGGAGAGACTTAGCACCATGTCGCTCGACAAGGCCACCGTGGCGAAGATCGCGCATCTCGCCCGCATCAGAGTCGCCGAGGAGGAGCAGGAGAGCCTGGCCGGCGAGCTCAGCCAGCTCCTCGACTGGGTCGAGCAGCTGGGCGAGGTCGACACCGAGGGCGTCGCGCCCATGACCAGCGTCGTCGCGGCCACCCTGCGCCGCCGGCCCGACGCGGTCACCGACGGCGGCCATCCCGAGAAGATCGTGGCCAACGCCCCCGACGCCGCCGAGCATTTCTTCGCCGTTCCGAAGGTTGTCGAGTGATGACGAGCCTGACCCACCTGTCCATGGCGGAGGCCCTGGAGGGCCTCAAGGCCCGCCGCTTCTCCTCGGTCGAGCTGACCGAGGCGCACATCCGCGCGGTCGAGGCCGCCCGGCCGCTGAACGCCTTCATCAAGGAGACGCCGGAGCTGGCGCTGGAGCAGGCGAAGGCCGCCGACGCGCGCTATGCCCGCGGCGAGCAGCGGCCGATGGACGGCCTGCCGCTCGGCATCAAGGACCTGTTCTGCACCGAGGGCGTCCAGACCACCGCCGCCAGCCGCATCCTGGAGGGCTTCGTACCCCCCTACGAGAGCACGGTCACGGCCAACCTGTTCCGCGACGGCGCGGTCATGCTGGGCAAGCTGAACCTGGACGAGTTCGCCATGGGCTCGGCCAACATCACCAGCGCCTACGGCCCCGTCGTCAGCCCCTGGTCGAAGGGCCGCAAGGTCCAGAAGGACACCGCCGAGGGCGGCGTGCTGTCGGAGCTGACGGCCGCCTTCCGCCAGCCGGCCCCGGTCACCGAGTGGGAGTTCGAGCGCAAGCTGGTGCCCGGCGGCTCCTCCGGCGGGTCGGCCGCGGCGGTGGCGGCGCGCCTCTGCCTGGGCGCCACCGCGACCGACACCGGCGGCTCCATCCGCCAGCCCGCCAGCTTCGTCGGCGTGGTCGGGATCAAGCCGACCTACGGCCGCTGCTCGCGCTGGGGTATCGTCGCCTTCGCCAGCTCGCTGGACCAGGCGGGCCCGATGACCCGCACGGTGCGCGACGCCGCCATCATGCTGCGCTCCATGTCGGGCTTCGACCCGAAGGACAGCACCTCCATCGACGTGCCGGTGCCGGACTTCGCCGCCGCCATGACCGGCGACGTGCGCGGCCTGCGCGTCGGCATCCCGCGCGAGTACCGCGTGGACGGCATGCCGGCCGAGATCGACCGCGTCTGGACCCAGGGCATCGAGTGGCTGCGCGCCGCCGGCGCCGTGCCGGTGGAGATCAGCCTGCCGCACACCAAGTACGCGCTGCCCACCTACTACGTCGTGGCGCCGGCGGAGGCCTCCTCCAACCTGGCGCGCTACGACGGCGTGCGCTTCGGCCTGCGCGTGGAGGGCAAGGACCTCAAGGAGATGTACGAGAACACGCGCGCCGCCGGCTTCGGCAAGGAGGTGCGCCGCCGCATCATGATCGGCACCTACGTGCTGTCCGCCGGCTATTACGATGCGTACTACCTGAAGGCGCAGCGCCTGCGCACCCTGATCGCGCGCGATTTCGACCGCGCCTTCAAGGATGTCGACGTC
>DASPKT010000411.1:0-4746 GCA_035627915.1 Azospirillaceae bacterium
TCTGGTTCCCGCCGCCTTCTCCTGTTCCCTGATCTGCCGTTCCAAACCTTGCCCTGTCATTACTGGGTCAAATTATGCTTTCGTTTGAAGTGCGTGCATTCCAGCATTGATCTTCTCTTTCAACACATGGCTGGCCCGGAACACCAGGACGCGGCGCGGCAGGATCGGCACTTCCTGGCCGGTCTTGGGATTGCGCCCGACACGCTGGCCCTTCGAGCGGACCGAGAAGCTGCCGAATGACGAAATCTTCACCATGTCGCCGCGCGCCAGCGCGTCGGAGATCTCGTTCAGGACCGTCTCGACGAGGTCGGCCGACTCGTTGCGCGACAGCCCCACCTCCTGGTAGACGGCCTCGCTCAGCTGTGCACGCGTGACGGTGTTGTTGGACATCGGCGCCCTCCCCCCAGAAGTCGGCCCGAAAACCGTAATCCTGGGCGGGAAAGCCGTCAATTCCAAAGAGTTGGGGGAAGTTCTTGAAGCGTCCCCCGGGGCCTCACCAGCGGACCAGCGCGGCACCCCAGGTGAAGCCGCCGCCCATCGCCTCCAGCAGCAGCATGTCGCCGCGCTTGACGCGCCCGTCCATGACCGCCTCGCACAGCGCCAGCGGGATGCTGGCGGCCGAGGTGTTGCCGTGGTGGTCGACGGTGATGACCACCTTCTCCGGGGGCAGCTTCAGCTTGCGCCCGGTGCCCTCGATGATGCGGCGGTTGGCCTGGTGGGGGATCAGCCAGTCGATGGCCGACGCCTCCAGCCCGTTCGCCGCCAGCGCCTCGCCCACCACCTCGGCCAGGTTGACGACGGCATGCTTGAAGACCTCCTGCCCGGCCATGCGGACGTGGCCGACGGTCTGGGTCGAAGAGGGGCCGCCGTCGACGTAGAGCAGGTCGTGCTGGCGCCCGTCGGAATGAAGATGGGTGGACAGGATGCCCTGGTCGGAGGCGTCGCCCCTGCCCTCCTCCGCCTGCAGCACCACGGCACCGGCGCCGTCGCCGAACAGCACGCAGGTGGTGCGGTCCTGCCAGTCGAGGATGCGGGAGAAAGTCTCCGCGCCGATCACCAGCGCCGTGCGCGCCTGGCCCGCCCGGATGAAGTTGTCCGCCACCGAGAGCGCGAAGATGAAGCCGGAGCAGACCGCCTGCACGTCGAAGGCGGCGCCGCGGGTGATGCCCAGGCCCGCCTGGACCTTCACCGCCGTCGCCGGGAAGGTGTTGTCGGGCGTGGCGGTGCCCAGCACGATCAGGTCGACCTCGGAGGCGTCCACCCCGGCATGGGCCAGCGCCGCCTTCGCCGCCGCCAGCGCCAGGTCGGAGGTCAGCTCCCCCTCGGCGGCGACGTGGCGCGACTTGATGCCGGTGCGCTGGGTGATCCACTCGTCGGAGGTGTCCACCATGGCGGCGAGGTCGGCATTGGTGACGACCCGGGCCGGCAGGTAGGCGCCGCACCCCTTGATGACGGAACGACGGACCATCTGCGGGGACATCCTCAAAGCGCGGCGGCTTGGGTATCGGGGTCGGGCGCCTGCTGGAGCGCCGCCTGCAGCGTCGCCAGCTCGGTGCGGATCTTGTCGTTGAAGCCGTTGGCGACCAGCTCGACCGCCACCGAGATGGCGTTGGCGAAGCCCACCGCGTCGGTGCCGCCGTGGCTCTTCACGCAGACGCCCTGGAGGCCCAGGAACATGGCCCCGTTGTAGCGCCGCGGGTCGGTGCGCGCCTTCAGCTTCTGGAAGGCGTTGCGGGCCAGCAGGTAGCCCAGCTTCGCCAGGATGGAGGAGGTGAAGGTGCGGCGCAGGAACTCGCCGTACAGCTTCGCCGTGCCCTCGGCCGTCTTCAGCGCGACGTTGCCGGTGAAGCCGTCGGTCACCACCACGTCCACCGTGCCGGCGGCGATGTCGGTGCCCTCGATGAAGCCGTGGAAGTTCCGGGCCAGCGGGGTCTTGCGGATCGCGGCGGCCGCGGCCCGGATCTCCTCCGACCCCTTCTGCTCCTCCGCGCCCACGTTCAGCAGGCCGAGCGTCGGCTCCAGCAACCCCAGCACGGTGCGGGAGAAGATGGTGCCCATGACGGCGAACTGGACGAGGTTCTCGGCGTCGCACTCCAGGTTGGCACCGAGGTCGAGCATCACGCTCTCGCCCCGCTGCGTCGGGAAGAACGACGCGATCGCCGGCCGGTCGATGCCGGGCAGCGTCTTCAGCACGAACTTCGCCATCGCCATCAGGGCGCCGGTGTTGCCGGCGGAGACCACGCACGCGGCCTCGCCCGCCGCGACGGCGTCGATGGCGAGGCGCATGCTGGACTGCCGGCCGGCGCGCAGCGCCACCGACGGCTTGGCGTCCATCGCCACGAAGTCCGGCGTGTGCCGGACCGTGGAGATGGCCTTGAGCGCGGGAAACCGGTCGAGCAGCGGCTGTATCCGCTGCTCGTCACCGACGAAGAGATAGTCGACGTTCGGGCACCGTTCCCTGGCGATGTCGGCGCCGGCGACAACCATCTCCGGCGCGTGGTCACCGCCCATCGCATCGAGGGCGATACGCAGGCGTGCGCTCACGGGTGCCCGACCTCCCTGCAGCTCGGCCCTGGGGCTCAGGCGGCGGTGTTCTCGACGACCTCACGGCCATCGTAGTGGCCGCACGAGCCGCAGACGTGGTGCGGGCGCTTCAGCTCGCCGCAGTTCTTGCACTCGTTGCTGGCGCCCACGGTCAGGGCGTGGTGCGAACGCCGCATGTTGCGCCGCGACTTGGAGGTCTTCTTCTTAGGAACGGCCATGATCGTCTACTCTCTACAGATTAAGGCGGCCAACGGGTGGCCGCCTCGGGATCAGCGCGCTTCCATAAAGGAAAAGACCCCGCGGGGCAAGCGCGAAACCCGAATTTAGGACTTGGGCTTCAGGCTGGCAAGGGCGGCGAACGGGTTCGGGCGCTTCGGCTCCCCGCCCCCGTCCTCGCCGCTCTCAGGGCCGCTTTCCGCCCCGATGCGGATCACCTCGGCCCCCTCCCCCTCCTCGCCGGGGTCCTCGATATGCGAGAAGGTGATGCCCGGCTTGCGGGGATAGGGATCGAGCGCCAGCGACAGGTGCTGCGCCACCAGTTCGCCCAGGTCGATGCGGCCGTTCTCGATCGGCTCCGGCGCGTCCTCCTCCTCGTTCCAGGCGGCGGGATCGGCGTCCGGGTCCTCGCGCGGGATCAGGTGCGGCGGGGCGAAGAGCGCGGAGAAGCTGTCCTTGATGAGAGAGGGGAACGGCTCCAGCGTGACGACGCAGGTCTGCTCCACCTCCGCCTCCAGCGTGCCGGCCACCCGGATCATCTGCCCGCCCCGCACGCGGCGCGTCCGCACCGTGGCGACAAGGCTGGAGATGGAGGGAAGGTCGAATCGGCGGGCCAGCGCCGCGCACTCCTGCGGGGTCGCGCGCAGCCGCTCCTCCGTCTCGCGGGAGGGGACCGCGTCGGCGGAGACGGGGCGGGAGAATTCGGGCACCGGCTGGGCGTTCATCGCGGTCACTCCTCGACTCGGGCAAGGGCGGCGGGCGGCTCCGCGAAGGCGACCTCGCCCGCCATCAGACGGGAAACGGGGAAGCCGGCCAAGCGCTCCGACTCGGCCCGCACGTGGGCCGCCATCCGCGCCACCTGCGCCGGCTCCGGCAGGGTGGAGCCGTAGAGGTTGCGGTCCAGCGCCTCGGCCAGCGCCTCCGGCGGCCGGCCCGGCATCAGCGCCCCCTCGTAGGCGGCGACGCGGCCGTAGAAGTGCCGGGCCATCTCCTTCACCTTCTCGCCCACGCCCAGGTCGCCGGCGCCCAGCTCCCGCAGGGACCGGTCCATGTCCTTGAACATGTAGTCGAACAGCGCCTGGTTGAAGGCGTTCTCCGCCGGCCCCAGGTCCTTCAGCCGGCGCATCACCAGCCAGGCGTGCAGCGCGATCAGCTCGAACCGTCCCTCCACCGTGTCGGGCACGCCGCCCTCCAGGTAGAACCAGGGCCGGCGCGCCTGCGCCACGATGAGGCCATAAAGCTCGGCGACGGTGCGTTCACGCCGCGGATGCCGGAACAGGCGGTCCAGGAGGCTCAAGTCAGGTTTCCCGGCTTTCGTTTGACAGGACAAAGCGGCTGGTGCGATTGTCACCCGCCAGATGGGAGCCCCCCGCCCCGCGGTCAACGGGACTGCGCGTGGGCGCCGGGCCGGCGTTTCCGCCCCGCATTGGGACTATCGCTTAAAGCCATGCCGTTCAAGACCTCTCCGCTGCTCCTCACCGCCGGCCTCGCCGCGCTGGGCCTCACCGCCTGCCAGCCGCTGGTCGCGACCCGCGGCAACATGGCGGACCCCCAGCGCCTGGCGCAGATCCAGCCCGGCGCCAGCTCGCGCGAGCAGGTGCAGACGGTCCTGGGCTCGCCCAGCGCCACCGGCACGGTCGATCCCAACACCTGGTACTACATCGGCCAGGTGAAGGAGCAGACGGCCTTCTTCCGCCCCGAGGTGGTCGACCAGAAGATCGTCCGCATCCGCTTCGACCAGGCCGGCACCGTCGCCGCCGTGGACGAGCTGAGCCCGGAACAGGCCCGCGCCGTGGAACCGGTGGAGCGCGTCACCCCCACCGCCGGCCGCGACCTCGGCTTCTTCGAGCAGCTGCTGGGCAACCTGGGCCGTCCCGCCCGCAAGAAGGACGACAAGAAGAAGAAGGGCTGAGCCCCCGCTTCTTCTCCCCGTCCCGCCCCGTTCCGCAGGCGCCGCGCACCCCGTGCCGGCGCCTGTTCGATTCC
>DASPKT010000412.1:0-4294 GCA_035627915.1 Azospirillaceae bacterium
CGCCACCTCCACCCAGGCGCTCGAGCAGGCCTGCATCCGCATCCAGCGCGCCTGCGCGCGGCTGAGCGGCCCGGGTCGGGATGCTCCCCGCATGCGTGCCTTGACCGGCCTGGCCGGAGCGGCCAGTTTGTAGGGATGGAACGGATGCCGATGGCGATCGACCGGGTGAGGCGACTGGCGCTGGCGGGGCTGCTGATGCTGGCCGCGCTGTTCGCCCTGTCCGCGCCGACCCCGGCCCTGGCCCACGGCATCCACCTGCACCCGGCCGCGGGCCCCGTCGCCTACGCTGCGGCCGACCGGGCCGACGCGGCGGCGGAGCCCGGATTCGCTGCCCAGCGCCTGGAAGCCCCCGATGGGGCGCAGCGGCAGGAAGCCCCCGCCGTGGCCGCGACCGCCTGCTGCGGCGTCACCCACTGCGCCGCCGCCACCCTGATGGCTGACGGCCCCGCCGTGCCGGTCCTGCCGGTGCGCGGTGCCTCCGGGCCCGATACCAGCCGCATGCCGGGCGGCATCGGCCATCTCCCCGGCCTCAGGCCCCCGCTAGCCTCCGCCTGAACGGTCCCCGGCGCCTCCGGGCCCCGGGACCGCTGCGTCGCGCCCGCACGGCACCGTCCGCGCGGGCTCCGTCGGCCTTCATGCGGACCTGCTGCCATGACCTTCTTCCGTCCCGCCGCCCTCAGGGCTTCCCTTCTCGCAATCCTGCTCGCCTTCGCCCCCGCCTCCGTCCTCGCCCATGCCGGCGAGGACCATGGGGAGGAGGCGCCGGCCGCCGCCGCCCCGACCGGCACGCCGACGGTCGAGGCCGTCGGCTCCGAGTTCGAGGTGGTCGGCATCCTCCGGGACGGCCACCTGGTCCTCTGGGTCGACCGTTTCTTGACCAACGAGCCCGTCACCGATGCCGCCGTTGAGGTCAGCGTCGGCGGCGCGCCCGCGGTGGCTGCGGCGGCGGAGGCCGGCGGCATCTTCGTGCTGGACGCCCCCTGGGCCGGCAGCCCGGGCGACCACGAGCTGGTCTTCACGATCGCCGCCGGCGACACGGCCGACCTGCTGGCCGGCACGCTGCGGGTCCCCTCCGCCGAGGCCGAGACGGCCGGCGCCGGCATCGCCGGGGGCGCCTGGCCCGTGGCGGCCGGGGCGCTCGGCATCGGGCTGCTGGCGGTGGGCGGCATCGCCGTCGCGCGCCGCCACCGCACCGCCGTGGCGGCGGCCCTGGTCGGGGCGGGCGCCGTCGCCGGCTGGGCGATGGACGCCCGCGCCCACGGCGCCGACGACCATGAGCATGCCGCCCCGGCGGCGGGCGGGCCGGTCACCGACGCCCCGCGCCGGCTGCCCGACGGCACCGTCTTCGTGCCCAAGCGCACCCAGCGCTTGCTGGAGGTACGCACGGTCCAGGCCCAGGCGGGCGCTGCCCGCCGCACCGTCAGCATCGTCGGCCGCGTCGTCCCCGACCCGAACTTCGCCGGCCTTGTCCAGGCCGGCCAGCCCGGCCGGGTGGAGCCGGCCGGCGGCGGCCTGCCGCGGCTGGGCCAGAAGGTGGTGGCGGGCCAGGTGCTGGCCTACATCGTCCCCGTGGTCGACACGGTGGAGCGCGGCGACGTGCAGGAGCGCATCGCCGAGGTGGAGAAGAACGTCGAGATCGCCCGGCGCCGGGTGGCGCGGCTGACGCGCCTGCAGGGCGTGGTCGCCCAGCGCGACATCGACGACGCCATGGCGGAGCTGGCGGGCCTCCAGCGCCAGCGCGAGGCGCTGAACCCGACGCTGGCCCGGCGGGAGGAGCTGCGCGCCCCCGTCTCCGGCATCATCTCCGCCGCCAACGCCACCCCCGGCCAGGTGATCGACGACCGCGACGCGGCCATCCTGTTCGAGATCGTGGACCCCTCCCGCCTAGTGGTGGAGGCGCTGTCCTTCGACCCCGCCATCGGCGACCAGATCAGCGCCGCCACCGCGGTCGCCGACAACGGCGCCAACGTGAAGCTGGTCTTCGCCGGCCGCGGCCCGGCCCGGCGCGAGGCGGCGGTGCCGCTGCTGTTCGAGATCGAGGAACCGGTCCCCGGCATGGGCGCCGGCACGCCGGTGCGCGTGCACGTCCAGACCGAGGCGGCGGTGGAAGGCATGGTCCTGCCGCGCGACGCGCTGGTGCGCGGCGGCGACGGGCTGCCCATGGTGTGGGACCACGCCTCGCCCCAGCGGTTCGTGCCGCGCCCGGTGCGCTTCCAGCCGCTGGACGGCGGCAACGTCGTGGTGCTGGGCGGGGTCGAGCCCGGTGCGCGCATCGTGACGCAGGGCGCCGCCCTGCTGAGCCAGGTCCGGTGAGGGGGCGGCCATGTTCAACCTGATCGTCGGCGCCTCGCTGCGCAACCGCGTCTTCGTCCTGGCCGCGGCCCTGATCCTGGTCGTCTACGGCGCCTTCGTGCTGAAGGACATGCCGATCGACGTCTTCCCCGACCTGAACCGCCCGACCGTCACCCTGATGACCGAGGCGGAGGGCCTGGCCCCGGAGGAGGTGGAGCAGCTCGTCACCTTCCCCATCGAGACCGCCATGAACGGCATGCCGGGCGTGGTGCGCGTCCGCTCCGTCTCCGGCGTCGGCCTGTCGGTGGTCTATGTCGAGTTCGACTGGGACACCGAGATCTACCGCAACCGCCAGCAGGTGGCGGAGCGCCTGGCCCTGGTGGGCGAGCAGCTGCCGGAAGGCGTCACCCCCTCCATGGGCCCCATCTCCTCCATCATGGGGGAGATCATGCTGGTCGCCCTGTCCGGGGGCGAGGAGGCCAGCCCCATGCAGATCCGCGAGGTCGCGGACTGGGTGGTGCGGCCGCGCCTGCTGGCCATCCCCGGCGTCAGCCAGGTCATCCCCATCGGCGGCGAGGTGCGGCAGTACCGCATCGCCCCCGATCCCGGCCTGATGGCGATGCTGCAGGTCTCGGCCGACGACGTGCTGGCGGCGCTGCAGCGCTTCGGCTCCAACAGCGGCGGCGGCTTCGTCGACCAGCGCTCGGCCGAGTACCTGATCCGCAACGTCGCCCGCACGACCCGGCTGGACGATCTGCGCAACCTGGTCGTCGCCTACCGCCAGGACCGGCCGGTGCTGCTGCGCCAGGTGGCCCAGGTTGACTTCGCCGCCCGCTTCAAGCGGGGCGAGGCGGGGGTGGACGGCCGCCCGGCCGTCATCCTGTCGGTGCAGAAGCAGCCCGGCGCCGACACCACCACGCTGACCCGCGAGGTGGAGACGGCACTGGAGGAGCTGTCCCGCGGCATGCCGGACGGGGTGAAGGCCGACCGCGTCCTGTTCCGCCAGGCCGACTTCATCCAGAACTCCGTCTCCAACGTGGAGCGCGTGCTGGTCGAGGCCGGGCTGGTCGTCGCCGTCATCCTGTTCCTGTTCCTGATGAACGTGCGGACCACGGCGATCTCGCTGACCGCCATCCCCATCTCGCTGCTGATCACCGTGCTGGTGTTCAAGGCGATGGGCCTCACCATCAACACCATGACGCTGGGCGGCCTCGCCATCGCCATCGGCGAGCTGGTGGACGACGCGGTCGTGGACGTCGAGAACATCTTCCGCCGCCTGCGGGAGAACCGCGCCGCCGGCAACCCGCGCACCGCCTTCGAGGTGGTGCTGTCGGCCAGCGCCGAGGTGCGCTCCGGCATCGTCTACGCCACCCTCATCATCGTGCTGGTCTTCGTGCCGCTGTTCGCGCTGTCGGGCATCGAGGGGCGGCTGTTCGCCCCGCTGGGCATCGCCTACATCGTCTCCATCCTGGCGAGCCTGGTCACGGCCATCACCGTGACCCCCGTCCTCTCCTACTACCTGCTGCCGAAGCTGAAGCGGCTGGACGAGCACGAGAGCGGGCTGGTGCGCCGGCTGAAGGCGGGCAACGCCCGGCTGCTGGCCTGGGCCTTCGCCAACCCGCGCCTGCTGGGCGCCGGGGTGGCCGCCGCGGTCGTCGCCGCGGCGGCGACGGTGCCGAGCCTGCCGCGCAGCTTCCTGCCGCCCTTCAACGAGGGCACGCTGACCATCAGCGCGGTGCTGAACCCCGGCATCTCGCTGGAGGAGTCCAACCGCCTCGGCCGCATCGCCGAGCGGCTGATCCTGGAAGTGCCCGAGGTCGCCTCAGTCGGCCGCCGCACCGGCCGGGCGGAGCTGGACGAACATGCCGAGGGCGTGCACTACGCCGAGATCGACGTGGACCTGGAGGAGGGCGGCCGCGAGCGCGAGACGGTCCTGGCCGACATCCGCCAGCGCCTGTCGGCCCTGCCCATGGCGGTAAACGTCGGCCAGCCCATCTCCCAC
>DASPKT010000413.1:0-2803 GCA_035627915.1 Azospirillaceae bacterium
GGGTCGGCGAAGACGAGGACGTCGCCGCCGCACTGCCCGACGAGGCCGGCGAGCCCGTCGGCACCGGTTCCGGCACCCGGCCCGGCGCCGGCGATCCGCACCGCATCGCCCTGGTAGGCGACCACCCTGTCGGAGGAGGGATCGACGACCTCCAGGGGGCTGCGGGGATCGCGGGGCCAGAGGGCGTCGGCCGCGGCGTCCGCCCAGGCCGGCCCGACGGGGCCGACCGGGATGATGCTGACCGTCGCCGGGGCCGGCGGCACCGACAGCAGCGTCCCGGCGCCGCCGACCGCCGCGCCCCCGTCGCGGGCGGCGTAGCGCCTCAGGAAGGCGTCGCGGCGGCGCGCCAGGACCGGGGCGGGAACGGGGGCCGCGGCCGCATCCCCCGGCGTTCCGATGCCGGTGAGCACGGCGGGGCCCGGCGCGGCCGCCAGCGCCCGCAGCCCCAGCTCGTAGAGTTCCTGCCCGCCGCAGCCCGCGGAGACGCCGCCGAGCCGGGCGGCGAGGTCCGTCCGGACGGCCAGCACCGCCGGGCCGCCGGCCAGCCACTCCAGCCCGGCATGGCCCGGGGCCGGCGTCACCGCACCGGCCAGCGCCCGCGGCAGCGGCACCGCGGCGACGACGTCGGGCGCGTCCGGCGCCGCCGCCCCGCAGGCGAGCAGCCGCAGCGTCCGCCGGTCGAGCCGGGCGGGATCGTCCACCGCCGCGACGTGGCCCCCCTCGGCCGCGGCGAGGGCGACGTTCAGCAGCGCCGCCCTGTCCGCGGACGGGATGCCCTCGAGGAGCAGCGCCGGCGTGCCCGCCAGGGCGGCGCGCAGCCGCGCCAGCACGGGCTCCGGCGTCTCGGCCCCGGCCACGGCGACGACGGCGGCGCCGTCCCGCGCGGCCCCGGCCAGCGCGTCGGCCAGCGCGTCCGGCTCCGCGTCGCCCCCCACCGCCGCCAGCAGCACAATCCCGCCGGGCCGCGGCTCCGGCAATGCTGCGGCCGGCGCGGGGCGCGGGTCCTTCGCCGCCTCCGCCTCGGCGGCGGCGATCTCGCGGTCGAGGTCGGGCGGGCGGCCCGGCGACGCCCGCAGCCGTTCCAGGAAGGCCAGCGCCAGCCCCGGGTTCCCGGCCTGGCGGGCGGCCCGGGCGGCGGCCGGCAGCAGCTTTGCATGGGCGGGCTCCGCCTCCAGGCCCCGGACGGCCTGCGCCAGCGCCTCCGCGGGCCGGCCCAGCGCCAGCAGGGCGACCGCCAGGCTGATCCGGGATTCCAGGAAGTGCGGGTTGTCCGCCAGGACCTGGCTCCAGCAGGCCGCCGCCTCCTCGACCCGCCGGCGCCGGGCCAGGAAGTTGCCGAGGTTGTGGCGGAACTCCACGCGGCCGGGCTCGGCCGCGACCGCGCGGCGCAGGAACGCCTCCGCCTCGTCCATGCGGTCCCGGCGCTCGGCCACCATGCCGGCCAGGTTCAGCATGGCGCCGAAGTCGCGGTCGCCGGGACGGCTGGCGTCGACGGCGCGCCGGACCGCCGCGGCGGCCTCCTCCAGGCGCCCCATGCGGTAGGCGGCGAGCGCCAGGTCGAAGTCCGCCTGGCCGCGGCCGCGGCGGCGGCCCGTGGCCCTTGCGCGCTCGGCCAGGGCCGCCAGGTCGAGGTCGCGGGTCCGCCACGGCAGGGCCTGCCGGGGCGGCACGGCGAGGGCGCCGGTGCGGTCCCGCCCGTCCAGGTTCGGGTTGTAGAAGGGGTCCGGCCGGCCGGCGAGGTCCCAGCGGGAGATCAGGGCATGCAGCTCGCGCCCGCCCTCCAGCATCCGCCCGTCCCGGCTGTCGCGCCGCCGGGTCGCGGACTCGTGGTGGACCAGGACGGCGCGCGGCGCCACCAGGGTGCGCAGGCCCGCCTGCCCCAGCTTCAGACAGAGGTCCACGTCGTTGTAGTTGACCGCGAAGTAGCGGTCGTCGAACCCGCCGGCCGCCTCGAAGCGGCGCCGCTCCACCGCCATCGCGGCACCGGTCACGGCGCTGATGCCGCCCAGGTGGCGCAGGCGCCCGCCCGGCCCCGGGTCGTCCGCCCCCAGGCCGGTGCCGAGATGCGCCGCACCGGCGGCGCCGAGGAGGACGACGCCGCCGTGCTGGACCGTCCGGTCCGGGTACAGCAGCTTGGCCCCGACGGCGCCGATGCCGGGCCGGACGGCATGGGCGGCCATCTCCTCCAGCCAGCCGGGGGCCAGGGCCTCGGTGTCGTCGTTCAGGAACAGCAGGACGTCGCCCGTCGCCGCCCGGGCGGCCTCGTTCATGAAGGCGGCGTAGTTGAACACCCCGGACCGGGGCAGGACCCGGGTCCCGGGCCGGCCGGCCGCCGCCTCGATCACGGAGCGCGCGGCCTCCGACCGGTTGTCGTGGTCGATCAGGAGAAGCTCCAGGCCGGGCCCGCCGGCGGTCGCCTCCAGCGCCGCCAGGCAGCGCCGCAGCAGCAGCGGCTGCTCGTGCGTCGCGACGATGACCGACACGCGGCCCGGACCGGCCGCCGGCAGGACCCGGCGCGCCTCCGGCCCCTCCCCCTCCACGCGCAGGCCCTGGCCCGCGTACCAGGCCGCCGCGGCGGGGGCCAGGTCCAGCGGGGCCAGGCCGGGCTCGCGGTCGCTGAGCGGGATGGGCAGGTGGCGCACACCGGCCGGCCCCCGCTCGAACAGCTCCCGCACCAGCAGGTCCGGCAGGGGCGGCTCGGCCCGGCCGCGCCAGCCCCGGCGCAAGGCCAGGAACGCGGAGACGTCGTCACGGGCCAGGCACAGCTCCGGCGACCAGGCGCACTTCGCCATCAGGTCGGCCC
>DASPKT010000414.1:0-3577 GCA_035627915.1 Azospirillaceae bacterium
CGAAGCTGGCGCGAAGCGCCTAGGCGGCATCCAGGTAATCAGCTTGCGATGGTGCCGGGATAGAGGCGCCCACGAGACCCCTGGCCCTCCTGTCCCGGCCTGGTAGCAGACTGAATGCCTGGACCCCCGCGTAGGCGCTTCGCGCCAGCTTCGCAAACGCGGGGGTGACGGAAAATGGAGCATTCAGAATGCCCACCGCGCAAAGCTCTCCAGGAATGGGCGCCTTTCCTCCACCTCGGAGCATCGCTCCGCGAGCCCGTACCCCCTTACCCTGACCCTCTCCCCCTGGGAGAGGGGACGGCGCTCCGCGCCACGCCGTCGCGGCCTCCCCCTTCCGCGCCACCCCCTGCCCGCCTGCCCAGTCCCTGCGTTACATGGGTGGACCGCAACCGCCGGAGACACCATGAGCCGGGCCTTCGTCCGCGAGGACGCCTTCGAGGAGGCGCAGGCAGAGGCCCTGCGCCGCCAGCAGAACACCGCGACCCTGCTGCGCGCGATGACGCGGCGCGGCTACGACCGGCTGCGGGAGCGGCTGGCCGCCGCCGGGGCCGCCGGCGACGCCGCCCTGGCGGAGGCGCTGTCCGCCCGGCTCCGCGCCGCCAGCCCCGTCGATGTGAAGCCGGACGAGGCCGCCGGCTTCGGCGCCACGCTTGACGTGCGGGAGCAGGGCGGCCGCCGCCGGCGCGTGCGCATCGTCGGCGACGACGAGACCGACCTGGTGGAGGACGCCATCGCGTTGCGTTCCCCGCTGGCCCAGGCGCTGCTGGGGGCGGTGGCGGGCGACGTGGTCACCTGGCCGCGCCCGGCCGGCGACATCGAGGTCGAGGTGCTGGCGGTCCGCTACGAGGGTTAACCGATGCGCCGGGTCAGCGCCGCATAGGTGCCATCCCGGCGGATGGCGCGCAGGGCGGCGTCGAACTCTGCCATCCGCGGCGCCAGGGGCGAGGTGCGGGAGACGCAGAGATGGAAGGGCACGGTGTCCAGCACCGGGGCCGTCTCCGCGATCCGCAGGCCGAGCCCCAGCGCCTTGACCCGGTGGCGCAGCACGTCGGCCATGTCGACGATCCCGTCCACCCGCCCGCCCGCCACCAGCCGGAGCGCGCCGGCCATGTCCGGCTCCTGCACCATGTCCGGGACCAGGTCTGCCAGCCGCTCGTGCGCCCAGCTGGAGCCGATGTAGATGGCGAGGCGCAGGCCCTTCAGGTCCTCGAGCCGGCGCGCCCGGGTGATCTCCGGCCGCTGCTCCGCGCCGCGCGGGACGAACAGCTTGACCGGGCCCAGCACCAGCGGCTCCGCGCTGACGGCGGCGTAGGCGCGGCGCTCCGCCGTGGCGACGGAGCAGAAGCCGTCCGCCTCGCCCGCGCGGACCATGGCCTGGGCCCGGCTCCAGGGCCAGCCCTGGTGGACCAGGGGGATGCCCATGCGGGCGCCCAGCGTCTCCGCCAGCACGTCGACGAACAGGCCGCGGACGGTGCCGTCGGCATCTGACCAGCTGAAGGGCGCGTAGTCGTGGAAGTAGACCAGCCGGCAAGGGGCGCCCTGCGCGCGGGCGGGTGCTGCGGCGCCGCCGGCCAGCATCCCGGCGAGCGCCCCGCCGAGGAACGCGCGCCGGCCCATCCTGAAGCCGACCATGCCGCCCGCCACGCCGTCCATGCCCCCACCCCGCTCGCGAGAGGACTGCCGACCCCGGTCCGGCAAATCCTAAGGGGGTGGATCGCACCCGGCAACCCCTCCCGTCCCGCGGAGGGCCATTCTGGGCGGGGTACCGTGACAGGATGATGACGTGCGCGGAAAGTCGGGCGTCACCCCGGCGCGCGGGTCAGCCCAACGCGCGTGTCAGTTTCGCGTAGGTGCCGTCCCGGTGCATCGCTTTCAGCGCCGCGTCGAAGCCCGGCAGCTTGCCCAGGTGGGGCGAGGTCTTGGCGATGCAGAGATGGAAGGGGATCGTGTCCAGGACCGGGGCCAGCTCCGTCAGCTCCCCCTCCAGCCCCAGCTGCAGCAGCCGGTGGCGCAGGACGGGTGCGGTCTCCACCGTGGCGTCGGCGCGGCCGCGGGCGACCAGCTTCAGGGCCCCCGCCACGTCCGGCGCCTCCACCAGAGTCAGGTCGCGGTTGCCCAGGTTCTCCCGCACCCAGCCGGAGCCGACATAGTAGGCGATGCGGAATCCCCTGAGGTCCTCCAGCCGCGCCACCCGCTCCAGGTCGCCCAGCCGGGCGCCGCGCAAGCCCGCGAAGATGCGGACGGGCGCCTTCAGCACCGGTTCGGCGCTGGGGATGGTGAAGGTGCGGCGCTCGGCCGTCGGGAGGGTGCACAGGGCGTCCGCCTCGCCGGCGCGGACCAGCGCCTGCGCCCGGGCCCAGGGCAGGCCGACATGCTCCACCCGCAGGCCCATGCGGCGGCCCAGAGCCTCCTCCACCACGTCGACGAACAGGCCGCGGATGGCGCCGTCCTCCTCGGCCCAGCTGTAGGGCGGGAAGTCGTGGAACCAGGCGAGGCGCACCGCGGGCTCCTCGGCCCGGGCCCGGCGGACCCAGGGGGCGGCCGCCAGCGCGCCGCCCAGCAGCGCGCCGCGCAACACCGCGCGCCGGTCCGGCACGCGCCTGTCCACCCGATCCCCCAACGCGGTCTCCCCTGTTGGCTGCAAGCTTAGGCACGGGCGCCGGCCCCGCGCAACTGCGGCGCAGCCCGGGCCCCGTGGAATCGGACGGCCCTGAAAACGCAACGGCGCGCGGCGCAAGGCGCGGTTGCCCCGCGCCGCGCGGGCGCTTATGTTCCCGCCAACTCCAGAGGTATCCGCGCCGACATGACCGACCTGTCCAAGATCCGCAACTTCTCCATCATCGCGCACATCGACCACGGCAAGTCGACGCTCGCCGACCGGCTGATCCAGTTCTGTGGCGGCCTGGAAGCGCGCGAGATGCGCGAGCAGGTGCTCGACAGCATGGACATCGAGCGCGAGCGCGGCATCACCATCAAGGCGCAGACGGTGCGCCTCAGCTACAAGGCCAAGGACGGCAAGACCTACGTCCTCAACCTGATCGACACGCCCGGCCACGTCGACTTCGCCTACGAGGTCAACCGTTCGCTCGCTGCCGTGGAAGGTTCATTGCTGGTGGTGGATGCCTCGCAGGGCGTCGAGGCGCAGACGCTGGCCAATGTCTACCAGGCGCTCGACAACGACCACGAGATCGTCCCGGTCCTCAACAAGATCGACCTGCCCGCCGCCGAGCCGGAAAAGGTGAAGCAGCAGATCGAGGATGTGATCGGGCTCGATGCATCGGACGCGGTGATGATCTCCGCCAAGACCGGCCAGGGCATCGAGGAGGTGCTGGAAGCGATCGTGCACCGCCTGCCGGCGCCGAAGGGCGACGGCAAGGCGCCGCTCAAGGCCCTCCTCGTCGACAGCTGGTACGACAGCTATGTCGGCGTCGTGATACTCGTGCGCGTCTTCGACGGGCGCATCAAGAAGGGCGTCAAGATCCGCATGATGCAGACCAACGGCGTCTACGAAGTGGACGAGGTCGGCGTCTTCACGCCCAAGCGCGTGAAGATGGACGAGCTCGGCCCCGGCGACGTC
>DASPKT010000415.1:0-4402 GCA_035627915.1 Azospirillaceae bacterium
GCCACCAGGCGCAGCTCGATCTGGCTGTAGTCCACCGACAGCAGGACGTTGCCCTCCGCCGCCACGAAGGCGCGGCGGATCTTGCGGCCCTCCTCGGTGCGGATGGGGATGTTCTGCAGGTTGGGATCGGTGGAGGAGAGCCGGCCCGTCGCCGTCGCCGCCATGGCGAAGCTGGTGTGGACCCGGCCCGTGCGGGCGCTGATCTGCTCCTGCAGCGCGTCGGTGTAGGTGGATTTCAGCTTGGAGAGCTGGCGCCAGTCCAGCACCCGCTGGACGATGTCGTGGCCCATCTCCGCCAACGGCTCCAGCACCGAGCTGTCGGTGGAATAGGCGCCCGTCTTGCCCTTCTTGCCGCCCGGCAGCCCCATCTCGTCGAACAGCACCTCGCCCAGCTGCTTGGGGCTGCCGACGTTGAAGCTGCGGCCGGCCAGCCGGTGCACGTCCGCCTCCAGCTCCACCAGCCGCTGGGCCAGGTCGCGCGACAGCTCCGCCAGGGCGGCGCGGTCGACCAGCACGCCGTCGGTCTCCATGGCGGCGACGACGGGGACCAGCGGCCGCTCCATCGTCTCGTACACCGTGACCATGTGGGCGCGCAGCAGGTCGTGGCGCAGCACCCGGTGCAGGCGCAGGGTGATGTCGGCGTCCTCCGCGGCGTAGGCCAGCGCCCGGTCCAGCGGCACCCGGTCGAAGGTGATGCGCGCCTTCCCCGTGCCCGTCACCTCGTCGTAGGTGATGCAGGCATGGCCCAGGTGGCGCATCGCCAGCTCGTCCATGCCGTGCCCGTGCGCCCCGGTGCCCAGCACGTAGGAGATCAGCATCGTGTCGTCGATGGGGGCGACGCGGAGGCCGTGCTGGCCCAGCACCTGCAGGTCGAACTTGACGTTGTGGCCGACCTTCAGGACGGACGGGTCCTCCAGCAGTTCCTTCAGGATGCCGACGGCGTCGGCCAGCGGGATCTGCGGCGGGGCGGCCGGCGCCTCGCCGAAGTCGAAGCCGCCCGCCTGCGCCGCCGGGGCGGAGGGATCGACATGGCCCAGCGGCACGTAGCAGGCCCGGCCCGGCGCAACCGCCAGCGACACGCCGACCAGCTTCGCCTGCGACGGGGTCAGGCCCACCGTCTCGGTGTCGAACGCCACGGTGCCGACGTCCTTCGCACGCTCCACCCAGCGGCGCAGCGCGTCGGCGTCCTGGACCAGCTCGTACTCCACCGTGGCGGGCGGGGCGACCAGGGCGCCGTCGCGCGCCTCCGCCGGCAGGGCGGTGCCGTAGCTGCGGCTGTTGAAGGCGGCGCGCACGGCGTCCGACTGGTCCTGCGCGGGCGCGTCGCCGGCCGGTACCGGCATCGGCGGCAGGGCGGAGCCGTCGGCCAGCACGCCGTCGCGCGCCAGCTCGCTCTCCACCTTGTGGATGACGGAGCGGAAGCCTTGCACCCGCAGCCAGTTCACCAGCTTGACGTGGTCGGGCTCGCGCACCCGCAGCTCCCCGATGGGCTTCGGGACCGGCACGCGGTCGTCCAGCAGCACCAGCCGGCGGGAGATGCGCGCCAGCTCCGCGTTCTCCACCAGGGCCTCGCGGCGCTTGGGCTGCTTGATCTCCGGTGCCCGGGCCAGAAGCGTCTCCAGGTCGCCGTACTCGGTGATGAGCTGGGCGGCCGTCTTGACGCCGATGCCGGGGACGCCCGGCACGTTGTCCACGCTGTCGCCGGCCAGCGCCTGCACGTCCACCACCTTCTCCGGCGGCACGCCGAACTTCTCCATCACCTCCGCGGGCCCGATCAGCTTGCCCTTCATCGGGTCCATCAGCCGCACGCCGTCGGTGATGAGCTGCATCAGGTCCTTGTCGGAGGACACGATGGTGCAGGGCCGCCCCTGCTCGCGCGCCAGCCGGGCGTAGGTCGCGATGAGGTCGTCCGCCTCGTACCCCTCCAGCTCCAGGCAGGGCAGGCAGAAGGCCTCCACCGCCTCGCGGATAAGGGCGAACTGCGGGCGGAGGTCCTCCGGCGGCTCGGGCCGGTGGGCCTTGTAGTCGGGGTAGATGTCGCTGCGGAAGGTCTGGCGCTTGCTGTCGAAGACGACGGCGACCGCGTCCGCCTTCAGCTCCGCCAGCAGCTTCATCAGCATGTTGGTGAAGCCCAGCACGGCGTTGACCGGCGTGCCGTCCGGCCGGCTCAGCGGCGGCAGGGCGTGGTAGGCGCGGAAGATGAAGCCGGAGCCGTCGACCAGGTAAAGGCTGCCCGGGGCGGGCGCCTCGGCGCTGGGGGCGGGGACGGCGGCGGCGTCGATGTCGGAGGCCATAGGTCACGCGTCGGGCATCGGTGGAACGGCGCCCACCATGGCCGAACGGGCGCCGGGAGTCGAGGGGGCGGGGAGGGGCGCCGTTGACAGGGCGGCGGCCGTTCCTACAACCTTTGGGCATAGATCGCAGAGGCCCATCATGCCGTCGCCGACCGTCTTCATCTCCTACGCACACGAAAGCACCGGGCATGCCGACCGGGTGCTGGCGCTGGCCGACCGGCTGCGTCATGACGGCTTCGACGCCCAGCTGGACCAGTATGAGGTGGAGCCGGAGGAGGGCTGGACCCGCTGGATGGAGCGATGGGTCCGCGACGCCGACGTCGTGCTGATGGTCTGCACGCCCACCTACCGGCGCCGGATCGATGACAGGGAGGACCCGGGTGTCGGCCTCGGCGTCCGCTGGGAAGGGCATCTGATCCTCAACTATATGGCGGGCAAGGGTGGGCACAACAGCCGGTTCGTACCGGTGCTGCTGGAGGGCGGTCGGGTCGAGGACATCCCCGTAGCCGTCCAGTCGGCGAGCCGCTTTGCCCTCGCGGGACCCGGCGGCGACGCGGCCTACGCCAACCTTCTGCGGCGTCTCAGCGGGCGGGCTCCGGCCGAGAGGCCGCCCCTGGGGACGCCGAAGGTGCTTCCGTCGCGCACGCGCCAGTGGAAGGACCGTCCCGCCCCCCTCCTGGCGCCGGCCGGTCACTGCAACATCCCGTCACGCCGCGGCCTCCCCTTCATCGGGCGGCAGGGGTTGCTCGACGCACTGCTGACCAGGCTTCCAGACCCGTCACGGGACGGGGTGGCCGTGCTGCATGGCCCGCCGGGCGTCGGCAAGAGCGAACTGGCGCGGGAGTTCGCCCGGCTGCATGCGGCCCGCTATCCGGGCGGGCGGCTGGTCGTGGACATGACCGGCGGACTGCCGGTCGAGCTTGCGGCAACGGGCAAGAACGCCCTGGGCCTTGACTACCCAGAAGGCATGAGCATCACCGAGCAGTGCCGGATGGCCCTGCGGGAGATGGAGGCGCGGCAGTTCCTGCTGATCTACGACAACGCCTTGTCGGAGGAGGCGGTGGAGCCCTGGCTGCCCACTGCGGGAATGCCGTGCCACATCCTGGTCACCAGCGTCGCCGACGACTGGCAGGCCGGCTGGAACGCCCTCCGGGTCGAACGGCTGAGCCAGGCGGACAGCCTCGCCCTTGTCCGCGAGATCGCCGGCGATGCCGCCACGGCCAGCCATGGCGGCCGGATCACCGCGCAGGCGGAAGGGCTGCCGGTCCAGCTCGTCCCCGCCGCCAAGGCGTTGGCGAAGGCGGTGGCCCGCGGACGCGACGCGGCGAGCGCCATGGCCCTCCAGGCGGAAACCCGGGGCAGCTTCCAGGGCGCCTACGGGCAGCTCGAACCGCCCGCACGCCTGCTCCTTCAGGCGGCGGCGCTGTACAACAGCCAGCACATCCCCGAGGACCGGCTGCGGCAGGACCTCGCCGGGACGGGATGGGACAAGGCCACGGTCGAGAAGCACCTGGAGGCATGCCAGGATTTGCACCTCCTGGAGCCGGCCGGCCGCGAATCGGACGACCGCGTCACCGTGCGGATGCACCAGCTTTTCGCCGGCTTCCTTCTCGGCGCCGACGTGCCGGGGCAGTCCCGGCGGGAGTTGGAGGCGATCCGGCGGAAGCAAAAGAAGGATTTCCTGGACATTGCCTGGGAGTTCGCCTGCCAGCCCAACCGGGTCGATCTGGCGAAGGAACTGAAAACCTTCACGGCCGATCCCTCCGCTTGGGAACGGGCCGGAGCCGATTTGTCCATTGAGGACGGCGAGCGGATCGGCAGGGCACTGATCGAATCGGGACAGTTTATGACCGCACTCCCCTGGTTCGAGCGCGCGGTCGCGGCCAAGGAGCAGGGCGACATCCATGGCCGCGTCGACCACGATAGCCTGGGGAGAAGCCGGCATCTGGTGGGCTATTGCCTGTCGAGCCAAGGCCGGTTTGCCGAGGCGCAGCCCTGGTTTGAGCGTGCGGTTGCGGCATCGGAGCAGGGCGACATCCATGGCCGCATCGACCGCGAGAGCCTGGGCACCAGCCTGCATCAGGTGGGCGATTGCCTGTCGAGCCAAG
>DASPKT010000416.1:0-15095 GCA_035627915.1 Azospirillaceae bacterium
GACCTGAAGGTGCCGCGCTACACCAGCTACCCGACGGCGCCGCACTTCTCCGCCGCGGTGGGGCGGGAGAGCTACCTGGAGTGGCTGGGGCGGCTGGGGGCGGGCGACACGCTGTCGCTCTACCTGCACGTCCCGTTCTGCCGCAGCATGTGCTGGTACTGCGGCTGCCACACCACCATCGTCCCGCACGACGCGCCGATCCTGGACTACGTGGCCGCGCTGGAGCGGGAGGTCGACGCCGTCGCCGGCGCGCTGGCCCCGGGCGTGTCCGCCGCGCCCGCGGTGACCCACGTGCATTTCGGCGGCGGCACCCCGGCGCTGGTCCCCCCCGCCGCCTTCGCCCGGCTGATGGACCGGCTGCGCGGCCGCTTCCGCTTCGCGCCCGGGGCCGAGGTGGCGGTCGAGGTGGACCCCCGCACCCTGACGGCGGAGATGGCCGTCGCCATGGGCGCGGCCGGGGTGAACCGCGCCAGCCTGGGCGTGCAGAGCCTGGACCCCGCCGTGCAGCAGGCCATCAACCGCATCCAGACGGCGGAGACGACGGCCACGGCGGTGGAGCGGCTGCGCGCCGCCGGCGTGTCGCGCCTGAACCTGGACCTCATCTACGGGCTGCCGCTGCAGACGGTCGCCTCCGCCACCGAGACCGCGCGGGCGGTGCTGGCGATGGAGCCGGACCGGCTGTCGGTGTTCGGCTATGCCCACGTGCCCGGCTTCAAGAAGCACCAGGCCCGCATCCGCGACGAGGACCTGCCCGGCGGGGCGGAGCGGCAGGCCCAGGCGGCGGCCATCGACGGCGTGCTGCTGGAGGCCGGGTTCGAGCGGGTGGGCTTCGACCACTATGCCCGCCCCGACGACCCGCTGGCCGTCGCCGCGCGGGAGGGGAGCCTGCGCCGGAACTTCCAGGGCTACACCACCGACGCCGCCACCGCGCTGCTGGGGTTCGGGGCGTCCGCGATCGGCCGGCTGCCCCAGGGCTTCGTCCAGAACGAGGTGGCGCTGCCGGCCTGGCGCCGGGCGGTGGACGGGCACGGCACCGCGGTCGCCCGCGGGGTGCGCTTCAGCGCCGACGACCGGCTGCGCGCCGACATCATCGAGCAGGTGATGTGCCGGTTCGCGGTGGACCTGGAGGCGGTCGCCCGCCGGCACGGCCGCACCCCTGGCTCGGTCGCCCCCGATCCCGCCCGGCTGGCCGTGCTGGAGGCGGACGGGCTGGTCGCGCGGGACGGGTGGCGCCTCTCCGTCCCGCCCGCCGCCCGCGCGCTCGTTCGGGCCGTCGCGGCCCTTTTTGACACCTATCTATCCCTTTCGGAGGAGCGGCACAGCCGGGCGCTGTAAGCCGCGGAAATCCTTATCGCGAGGCGCGCCACCGGTGGAATGTCCACCGGTGTCTTTTTGCCTTGGGCATCTCCTTTGGACCCAAGCTTGCGCTTGCGCCGGTCACAATTTTCGTGCATACGACTGACAAAAGAAAGCCGGCCGACCCTAAGGCGGCCTCCAAAGGGCGTGCTATGCCCGCGGAGTGGCGACGCTGGGATTGGTGCGTGAACGGGCGCTCCTGCGACCTTTAAAGAATGCAGGTAGCGGCAAGAATTGCCATTATTGAGCCAAGGGAGGCCAATGTTGGATCGGTCGGTCGCAAGCGACCTGAGGGCGTGCGGGATTGCCTCCCGCTGGAAGTCCCGTACAGCACATGAGGACCGCCGTGCTCTCGGGCTCCGCGGTCTTGCCGATCGTGCTCGGCTGATGGTTCCCGTGTCTCTTCACCTTAAGTGAATTCCGGAACATGCCCTATCAATCCTCAGCCAACAATCCTGGCCGCATGGTCGGCATCGGATTCGTCATCGTCCTGCACATCGGCATTGTCTATGCGCTGGTTACTGGCCTCGCCCGCGAGGCCATGCATGTCGTGACGGGTCCGATCGAGACCAAGATCATCGAAGAGATCAAGCCGGAGCGCGAGCCCCCGCCGCCGCCGCCGCCGCCGAAGTTCAAGACTCCGCCGCCGCCCTTCGTGCCGCCGCCGGAGATCACGATCGAGACGCCGCCGCCGCCGCAGCAGGTCCTGGCCAACGCCACGACGACGCGCCCGCCCGACCCGGCACCGCCGCCGCGCGCCGCGCCGGCCCCCGCCGGCCCGACCGTTGGCGCCAAGCCCGACGCGAAGTCCTTCACCCGCCCCGAGTACCCGGCCATGTCGGTGCGCCTCGGCGAGGAGGGCAGCGTGATCGTGAACCTGTACTGCAGCGAGAACGGCCGCGTGACCGACGCCCAGGTGGAAACCTCCAGCGGCTTCTCGCGCCTGGACGAGGCCACCGTGAAGGAGGCCAAGCGCGGCCGGTGGAAGTGCACCGCCGCCCAGGAGAACGGTGCGCCCGTCGGCAGCTGGTTCAAGTTCAAGTACACCTGGAGACTCCAGGACGCGCGCTAACCGGAGCCGGGCGGCGCGTGAGACGCCGGCATCCACACCGTATCAACCCGAATTTCTGGAATTATGAGCATGAGGGAGAGTTTCATGTCGTCGACCCTGGCCCGCTTTGCGATGGCTGTCGTGGTCCTCGCCGGCGTCTCGTCGGCCGCGGTCGCCCAGACCACGCCCTCCGCCCCGGCCGCCACTGATCCCGCCGCCTCGGCTCCGGCCGCCGCTGCCCCGGCCGACCCGGCCGCCGCCGCGCCGGTCGACCCGGCTGCCGCCCCGGCCGACCCGGCCGCCACCGACCCGGCCGCCGCCGGTGCCGAGGGCGCCGAGGCCGCGCCGGTCGAGAACCCCTACGGCCTGTCGGCCCTGTGGAACCAGGGCGACTTCGTCGCCAAGTCCACGCTGGTCGCCATGGTCATCATGTCGATGGGCACCTGGTACATCCTGATCGTGAAGTTCATCGAGCAGGCGATCCTGATGCGTCAGGCCAACGCCGCCGACAAGACCTTCTGGACCGCCTCCAGCATCCAGGACGGCGCTTCCAAGCTGAAGAAGAACAGCGCCTTCCGCATGCTGGTCGAGGACGGCCTGCGCGCCACCGAGCACCACGAGGGCACGCTGACCGACCAGATCGACCTGCACACCTGGGTGACCATGTCCCTGCAGCGCTCGGCCGACAGCATCAACAACCGCCTGAAGGGCGGCCTGGCCTTCCTCGCCACCGTCGGCTCGACCGCCCCGTTCGTCGGTCTGTTCGGCACGGTGTGGGGCATCTACCACGCGCTGGTCGCCATCGGCGTGTCCGGCCAGGCCTCGATCGACAAGGTCGCGGGCCCCGTCGGTGAGGCGCTCATCATGACCGCCATCGGCCTGGGCGTCGCCGTCCCGGCGGTGCTGGCCTACAACTGGCTGATCAGCCGCAACAAGATCGTGATGGACCGCGTCCGCAACTTCTCCGCCGATCTGCACGCCCTGCTCGTCGGCGGCACGCGGGTGAACCAGGCTCGGAGTGCCTAACCCATGGGAATGAACGTCGGATCTGCCGACGACAGTGGTGAGGATCAGGTCGTCTCCACCATCAACACGACGCCGCTCGTCGACGTCATGCTGGTGCTGCTGATCATCTTCCTCATCACTATTCCCGTCGTCACCCACACCGTCCCGGTCAATCTCCCCAAGGAGACCAACATCCCGACCGAGACGCGGCCCGAGAACATCGTCATCGCGGTCAACGCCGACGGCGACATGTTCTGGGGAACCGAGCTGATCCCCGACGTCAACGCGCTGGTGGAGCGGCTCAAGGAGAAGGCGGTCATCAAGCCGCAGCCCGAGCTGCACATCCGTGGCGACCGCGATGCCCGGTACGAGTTCGTCGGTCGTGTCATGGTGGCCGCCCAGCGCGCCGGCATCGTCAAGGTCGGCTTCATCAGCGAGCCCGCGACCGGCCCCGGCACGGTCAAGCGGCTCGGTACGAAGTAAGGAGTAGCGTCATGGGTATGTCCGTGGGCGGCGGTGGGGACGAGGATGATGTCGTCCCCGACATGAACACCACGCCGCTGATCGACGTGATGCTGGTGCTGCTCGTGATGTTCATCATCACGATCCCGATCCAGACGCACGCCGTGAAGCTGGACATGCCTCAGGGCAATCCGCCGCCGTCCACCGTCCAGCCGACGGTGTTCACGGTGGAGGTGGACTTCGACGGCACGATCCTGTGGAACGGGGCCGTGATTCCGGACGATGCGACCCTCGAGGCCCAGCTCACCAACGCCGCCGCCATGCAGCCGGCGCCGGAACTCCACGTCTGGCCGAACAAGCTGGTGGAGTACAAGTACGTCGCCAAGGTGCTCGCCGCCGCGCAGCGCCTGGGCGTGAACAAGATCGGGATGATCGGAAACGAACAGTTCCTCGATTGATCCATCGGGACGGGTCATGCGTTATAGACGCGTGCCCGTCCTTTTTCTTTTCCTAGACCTGCTCGAGACCGCGATGAACGCCAAGCGCATTCTGACCGCCACGCTGCTCGCCACCGCCCTTGCCGCCGGCGGCGTGACCCTGCTGCATTCCGACAGCGCCTACGCGCAGAAGAAGGAAGCGGCCAAGGGCCCCGCCCTCAGCCCGGAGATGGGCAAGCCGCTGCAGGCGGCCCAGGAGCTGCTGAAGGCGAAGAAGTACAAGGAGGCCCTGGCCGAGATCCAGAAGGCCGACGCCGCCAAGGCCGACAAGACGCCGTACGAGGCCTTTGTGATCGCGCAGATGCGCGCCGCCGCGTACCTGCCGCAGAACGATGCCGGCAACGCGGCCAAGGCGCTCGAGGCGATGGTCGACACCGGGCAGCTGACGCCCGAGCAGACGACGCAGCAGTATGAGAACCTGACGAAGCTCTACTATCAGGCTCAGAACTACGGCAAGTCGATCGAGTCCGCCAACAAGTACTACAATGCCGGCGGCACCAACCAGGACCTGCGCGTCCTGATCGCGCAGGCCTACTTCCTGCAGAACGACTTCGGCAACGCCGCCAAGTCGATGCGCGCCATCGTCCAGGCCGCCGAGAAGGCCGGCCGCGCCCCGACCGAGGAGCAGCTGCAGCTGCTCTACACGGCCGAGGAGCGGATGAAGAACAACGCCGGCGTCCGCGAGGCCGTGGAGAAGCTGGTCCAGTACTATCCGAGCAAGGATTACTGGGGGAACCTGCTGAACACGGTCATGAAGGGCCAGGCCTTCTCCGACCGGCTCGAGCTCGACATGTTCCGCCTGATGTACAACGCCGGCGTCCTCTCGACCTCGGCCGACTACGTCAACATGGCCCAGCTGTCGCTGCAGGCGCTGCTGCCGGCCGAGGCGAAGACCGTCATCGAGAAGGGCATGCAGGCTGGCATCCTGGGCCAGGGTGCGGAGGCCGACCGCCACCGCCGCCTGCTGGACAAGGCGACCAAGGACGCGCAGGCCGACGCCGCCGGCCTGGCGCAGCTGGAGAAGGAGGCCGAGGCTGCCGGCACGGGCCCCGCGCTCGTCCGCCTGGGCGAGGCGCTGGCCTCGCACGGCCAGTACGACAAGGCCATCTCCGCCATGCAGCGCGGCATCCAGAAGGGTGGGCTGAAGTTCCCCGAGGACAGCAAGCTGCGCCTGGGCGTCGTCATGCTGCAGGCCGGCAAGCGCGCCGACGCCGAGAAGGTCCTGAAGTCGGTGAAGGGCGCGGACGGCACCGCCGAGCTGGCCCGCCTCTGGCTGCTGACCAAGAAGGCCTGATCCGCTCCTCCAGGGGTGCGATGAAGCCGAAGGCCGGGGGAACCTCCCCCGGCCTTCTTCATTTCCGGGCCCGGGCAGGGCGAGCGCGAAGGCCGGCAGGCGCCGCGCCAAGCACGCACCGGCTTCCCGCCCCCTCAGAACAGTGCCATCTGGTCGCCCGCGCGCGGGGGAGGGCGGAAGCGGGTGCAGTCCAGCTCCCAGCGCCGCTCGTTCAGCCCCAGGCGCTTCACCGCCAGCTTGAAGCGGGCGCGCAGCATCTCGGCATAGGGGCCGGTTCCCTTCATCCGGGTGCCCCAGCCCGAGCGGTACAGCTCGCCCCCGCGGCTCTGCCGTACCAGGCTCAGCACCCGGTCGGCGCGGTCCGGCACGTGGGTGCGCAGCCACTCCTCCACCAGCCCTGCAAGCTCCAGCGGCAGCCGCAGCAGGATCTGGTTGGCGCTGGTCGCCCCGGCCGCGGCGGCGGCCTCCAGGATGCTCTCCAACTCGTGGTCGTTGAGCGCGGGGATCATCGGGCTCGCCAGCACCGCCACCGGCACCCCGGCGTCCGCCAGCTCCCGGATCGCGGCCAGGCGGCGCGCGGGTGTGCTGGCGCGCGGCTCCATCACCCGGGCGAGGTCGCGGTCCAGCGTCGTGACGGACATGGCGACCGACGCCAGCCCCTCCGCCGCCATCGGCGCCAGGATGTCGAGGTCGCGGGTGACCAGCGCCGACTTGGTGACGACGCCGACCGGCTGGTTGAAGTCGCGGCACACCTCCAGGATGCGGCGGGTCAGCCGCTCCTCCCGCTCCACCGGCTGGTAGGGATCGGTATTGGCGCCCAGCGCGATCGGCTTGCAGACATAGCCCTTGGCCCGCAGCTCCTTCTCCAGCAGGGCCGGCGCGTCCGGCTTGCGGAACAGCTTGGTCTCGAAGTCCAGCCCGGGGGAGAGGCCCAGATAGGCGTGGGTGGGGCGGGCGAAGCAGTAGATGCAGCCATGCTCGCAGCCCCGGTAGGGGTTCACCGACTGGTCGAAGGGGATGTCGGGGCTGTCGTTGCGGCTGATGATGCTGCGGCTGGCGTCGTTCAGCAGCTCCGTGCGCAGCGGCGGCAGGTCCTCCTCGTCCGGGGCCCAGCCGTCGTCGATGCGCACGCGGCCGCCCCCCTCGAACCGGCCGGACCGGTTCGACACCGCGCCCCGGCCCTTGACGGCCCGATCCGGCAATTCGTCGACCATGGGCCAAGGGTGCCACGAAGGCGGGAACGAAGCAAGAACGATAGGGGCAGGAAAAAGGCCCGGAGGCGGACGCCCCCGGGCCTGTCCCCAAGCGATGCCGGCCGGCTCAGGCGGCGGCGAGGCGGGCGCAGACGCCCTCGATCACCAGCTGCCGGGCGCGCTCCACGATGTCGTCCATCGAGGGGGAGCGGGCGAACATGCGGGATGCGCGCTCCTTGACCTCCTGGGTGCTCGGGATCGCCGGCAGCTGGACCGAGGCCAGCAGCGCCTCCGCCTGCTTGCGGGCGTTGGCGAGCTTGTCCTCCAGCTCCGAGCGCAGCTCCGCCAGGGTCGGCGTGCGGGTCAGCATCTCGGCCACCTGCGCTGCGATCTGGTCGGCGTGGAAGCTGGCGGCCAGCTGCCGGGCGGCCTTCTCGATGACTGGGCGGCCCACCTTGTGCTCGCCGCGCACCACGGCCTTGGGCGGCTCGTGCAGGTCCCAGACCAGCCCGACCCAGGAGAAGGCCTTCAGGATGTAGTAGGTCATGTCGACCTCCCACCAGCGGAAGCCCTGGCGAGTGGAGGCCTGGTAGGCGTGGTGGTTGTTGTGCCAGCCCTCGCCCATGGTCAGCAGCGCGAACCACCAGTTGTTGCGGCTGTCGTCGCCGGTGACGTAGCGCTGGCTGCCGTGCACGTGGGCGAGCGAGTTGATGCAGAAGGTGGCGTGGTAGAGCAGCACCGTGCTCCAGAAGAAGCCGACCACCAGCCCCGACCAGCCCGCGAACAGGAACACCGTCACCGCCATGATGACCGGCGGCACGTTCTGGTGACGGTCCAGCCACATCAGCTCGGGGTACTTGGCGAAGTCCTGGACCAGCGCGTAGTCCGTGCCCTCGTACTTGCGGTCGAAGATCCAGCCCATGTGGCTGTACCAGAAGCCCTTCTGCCGGGGCGAATGGACGTCGTGCTCGGTGTCGGAATAGCGGTGGTGCACCCGGTGCTTCGCTGCCCACCACAGCACGCCCTTCTGGGTCGTCGTCATGGCCAGGAAGGCCAGCACGAACTGGAACCACCGGCTGGTCTTGTAGGAGCGGTGGGAGAAGTAGCGGTGGTACGCCGCCCCGATCGCGAAGATGCGCAGCCCGTAGAGGCCGACGCAGATGGCCACGTCCTGCCAGTGCACCCCGGTCCAGATGGCGCCCAGGCAGGCGAGGTGGACCAGGATGAACGGGATCGTCGAGGGGTACAGGATGTCGTCGTGGCCGGACGGCGGGTGGCCGGCGGGTTGCGGCGGGGGGGTGGTCACGGGGTCAGGGCTCCAGGATGGTCTGATCGGCTCGGGGCCTAGGCCCTGAATACCAGACATATGGACGCTTCGATAGACTGACCAAGGTGGTGGGCTACCCCGCCGCAGGGCCGGGCCCGGCGGGAACCCTTGAGATGCGGCGCCGGATCGGGCCAGATGCCGTCCGCTGCCACCCATGCCCAGGGACGCGCCCATGGACCTCGTCATCCCGGCCCCCGTGCCGCCCACCGTCGCCGTCGCCGGCACCGCCGCGCGCTTTCCCGTCCGCCGGATCTGGTGCGTCGGCCGCAACTACGCCGACCATGCCCGCGAAATGGGCGCCGACCCCAACCGCGAGCCCCCCTTCTTCTTCGCCAAGCCGGCCGACGCCGTGGTGGCGGACGGGACCGAGATGCCGTACCCGCCGGCCACCCGCGACCTGCACCACGAGGTGGAGCTTGTCGTCGCTGTCGGGCGCGCGGCCCGCGACCTCGACCCCGCGGCGGCGCTCGACGCCGTCTACGGCTACGCGGTCGGCCTCGACCTCACCCGCCGCGACCTGCAGGGGGCGGCCAAGGCCAAGGGGCATCCCTGGGACATGGGCAAGGGCTTCGACCGCTCGGCACCCATCTCCGCCATCAGGCCGGCGGCCGCCATCGGTCATGTCGGAAGCGGAACGATCTCGCTGGCGGTGAACGGGCAGGTTCGCCAGCGCGGCGACCTGCGCGACATGATCTGGTCGGTGCCCGAGGTGCTGGCCCACCTGTCGCGGCTGGTGGAGCTGGCGCCGGGCGATCTCGTCTTCACCGGCACGCCGGCCGGCGTCGGCGCCGTCGTGCCCGGCGACCGGTTGGAGGCGGCCGTGGAGGGGGTCGGCACGCTTCAGGTAAGGATAGCGGCCAGGTAAGGATAGGCCGCCTCAGAAGCCGGCGGGCGCCCCGTCCACCAGGTCGTGGCGCTTGCCGGGCTCCAGCCACCAGGAGCTCTCGGCCAGCTTGCCCTCGGTCAGCTCCAGCACCGGTTTCTTCATCATGTCCACCAGGTACATGTCGTGGGTGGCGACGACGCAGGTGGTGCCGAGCTTGTTGAGCTCCAGGAACAGCCGCATGATGCGCAGGCTCATCTCGCGGTCGATGTTGCCCGTGGGCTCGTCCGCGACGATCAGCTTGGGGCTGGTGATGACGGCGCGGGCGATGGCGACCAGCTGCTTCTGGCCGCCGGACAGGCGCTGCGGGAACTCGTCCATGCGGTCGGCGAGGCCGACCCAGCTCATCAGCTCGGTCACCCCCTCCTTCACCTTGTCCTCGCCGAAGCCGGCGATGCGCATGGGCAGGGCCACGTTGTCGAACACGGTCATGTGGTCGAGCAGGCGGAAGTCCTGGAAGACCACGCCGATGCGCTGGCGCAGCTCCGGCAGGCGGGCGCGCGGCGTCTTCGACAGGGGCTCGCCGAACAGGGTGATGAGGCCGCGCGACGGGCGGACGGAGAGGTACAGCAGCTTCAGCAGGCTGGACTTGCCCGCCCCGGTCGGCCCGGTCAGGAAGTGGAAGGAGCCGGGCTCCAGCTCGAACGTGATGTCGCGCAGGACTTCCGGACCGGTGCCGTAACGAAGGCCGACATTCTCGAACCGAACCACGGTGCCTCGCCCAACCGGAAATCAGATTCCCCAAAAGAAGAGGGGGCCGGCAGCGTGCCCGGCCCCCTCCGCCATTTCAAGACCGTCTTCCGGCCGATGCCCCCGGGGGCATGCGCCCCGCGGAACCTCAGCAGGCGGCGGCCGGCTCCGCCGCTTCCTGGCGCTGGACCATCGGGAACAGCCCGGCCTTCTCGAACGCGGCCAGCGTCTCGGCGGCCCAGTTCTTCAGGTCGGTCAGGCCGCCATGGCCGGTCCAGACGTCGATGCCGAAGCGCTTCTCCAGGTCCACCTCGGTCATCTTGATGCCGTCGCGCACGGAGATGAACTCGCGCTCCATCAGCTGCCAGATGTCGCTCTCGCAGCGCTTCACGTTGATGATGCCGACGCCCATGCTCTGGAAGGCCTTCAGGCGGCGGAAGCTCTGGTCGGCCTCGAAGGAGCCGAAGCTGCCGGCCACCTCGTTCAGCACGACGAAGCGGCGGGAGAAGGGCAGCCACTCCTGCTTGTCGAAGCTGTACTGGATGAGGGCGCGGGCGTCCTCGATGCCCTGGGACTCGGCCTTGGTGGTGACCACCAGGTCCAGCGGCGCGCTGTTGCGGCGGCGCAGCAGGGCGCCGGCGTTGCGCGCCTCGGCCCAGGCGAACAGCTCGGCCGCCACATTGGCGCCGACGTCGATGATGTGGCCGCCGTCCAGCAGGGTGCGGCCGAACTCGTCCCAGTACTTGATCGCCAGGTTCGGGTCGGTCGACGACTTGATCCGGGTCAGGTCCTCGCCGATGCCCAGCTCCTTCACGGCCGGGAACAGGCGGCCCATCTTGGAGCGCTGGTTCAGGCTGTCGCTGTCGGCCGCGGCGAGGCGCACCGGGACGCCCTTCTGCTCGTGCTGCAGCACCAGCATCTGCGCCACCAGCGTCTTGCCCTGGCCGCCGGTCTTCGCCATCGAGATATAAGTGCGAGTCATCCTGTCGATCTCCTGGTCCCGCTCCGGGACGTCAAACCCGGTCGTGGTCGGCGCCTGTACCGGCGCGACCCTGGGCGGGGGCGCCTTCGACGCCTTGTGTTTTGCCTTTCGGCGTGCCCCTGACGGCATCGGCCACTCTCCTGGCGGCGAATCGTTACCCGTTTTCCGCGGACCCTTCAACTGGGCCGGACGACCGCTCGTTTTTTTCACAAAGACGCGCGCCCGGAAGAGTAAGGAAGTATGCGCCTGCCCCTTCCGGAAGTGGAAGCCGCTTTCATGACCAGTTCCCGGCCGTCCCTCAGCATCCTCATCCCGACGCTGGACGCGGGCCCCGCCTTGGCCGGGACGGTGGCCTCCCTGGCCGAGTGGGGGGAGGCGGAGCTGGTGGTGGCCGACGGCGGCTCGCGCGACGGCACGCCGGCGCTCGCGGCGTCGCTGGGCGCCCGGGTGGTGCCGGCGCCGCGGGGGCGGGGGACGCAGCTGGCGGCGGCGGCGGCGGCCGCGACCGGCCGGGCACTGCTGTTCCTGCATGCCGACACGCGGCTGCAGCCGGGCTGGGCCGCGGCGGCGCGGGCGTTCCTGGAGGGGCCGGACGCGCAGCGGCGGGCGGCCTATTTCCGCTTCGTCCTGGACGACGACGCCCCGGCGGCGCGGCGGCTGGAGCGGGCGGTGGCCTGGCGCTGCCGGGCGCTGGGGCTGCCCTACGGCGACCAGGGGCTGCTGATCGGGGCGGAGCTCTACCAGCGCCTCGGCGGCTACCGGCCCCTGCCGCTGATGGAGGACGTGGACCTGGTGCGGCGCCTGGGACGGGGGCGCCTGACCGCGCTGGCGCCGGCGGCGGTGACCAGTGCGGCGCGTTGGCGGCGCGACGGGTACGTCCGGCGCTCCGCCCGCAACCTTGGCTGCCTGTCGCTCTACTTCCTGGGCGTGCCGCCCCGGGTCATCGCGAGGATTTACGCATGAGGCCGACGCTGGTCGTGCTCGCCAAGGCGCCGCGGATGGGGCGGGTGAAGCGCCGGCTGGCGGCCGGGCTGGGGGAGGCGCAGGCGCTGCGCTTCTACCGGTCCTGCCTGGCCGGGACGCTGCGGCGGCTGGGGCGCGACCCCCGCTGGGAGCGGGTGCTGGCGGTCGCCCCCGACCGGGCGCTGGCGGGCTGGCCGCCCGGCTGGCGGGCGGTGCCGCAGGGCGGCGGCGACCTGGGCGAGCGCATGCTGCGCCAGCTGATGGCGGCGGGGCCCGGGCCGGCGGTGCTGGTCGGCGGCGACATCCCCGGCATCACCCCGGCCGCCATCGCGGGCGCCCTGGCGGCGCTGCGGCGGGCGGACGCGGTGTTCGGGCCGTCGGACGACGGCGGCTACTGGCTGATCGGCTTCCGCCGCCCGCCGCGCCGCGTCGACCTGCTGGCGGGGGTGCGCTGGTCGACCGAGCACGCGCTGGAGGACAGCGTGCGGGCGCTGGGCCTGCGCACCGCCTATGCCGGCCGCATCGCCGACGTGGACGAGGCGGCGGGCTACCGGCGCTGGCGCCGGGCCGGCGGGCGGTGAGGGGAGCCTAAGGGTGAGAGCAGCCTGAAACGGAACGGGCGCCGTCGCCGGCGCCCGTACTGGCAAGGGATGGGGCGGGCCGGAGCCTCACTCCATGCCCAGCGCCGACATGTACAGCTCCAGGATCGCCTCGGCCTCCTGCCGGTCGTTCTTCTCCATCTTCCGCAGACGGATGATCTGGCGCATGACCTTGGTGTCGAAGCCGGTGCCCTTGGCCTCGGCGTAGACGTCCTTGATGTCGTCCGCGATGCCCTTCTTCTCCTCCTCCAGGCGCTCGATACGCTCGATGAAGGAACGCAGGCGATCGGCCGCGATGCCGCCGACGTCGGACATGGGTGCCCCTTTCGGATGGTCTGGAATGTGGCGGGGACCATACCGATGGGCGTGCGGCGATTCAAGGGGGCCCCGCGGCCCCCGCCTGGGACAAGCGAGGGGCGGGGCCCCGGGCTGCGCTCAGTGCCCCGGGTTGGCCTTGACGAAGGCGGCCTTCTGGCCGGGCGTGGCCTCCGTCTGGTGCTTCGCCTTCCACTCCTCGTAGGGCATGCCGTAGACGATCTCGCGGGCGTCGTCGTAGCTGAGTTCCAGCCCCTTCTCCTCCGCCGCGGCGCGGTACCACTTCGACAGGCAGTTCCGGCAGAAGCCGGCCAGGTTCATCAGGTCGATGTTCTGCACGTCGGTGCGCTCGCGCAGGTGCTGGACCAGGCGGCGGAAGGCGGCGGCCTCCAGCTCGGTGCGGGTCTGGTCGTCGAAGTCCTTGGCCATGGTCGGGTTCCCCGGTTGCTGGCGGTGGCGGCGCGTGGCGGCGCCCGCCTCTCATGTCGGCACGGCCCGCCCGTTGGGGAAGTGGCTAGCGCGCGGCGGGCCGGCGCGGCAACCCCCTTGTCGTCTCCGCCCTCAGTAGACCTCGGCCCGGTAGAGGGCGGGATCGGCCAGGATGCGCTCGAACGGGCCGGCCAGCAGGTCGGCCCAGCGCGCCGCCCCCTCCGCCGTGCCGATCAGATCCTGGCGCACCTCCAGCATGACGGTCGGCAGCCCGGCCGGGGTCGCGTGCGTCTCGATCGTGTGGCCGTGGCCGGTGCGGGCGGAGTAGGGCTCGTTGTCGCCGACGCAGACCCCGTCCATGGCGGCCAGCATCTCCATCAGCGGCACGGCGATGCGGGGGTCGCGGTTCCACAGCACGCCCACGTGCCAGGGCCTGTGGAAGCCGGCCATGACCGGCGTGCAGCTGTGCACCGACAGCAGCGCCGGCACGATCCCGCGCTCCCGGAAGCCTGCCAGCAAGGCGGCGATGCGCGCGTGGTAGGGGGTGTGGAGGGCCGCCACCCGGGCCCGCCGCTCCGCCTCGCCCAGCCCCTCGTTGCCGGGGATGCGGGTGCCGTCGCTGACCTCCGGGATCAGGGTCGGGCTGTCCAGCGGGCGGTTGGGGTCGATGACCAGGCGGGAATAGCCCGCCAGCACCGCCGGCGCGTCCAGCCGCAGGGCCAGGTGCCGCGCCACCTCCGCCGCGCCGATGTCCCAGGCGATGTGCCGCTCCAGGTCCGGCCCCTCCACCCCCAGCGTGCCCAGGCGCGCGGGGAAGCGGTTGCTGGCATGGTCCACCACCAGCAGCACCGGCGCCCGGCCTGCCTCATGGAAGACCTCAACCGCGGGCGGCTCCCGCGTGTCCAGCAGGGGCGGGTCGAGCAGGGGCGGGAACGGGGCGTCGGGGGCAGGCGTCGTCATGGTGCCGCCTTTATAACAAAAGGAACGGTGGCGGCCCATGCGTCGAAGGAATACGACACGGGGGAGCCGATCCGGCGCAACGGCTGTTCACGGCGGCAATCGCCCGGTTGCTTCTGTAACGGAATTAGGTAATTTCGTTCCCTAGGGGGCCTTCCGCCCCCCGTCCAAGGGGCACCCGGCCGCCGGCCGGCCGGAGAAGCCCTTTCCTAGGAGTGAACCCGCCCCATGAAGCGCAAGGCCCCCGCCCTCCACCGCGAACGGCTGACCAAGATCGTCGCCACCCTCGGCCCGGCCTCCAGCACGCCGGAGATGATCCGCAAGCTGTTCCATGCCGGGGCGGACGTGTTCCGGCTGAACTTCAGCCACGGCAAGCACGAGGACCACGGGGAACGGCTGCGCATCATCCGCGAGATGGAGCAGGAGACGCGGCGCCCGGTCTGCGTCATGGCCGACCTGCAGGGCCCCAAGCTGCGCATCGGCACCTTCGCAAACGGCCCGGTCGACGTCGGTCCCGGCCACCGCATCCGGCTGGACCTGTCGCGCGAGCCGGGCGACGCCACCCGGGTCGGCATGCCGCACCCGGAGATATTCCAGGCGCTCAACGAGGGCGACGACCTGCTGGTGGACGACGGCAAGGTGCGGCTGCGCGTGCTGGCCTGCGGCGCCGACTTCGCCGACACCGAGGTGGTGGTGGGCTCCCGCCTGTCCGACCGCAAGGGCGTCAACGTGCCCAATACCGTGCTGGGCCTGTCGCCGCTGACGCCCAAGGACCGCGACGACCTGCGCTACGCGCTGGAGATCGGGGTGGACTGGGTGGCGCTTTCCTTCGTGCAGCGGCCCGAGGACGTGGCGGAGGCGCGGCGCCTGATCGCCGGCCGCGCCTCGCTGCTGAGCAAGATGGAGAAGCCCTCGGCCATCCAGCACCTGGACGAGATCGTCGAGATGTCGGACGGGCTGATGGTCGCGCGCGGGGACCTGGGCGTGGAGATGCCGCCGGAGGACGTGCCCTCGATCCAGAAGCGCATCGTCCGCGAGGCCCGGCTGTCCGGCAAGCCGGTCATCGTCGCCACCCAGATGCTGGAGAGCATG
>DASPKT010000417.1:0-6967 GCA_035627915.1 Azospirillaceae bacterium
GACAGGACCAGCTTCCCCATCGGACCCTCCCCGCACCGGTCCCGCACCAGACCGGTTGTTTTCTGCAATCTGTTTCCGGTCTACCGCAGCCGCTCCATTCCCACAAGCGGTTTTGGGGCCCGGGGATCGCGCGGGTGCGCCGTCGCCCGGGGCTTCTTCCAACCGGGACCCGTCGCGGCCATACCGTCCGGATTGTATTTACATCTCAATAGTGTGGTATGCTGGCAAAATCTATCTGCTGAATAGGGAATAACCGTTGACACCCCCGCCGGGGCGGTGGAGTATCGATCCTGGTCAATGCCGGTACCACGCGAAGCTCCGGCTTCGCAGGCGGCCGGCGACCCGCGGCAATTTGACGGAGCAGCTTGCGCCGCGTCACCAAACGCTAAAGCGCCACGAAGGCTCTTCGTGGTTCTCCGGGCCTTGCGACTGAGAGGTACCGCCATGACCTGCCGCCTTCCCGCCAAGACCCTGTCCCTCTCCCGGATGTGTGCCGCGCGCCATACCGGCGCCTGCTGACGGCCCGCCCCGGCGCAAACAGCGCCCGGGCCCGCCCTTCCATCCAGACCCCGTCCGCACCGGGCGGGCCGGCACGCGTCGGCCCGCCGAGGGAGAGATCATGTCCGACGCATTCGTCATCGAGGTCGACCGCCGCACGGTCGGCATCGTCGTGGCCGACGGCCGCGGCTACCGCTTCTACGCCTCCGACCGCGCCGTCCACCCGCTGGACGGCCGCACCTTCCGCAGCCTGCGGGCCGCCGAGCGGGCCTGCCGGGCCGAGCGCGCGGCCGCCGGCACGCCGACCGGCCGGCGCACCCGCGCCGCCACACTGCCCGCCGCCTGACCCCATCCGGGAACGAGGAACCCAGCCATGACCCTGTGCCTTCCCCGCCAGCTGTTCCGCGCCACCCTCCTGGCCCTGGGCGTCAGCGCGGCCGCCGCCACCCTCTCGCCCGCCGCCAGCAGCGCCGACGTGACCCTGCTGAACGTCAGCTACGACCCGACGCGCGAGTTCTATAAGGAATTCAACGCCGTCTTCGCCAAGGAATGGAAGGCCAAGACCGGCCAGGCCGTGACCGTCAGCGCGTCGCACGGCGGCTCCGGCAAGCAGGCCCGGTCCGTCATCGACGGGCTGGAGGCGGACGTGGTCACCCTGGCGCTCGCCTACGACATCGACGCCATCGCGGAGAATGCCGGCCTGCTGCCCAAGGACTGGCAGGCGCGGCTGCCGCACAACTCCACCCCCTACACCTCGACCATCGTGTTCCTGGTGCGCAAGGGCAACCCCAAGGGCATCAAGGACTGGGACGGGCTGGTGCAGCCCGGCGTGCAGGTCATCACGCCGAACCCGAAGACCTCGGGCGGGGCGCGGTGGAACTACCTGGCGGCCTGGGGCTTCGCGCTGGACCGCAACGGCGGGGACGAGGCGGCGGCGCGGGACTTCGTCTCCCGGCTCTACCGCAACGTGCCGGTGCTGGACACCGGCGCCCGCGGTGCCACCACGACCTTCGTCCAGCGCGGCATCGGCGACGTGCTGCTGGCCTGGGAGAACGAGGCGTTCCTGGCGGTCAAGGAGTTCGGCGCCGACCAGCTGGAGATCGTGGTGCCCCCCACCTCCATCCTGGCGGAGCCGCCGGTGGCCGTGGTCGACAAGGTCGTGGACAAGCGCGGCACCCGGCAGGCGGCGGAGGCCTACCTCCAGTTCCTCTACACGCCCGCCGGCCAGCAGCTCGCCGCCAAGCATTTCTACCGTCCCCGCGATCCCGCCCTGGCGGAGGCCTTCGCGGAGCGCCACGGCAAGGTGAGCCTGTTCGACATCTCCCGCTTCGGCGGCTGGCAGGAGGCCCAGAAGAAGCACTTCGCCGAGGGCGGCGTGTTCGACCAGATCTACCAGCCCGGCCGCTGAACGACGGTCAGGCCCGCCGGTCCCGAGGGCGGGGCCGGCGGGTCACTCCGCCGCGACGGCGCCGCCCTCCGCCACGGCCTTCGGGCGCATGGCGGCGTAAAGCGCGAGGATGCCCAGCAGCATCACCCCGGCCAGCGCCGGTGCCCGCCAGTCGCCCGTGACCACCCGGTTGGCCAGCAGCACCGTGCACACGACCGCCCCCATGGCCGGCACCATGACCGGCACCTCGAAGGCGCCGCGCGGCTCCCCCGGCCGCCGCTTCAGCACCACCAGCGCCCCGTTCACCACCGCGAACACCAGAAGCAGCAGCAGCACCGTGGCCGACGCCAGCTGCGTGATGTCGCCCACCAGCGACAGCGCCGCCACGATCCCCAGCAGCACCAGCGTCGCCACGTGCGGCGTCCGCCGCCCCGCATGCACCCGCCCCAGCACCGCCGGCAGCAGCCCCTGCCGCGCCATCCCGTAGGCCAGGCGCGAGGCGGTCACGTAGTTCAGCAGCGCCGTGTTCGACACCGCGAACAGGGTGACGGCGACGAAGGCCACGGGCGGGAACCAGGGGGCGGCGCGCGCCATCACCTCCGTCAGCGGGCCCGGCGCCTCCGCCAGTTCCCGCCAGGGCACCACCGACACGGCGGTGACGGCGATCAGCATGTACAGCACCGTCGCCCCCAGCATGCCCAGCACGATGCCCCAGGGCAGGGTGCGCGAGGGGTCCTTCACCTCCTCGCCGACGTTGAGGGTGTCCTCGAACCCGATGAAGGAGAAGAAGGTCAGCACCGCCCCCTGCATCAGCAGCACCGCGGTGATGCCGTCCATGGTGCCGCCGGGGCCGGGCGGCACCTCCATCAGGTCGGCCGATCCCCAGTACCGGGCGCCGACGGCGACCACCAGCAGCAGGCCCGCCGCCTCCACCGTGGTGCAGAGCATGTTCAGCCACATGCATTCGCGGATGCCGCGCAGGACGATGCCGCACATCAGCAGCAGGAAGCCCAAGGCCAGGATAGAGGTGGGCAGGGCGTCGAAGCCGGCGAAGCGCTGCAGGTTCTCCGCCACCACGCGGGACTGGGTGGCGACGGAGGTGAGACCGGAGGCCATGACGGCGAGGCCGACGACGTAGGTCAGCAGCGGCATGCCGTAGGCGCGCTGGGTGGCATAGGCGGCGCCGGCGGCGCGCGGATAGCGGGAGCCGAGGCTGGCGTAGGACAGCCCGGTCAGCAGGGCCGCCACCATGGCGACCAGGAAAGCCAGCCAGACGGCGCTGCCCATCTGCCCGGCGGCCTTGCCGATCAGCCCGTAGACGCCGGCCCCCAGCATCCCGCCCATGCCGTAGAAGGTCATCTGCACGAGCCCGATGCTGCGGCGGAGTGCCGGCTCCTCCCCTGTTCCGGTCGGTGCGGCGTCGGACATGCGGGCGGCCCCCCAAAGCCTGGATCATCGTTCCCGATACAACGCATGAGGAGGCGCCAAGTCTCGCCACCCGCTCCTTCCGGCTGCGGAACGAAGGCCGTCGCGGGCCTGTTCTGCCCTGCGACAAGGCAAAGGGGACAGCGGCCATGGACGGACTGATCGGGAACTTCTTCGCGGGTGAGCACAACCTGAGCGCCACCCAGCGCGGCCTCTACGTGGCGGCGGGGCTGGGGCTGGCGGCGGCGGCCGCCACGCCGCGGCCGAATCCGCTGCTGAACCTGCTGGCGCTGGCCGGCGGCGCCTACCTGGCGGCCAGCGGCGCCTACGGCCGCTGCCCGGTCAAGGCGGCGCTGGTGGACGGCGGCGGCGCCGGCCGCCTGACGCAGGCCGGCGGCGGGCAGCGGCGGGTGGCCCGCCAGCCGGCCTACGCCGGCTGACGGTTCCCCGGGGCTCAGGCCACGGTGAGGCCGTGCGCGGCCAGCGGCAGGCTGCGCAGGCGCCGGCCGGTGGCGGCGAAGATGGCGTTCGCCAGCGCCGGGGGCAGGGGCGGGGTCATCGGTTCGCCCGCCCCGCCGACCGGCGCGTCCGGGCTGTCCAGCAGCACAACCTCGATCTCCGGCGCCTGCGCCAGCCGCAGCAGCCGGTAGCGGTCGAAGTTCAGGCTGGTGACCGCACCCTTCTCCACCGTCACCGCCTCGGCCAGCGTCGCCGACAGGGCCATGAGGATGGAGCCCTCGCCCTGCGCCCGCACGCTGTCGGGGTTCACGGCGGTGCCGCAGTCGAAGGCGCAGGTGACCTTGTGCACCCGCAGCCGGTCCCCCTCGACCGAGACCTCCGCCACCTGCGCCGCGATGGACTGGAAGCTGTTCCAGATGGCGATGCCGCGCCCGCGGCCCGACGCCGGGGACTTGCCCCAGCCGGCCCGCTCCGCCGCCGCGTCCAGCACCCGCAGCGCCCGCGGATTGTCCGCCAGCAGCCGGCGCCGGTAGGCCAGCGGGTCCATGCCGGCCGCGTGCGCCAGCTCGTCCACGAAGCTCTCGAAGAAGAAGGCGCACTGGGTGCTGCCCGGCGCCCGCCAGGGCCCGGTCGGCACCGCCAGGTCCGGCCGCCGCCGCACGGTGGAGAGGCCGCCCGCGATGTAGTAGGGCGGGGCGTGGTCGGGCTGCGGGCGGCCGGGCGGCGACAGCAGGGTGAAGTCCTGGCGGTTGCCCGACGCGAACTTCATGCGCAGTGCCGTCGGAAGGCCGGCCGCGTCCAGCCCGGCGGTCAGGCGCGCCGCGCTGGCGGGGCGGTAGCGCCCCTGCGCCAGATCCTCCTCCCGGCTCCAGACCAGCTTCACCGGCGCCCCCACCGCGCGGGAGACGAAACCCGCCTGGGTGACGAAGTCGCTGATGAAGCGCCGGCCGAAGGCGCCGCCGGAATAGAGGATGTGGGTGGTGACACGGTCCTCCGGGATGCCGGTCAGGCCGGACAGGATGCGCTGCACGCTGCTGGGCGCCTGGCTGCCCGACCAGACCTCCACCGCGTCGGCGCGGACATGGACGGCGGCCGAAAGCGGCTCCATGCAGGCATGCGCCAGGTAGGGCACGCGGTAGTCCGCCTCGAACCGCTTGGCGGCCCTGCCCATGCCGTCGGCGTGGGCCGCCCGGACGGCGGCCTCCTCGTCCTCCTTGTCCTTGCGCAGCTCTCCCTCCTCGCCGAGGTCGGCGGCCAGGAGGGCGTCGATGCCGGCCGTGTCCAGCCCGTCCTTGCCCGCGACGTCCCAGACCGGCGACAGCGCCTCCAGCCCCTTCTTGGCCGACCACCAGTCGGAGGCGACGACGGCGACGGCGTCGGCGAGCCTGAATTCCTGCGGCCCGTTCGGCGTCCTGATGCTGAAGGCCACGCCCTGGATCGGCACCACGTGGCGCACGCCGCGCACCCGCAGCGCCGGCGCCGGGTCCACCGACACCAGCCTGCCGCCGAACACCGGGCTCTGGCGGATGGTGGCCGACAGCATGCCGGGCACCCGCACGTCGATGGCGTAGACGGCGGAACCGTCCACCTTCCCAGGCAGGTCCTTGCGCGCCACCGGTTGCCCGATCAGCCGCCACTCGCCGCGCGGCAGGGGCTTCGGGTCCTGCGGCACCGGCAGGCGGGCGGCCTCGGCCGCGACCTCCCCGTAGGCGACCCGGCGGCCGGAGGTGGCGTGCACGACATGGCCCGCGTCCGCGCGGCAGTCGGCGGCCGGCACGCCCAGGCGGCGGGCGCCGGCCTCCACCAGCATCTCGCGCGCGGCGGCGCCGGCCTTGCGCAGCAGGTCCCACTGCTCCCGGATGGAGGAGCTGCCGCCGGCCCAGCGCCCGTCGCCGGCCATGCCGTAGGCGGGCAGGTTCGGCGCCTGCTCCACCCGGATGGCGGCCCAGTCGAGCCGCAGCTCGTCTGCCAGCAGCTGGGCGACGCCGCTCATGGCGCCCTGGCCCATCTCCTGGGCGTTGCTGTAGACGGTCACGGCCCCGTCGGCGCCGACATGGAGCCAGTGGTTCACCACCGCGGCCCCGTCGCCGGCGGCGGCCAGCACGCCCGAGGGCGTCAGGCCGAGGGTGAGGCCGGAGGCGGCGGCCGCCTGGAGGAAACGGCGGCGGGAGAGTTCGGGCGTCATGGCGTTCCCTCCGCTCAGGCCGGGGCGGCGCCCGCGGCGCGCCGGATGGCGCGCTTCACGCGGGGATAGGTGCCGCAGCGGCACAGGTTGGTCATGGCGGCGTCGGTGTCGGCATCTGACGGCTGCGGCTTCTCCTTCAGCAGCGCCGCGGCCGCCATCAGCATGCCGGACTGGCAATAGCCGCACTGCGGCACCTGCTCTGCGATCCAGGCGGCCTGCAGAGGGTGCGAGCGGTCCGGCGACAGCCCTTCCACCGTGCGCACCTCCTGGCCGGAGACGGCCTCGACGGGCAGGGTGCAGCTGCGCACCGGCACGCCGCCGACATGCACCGTGCAGGCCCCGCACTCGCCGATGCCGCAGCCGTACTTGGTGCCGGTCAGCCCCAGCCGGTCGCGCAGCACCCACAGCAGGGGCATGTCCCCCTCGGCCTCAACCGCGTGGGCGCGGCCGTTCACCGTGATCTCGTATCGCATCCTCGGTCCTCAAGACGGGCGCCGCCCATGCCGCGGCGCAACGGCGGGAGGATCGGGCCGCCGGCCGGGGGACGAAAGGAGGATGCGGGCCCCGGCGCGGACGGGCGCCCGGCAGAGTTCCGATATTTCTCCGAGGAACCCGTACGCGCGTACGCCCAACCCGGGGGCGTACGGGCCGGCTCAGCGCGGCGCCAGCTCCACCAGGGAGATGTCCACCTCGGTCCCGAGGTGGCCGCTGAACACCACGGCGCCGTCGGGCCGCAGGGCCAGCCCGCCCTTGCGCACCATGTCAGGCACCTCGGCGAGCACGACCGGCGCGCCGCCGCCGGCAGGCAGAAGCAGCAGGCGGGTCGGAGCACCACCCCCGCCCGATGTCCCGCCGGACACCAGCACCGGGCCGGCCGGCCCGACGGTCCAGGTCTCCGCGTCGGCGGGGGCCAGCAGGTCGGTCACCCGTTCCGGTTCGCCGCCCTCCACCGGGCGGCGCCACAGGCCGGGCTCCGTCGCGTGGGCGAGGTAGAGCCAGCGCCCGTCCGGGCT
>DASPKT010000418.1:0-25422 GCA_035627915.1 Azospirillaceae bacterium
GCTCCGCCCGGTCAAGGTCCGCTCCGCCATCAGCACCCGCCGCAGCCGCTTCGAGGCGGAGCGCGAGGAGGAGGCCCGGGCGCAGCGCCTCGCCTTCCTGCGCGACTTCCTGGCGCTGGCCGGGCTGTTCGGCACGCTGTACGGCTGGCTGGTCGTCGGCTCCGCCCTGGCCGCCTGAGCCTTGGCCGCCTGGGCCCTGGCCGCCTGAGGACGCCCGCGCCGGACCGCGCCCCCGGGCCGGCCATCTCCGATGGCCCGGACCTCGCCGATGGGATGACTCCCTTCGGGGAGGGAAGGGGCCGAAAGGCGGGAACCGACCGCATCCTTCCCGGTTGCTTGTTGTCGCCGGCCCGCACGGGCCACGGCGATTGGATCAAGCAAAGAGACGAGGGAAGAGATGTTCAGCCGCGACGACCTCGCCCGACTCCTGAACGAGACGACCAACCCCGCCATTTCCATCTTCCTGCCGACGCACGTGCGCGGCCGGGAGATCAGGCAGGACCCGGTCCGTCTGAAGAACCTGCTCGACGAGACCCGGGACCGGCTGCTGGAGCGCGGCATGCGCCGGCCCGAGGTGGAGGCGCTGCTGCAGCCCGCCTACCGCCTGACCGAGGACATCGGCTTCTGGCGGCACCAGGGCCAGGGGCTGGCGCTGTATCTCAGCCCCGGGAACTTCCACATGCACCGGCTGCCGATCGAGGTGGAGGAGGGGGCGCACATCAATGACCGCTTCGTCATCCGCCCGCTGCTCCCCATCCTGGCCGCCGACGGCCGCTTCGCCGTGCTGGCGATCACCCAGACCCGGGCGCACCTGTTCGAGGCGTCGCGCTTCTCGCTGCGCGAGGTGGAGGCGGACGAGCTGCCGCACGGCACCGCGGCGCTGTTCGGCGGCGACGTGCCGCAGGAGGACGGCACGGTGCCGCAGCAGACCGTCGCCAACGCCACCGCCGCCCCCAACAACGCCGCCGCGACCAGCCAGCGCCAGGTGCGCAACGACGAGCTGATGCAGTACCTGCGGCAGCTGGCGGCGGCGGTGGACAGCTACCTGGGCGGCACCGGCACGCCCCTGGTGCTGGCCGCCGACGAGCGGGTGGCCGGCCATTTCCGCCAAGCCAACAAGTACCAGGGGCTGCTGGAGCAGGCGATCACCGACCAGCCCGACAGCGTCGGCCGGGACGAGCTGCACCGCCGCGCCTACGAGCTGGTGCGCCCGCTGTTCGAGAAGCGGGTGCGGGAGAGCCTGGACCGCTTCCGCATGCTGTCCGGCGACGGCAGCGGCCGCGGCGTGGACGAGGTCGCCAAGATCGTGACGGCGGCGGTGCAGGGCCGGGTCGAGCGGCTGTTCCTGCGCGAGGGGGCGACCTGCTGGGGCCGCTACCTCGCGGAGTCCGGGCTGACGGTGCTGCACACCGCGCCGAAGGAGGGCGACCGCGAGTTGCTGGACTTCGCCGCCGTCAACGTGGTGGACAAGGACGGCGCCGTCTTCACCCTGCCCGCCGATGCCATGCCCACCGACGCCCCGGTCGCCGCGACCCTGCGCTTCTAGGGCCCGCCGCACAGGCGAGGGGCCGGCCGCGCCCAAGGGGTGGCCGGCCCTTCGCTTGCCAAGGGGGCGCCTGTCCGGGCGCGATGCCTCACAGCCGCCCGGACACCACCTCGGTCGCCGGTTCCGGCTGGCGGGCCAGGGCGGGCAGGATGTCCTCGACCGTGTCGACGAAGCTGTAGAGGTGCGCCGTCTCGCCCCGGCCGAAGCCGGTGTGCCGGATGTGGTCCAGCAGGGCGCGGAACGGCTCCCAGTAGCCCTTGATGTTGGCGACGACGATGGGCTTGTCGTGCAGGTGCAGCTGGCGCCAGGTGATGATCTCGAACGCCTCGTCCATGGTGCCGAGGCCGCCCGGCAGGATGACGAAGGCGTCGGAGCGCTCCACCATCATGCGCTTGCGGGTGTGCATGCTGTCGACGACGTGCAACTCGGTCAGGCCGGTGTGGTCGACCTCCATCGCCTGGATGTGCTCCGGGATGATGCCGACGACCTCGCCGCCCGCCGCCAGCGCGGCGTCGGCGACGATGCCCATCAGCCCGACCCGGCCGCCGCCGTAGACCAGGCGGATGCCGCGGCGGCCGATCTCGGTGCCGAGGTCGTGGGCGGCCTGCTTGTAGGCCTCGTCGACCTGGCTGGAGGACCCGCAATAGACGCAGACGGAGCGGACAAGGCTCATGATGCTTCCCTCTAGGACGGCCGGGCCCGGTGCGACGCTTGCAACCGGAACCGTCGGCGGGCACTCTCACCCGCGGCGACCGGAGGCACGCCGGTTACACCATCCCCGGCTGACTGACAAGCCGGCTCGGGGTTACCCCCGGCATCGTGGAACGGGCCGGCATCGTGAAACGGGTAGGAGAGGCAGCATGGCGCGACGGCTCTACGGATTTTCCCAGCGTGGCCTGATGGTGGCCATCCTGGCGGCGGGGACGTTCATGGTGGGTGCCGCTACGGCGCAGGGAACCGATCCGGCGGCCCAGGTGGAAGCCCGGCAGGACCAGATGAAGCGCCTGCGCGACGCCATGAAGACGACCGGCGCCTTCGTGAAGGACGGCACCGGCTCCGCCGCCGACGTGAAGGCGGCCGCCGCCACTATCTCCGAGGTGGCGGGCAAGATCCCGTCGCTGTTCCCGGTCGGCACCGGCGTCGGCATCGGCGACAGCGAGGCGCTGCCGGCGGTGTGGGAGAACTGGGACAAGTTCTCCGCCGCCAACAAGGCGATGGCGGACGCCGCCCCGAAGCTGGCCGCCGCCGCCGACATGGGCGACAAGTCCGCCATCGGCGCCGCCATGAAGGGCGTCGGCGCGTCCTGCAGCGGCTGCCACGACAATTTCCGGGTCAAGAAGTAGGCGCGGGGGGCCGCCGGTGGCGGAGCGCACCGTCAGGATCTGGGACCTGCCGACGCGGCTGTTCCACTGGGCGCTTGTGCTCTGCCTGGCGGGCTCCTGGTACACCGGCGAGAACGACCTGATGGACTGGCACATGCGCCTGGGCTACGCGGCCCTGGCGCTGGTGCTGTTCCGCGTCGCCTGGGGCTTCGCCGGCGGGCGCACGGCGCGCTTCGCCGGCTTCCTGAAGGGCCCCGGCGCCGTGCTGCACCATGTCAGGGCGCTGCTGTCCCGCGGCCCCTGGACGCCCGAGGCCGGGCACAACCCGCTGGGCGGCTGGGCCGTGCTGGCGCTGCTGGGCGCGGTGGCCGCGCAGGCGGCGACCGGCCTCTTCACCATCGACGACCTCGGCCTCTACGGCGGCCCCTTCGCCGAGCGGGTATCGGAGGAGACGGGCAAGCTGCTGCGCCGGCTGCATTTCCTGAACTTCGACCTGCTGCTGGTCCTGGCCGGCGTGCATGTGGCGGCGGTGCTGCTCTACCTGCTGGTGAAGCGGGACAACCTGATCCGCCCGATGCTGACCGGTTCGCGCCGGCTGGACCTGGCGGGCCAGGAGCCGCTGGGCCCGGTGCCGGCCTGGCGGGCGCCCCTGCTGCTGGCCGCCAGCGCCGCCCTGGTATGGGCGCTGGTCACCCTGGCCTAATCCGGGGCCTTGTCGTAAGGTCCGGCCCATCGCGAGACCGGGTATCCAGGGGACGGCAGAGGTGGAACAGTCCAGGCTGAGGCAAGCCGGCGTGGCCGGCGCCTGCATCGCCATCGTCGTGGCGGGCGCCTTCGTGGCCTTCGGGCCGTGGCGCGGCGGCACGGACGGCACGCCCGAGCTGGAGCGGCCGGCGGCGGCCGTGCCGGCGCCGGACGCGGCCCCCAGCTTCGACGTGGTGCGGATCGAGCCGGACGGCTCCGCCGTCATCGCCGGCCGCGCGGCACCGGGCTCCACCGTCACCATCCTGGACGGCGGCAAGCCGGTCGGCACCGTCACCGCCGACGGCCGGGGCGAGTGGGTGCTGGTGCCCGGCACCGCCCTGCCGCCCGGCGCGCGCGAGCTGACCCTGCAGTCGACCACCCCCGCCGGCGGCCAGCTCGCCTCCGGCGACGCCGTCGTGCTGGTCGTGCCGGAGCCCAAGCGCGACGTCGCCGGCCGCCGCCAGGCCGAGACGGGGGAGGCGCTGGCCGTGCTGACGCCTAAGGAGGGGCCGTCGCGCCTGCTCCAGGCGCCAGGGTCGGGCAAGCCGGCGGCGGACGGGCAGAAGGCGGACGGGCAGAAGGCGGATGGGCAGGCGGCGGTCACGCTCGACACGGTCGACTACGACCGCGAGGGGCGGGTCGGCGTCGGCGGGCGCGCCCGGCCGGGGGCGGAGGTCCAGCTCTACCTCGACAACACGCTGGTCGGGCGCACGAAGGCGGACGGGCAGGGGCGCTGGGCGCTGTCGCCCGACCGGCTGGTGGAGCCCGGCACCTACGAGCTGCGCGCCGACCAGCTGGGGCCCGACGGCGCCGTGGCGGCCCGCGCGGCCATCGCCTTCGACCGCCGCCCGCTGGGCGCCGACGCGCTGGGCGGCAAGGCGGTGGTGGTGCTGCCCGGCAACAACCTGTGGACCATCGCCCGCCGCACCTATGGCGACGGGGTGCAGTTCACCACGATCTTCCAGGCCAACCAGGGGCAGATCCGCGATCCCAACTTGATCTATCCCGGCCAGATCTTCGTCGTGCCGGAGGAGAGGAAGGCGGGCGGTTGAGGCAGGTTCAGAGGTACTGGCCCAGCACCCGGAGGTAGGGCCGCGCCTCCTGCATGAACTGAACCGTCTCGTACATGAGGTCGTTCAGGGTGAGGTGCCCCGGCACCTCCTGCTGGCCCAGCACCAGGATCTTCTGCTGGTCGTCCACGATGAAGCGGGCGTTGCCCAGCCACATCGCCGCGCGCAGGACCGCCTGCAGGCGGGCGCGCTTCTCCGGCGACTGGATCGTGTAGGGCATGTAGCCCACCTCGGCCCAGATCTGGAACAGGGTGGAGCCGCCCTGCGGGGTGATGGAGACGTGGAAGAGCAGGCCGTCGAGCCAGAAATGGTGGCGCGACGGGCTGGGCTTCGGGTTGACCCGGACGGAGCCGTCCTCGTCCACCACCACGGTGTCGCGGCCGACCGGCAGGCCGGCTTCCGCCGCCCGGGCCAGTTCCGCCAGGTTCTGCACCGTGATGACCGCCTGCGTCATGGAACGCCCGCACTCCAGGCAATTTACCCCTCCCATCAGGGATAACCCCGGCGGCGAGGCCGGGTCCAGTGATTTCGAGGGCGAAACATCCGGGTCCACCCTAACCGAAAGAATCGCCGTCCCGCCTTGCCGAGGTATATCGGCCCGACCTACAGTTGGGCTCGGTCAGGCCGGGTTCCCGATGCACGACACGACGGCCCTCATCTTCAATGTCCTCGGCGGGGTGCTGAACACCCTGATGCTGTTCGTCGCCTGGCGCGTCGTGCGGCCGATGCCGGGGCCCGCCTGGTGGTTCTCCGGCGCCTTCCTGGGGCTGCTCGGGGTGCCGGTGCTGATGGCCGGGCTGGCCTGGGCGAGCGGGCCGCTGCTGTTCCTCTCCAACTTCCTGTTCGTGGCGGGCGTCTGCGTCCAGTACTTGGGCGCCGTCTTCTACCTGGGCCGCCGCCCGCCCTGGCGGCGGCTGGGCCTCTCCTTCGCCGCCCTGACGCTGGTGCTGGGATGGTGCACCATGGTCCAGCCGGACGCGCAGCTGCGGGTCGGCTCCACCTCGGTGTACGAGGCGGCGGTGGTGCTGCTGATGGTGCGCCTGCTCTGGGCCAGCCGGCGGGGAGACCGCGGCGCCGGGCAGACCTTCGCCTGCCTCAGCTGGGGCCTGTTCGCGCCGATGCTGATGGTGCGGGGATTCCTCTACCTGGCCGGCTACGGCGGCACGCCGGACACGACGGTCGCCGACCTGCTGTACCTTTTCGTCTTCTATCTATCGCCCCTGGCGCTCGGCTGCGGGTCGGCCGGCTTCGTGCTGATGACGGTGCAGCGCCTGATGAAGGAGCGGGAGCACGCGCTGGCCCAGGCGCAGGGCATGGCGGAGCGGTACCGCCAGCTCGCCACCTTCGACACGCTGACCGGCGCCTACACGCGCGGGCCCTTCCTGTCGCTCTCGCGCGAGGCGCTGGAGGCGGCGCGGGCCGGGGGGCGGCCCTTCCACCTGCTGGTCTTCGACCTCGACCACTTCAAGCGGGTCAACGACACCTTCGGGCACGCGGCGGGCGACGACGCGCTGCGCGCCACGGCGGAGCGGGTGCGCCACCTGCTGCGCCCGACCGACGTGCTGGGCCGCATGGGCGGGGAGGAGTTCGCCGTCGCGCTGCCCGACACCGACCGCGCGGCCGCCCGCGCCATCGCCGAGCGGCTGAAGGAGGCGGTGGCGGCGCAGCCGGTCAGCGGCCCGCACGGCCGCTTCCGCATCACCTTCAGCGGCGGGCTGGCCGCCGCCGGCGCGGACGAGACGCTGGAGCTGCTGATGGACCGCGCCGACCACGCGCTCTACGCCGCCAAGCGGGCCGGGCGCGACCGCATCACCACCGACCTGGAGACGGCGGCGGCCTGATCGGCCCCCGGCCCGACCCCCGCACGCTCGAGTCTTCCTGAGTCGGCCCCGGCGGCATCCGGAAGGGGCGGCCGCAGGCTCCGCCGGGGTATGTGGCCCCCTCCGTTCGGGGGGTGATTGGCCCTTGCGCGGACAACCCCTGCGATACGGATCACACACCCCCCGTAAATTAGTGCTTGGTTGCAAATTCATGACGGCACGGCGCCCGGCGCCATGGTAAGCGGGCCGCAGGGGAGTCTTCCGACGGACCCCGTGAAGAAGTCCGCAAGAACTACATGAGGGGAACACTCGTGAGCATGCACCGCATGAACAAGGCGGCCCTGCTGGCGCTGCTGGGCGGCTGCGCCGCCGCCGCGCTGGCCGGCACCGCCCAAGCCCAGACCGCGGCCCCGGGCGGCCTTGAGGAGATCATCGTCACGGGCTCGCGCATCCGCACGAACCCGGTGGACACCGCCGCCCCGATCCAGACGCTGGACCGCGACAAGCTGCTGCAGACCGGCCTGCCGAACGTCGGCGACATCCTGCAGCGCCTGCCGTCCTCGGGCGGCGGCCTGAACGGCAAGTTCAACTCCTCGGGCAACTTCGGCTTCCCGCCGGACGGCGGCGGCGTCGGCGCCGGCGCGTCCGAGATCGACCTGCGCTACCTGGGCTCGCGCCGCACCCTGGTGCTGGTCGACGGCCAGCGCTGGGTCCAGGGCTCCTCGGCCTCCGGCGTGCCGTCCGCCACCGACCTCAACACCATCCCGTCCAGCATCATCGAGCGGGTCGAGGTGCTGCAGGACGGCGCCTCGGCGATCTACGGCTCCGACGCCATCGCCGGCGTGGTGAACATCATCACCCGCAAGGACTTCGAGGGCTTCGAGGCGAACGCCTACGGCTCCGGCTACGTCGACCATGGCGACGGCTGGCAGCAGCAGTACGACCTCAGCTGGGGCAACAAGTCCGAGAAGCTGACGACGTTCCTGAACCTCAGCTACACCAAGCAGAACTCCGTCGGCGCCGGCGACCGCGACATCTCGGACTTCCCGGTCCCGGGCCTGGACGAGTGCATCGCGACCTGCAGCTCCGCCACCCCGCGCGGCCGCTTCATCGTCACCGACCCGAACACCCAGCAGACCTTCAGCATCACGCTGGCCGAGGCCTTCGCCGGCGGCCGCCGCCCGGTCTACAACCCGGCCGCCCCGGGCTCGGGCGACTTCGAGCCGTTCACCACGGCCGACCGCTTCAACTTCCAGCCGTTCAACTACATCATGACCCCGCAGGAGCGGATCGGGATGTACGGGCAGATCCAGTACGATCTGCTGGACAATGTGCGGCTGAACGTCAAGACGCTCTACAACAACCGCAAGTCGGTCAACCAGGCCGCCCCGGAGCCGCTGTTCCTCGGGCCCGAGGCCGGCACCGGCACGATCACCGACACGATCGGCGTGCACGTTACCAACCCGTTCAACCCGTTCGGCTTCTCGCTGGACCCGAACGACCCGGCGACGTCGACCTACGCCATCTTCCGCCGCCCGATTGAGGCCGGCCCGCGCATCTTCAAGCAGGACGTCGACACCTATTACCTGTCCGGCGGCTTCTCCGGCGACTTCGGCGTCGCCGACCGCACCTGGTACTGGGACACCAACGTCGCCTACTCCAAGAACCGCGCGCTGCAGACCAAGTTCAACGGCTTCAACGCGGCCAAGCTGAAGCGGGCCCTCGGTCCTCTCGCCGCCTGCCAGGCGGAGCCGGGCTGCGTGCCGTTCAACCTGTTCGGCGGCCCCGGCAGCATCACGCCGGAGATGCTGAACTACGTCACCTACATCCAGCACGACACGTCCGAGCAGAAGCTGGTCGACGCGACGGCCAACATCACCGGCGACCTGTTCGACCTGCCCGCGGGCCCGGTCGGCTTCGCCACCGGCGTCGAGTTCCGCAAGCATGAGGGCTTCTTCCAGCCCGACGCGGTCGTGACCGCCGGCGAGACCGCCGACGTGCCGGCCACCCCGGTCTCGGGCGAGTTCGACGTGCGCGAGCTGTACGGCGAGCTGTCGGTCCCGCTGCTGGCCAACCTGCCGATGGTCGAGAGCCTGGACATCAACGGCGCCGTCCGCGTGTCCGACTACTCCACCTTCGGCACGGACGAGACCTACAAGGCCGGCCTGCAGTACCGCCCGACCAGCGACATCCTGCTGCGCGGCAACTATGGCGAGGGCGTCCGCGCCCCCGGCATCGGCGAGCTGTTCGGCAGCGGCTCCCGCTTCGACGACCAGCTGCGCGATCCCTGCTCGGACATGCGCGGCCTGTTCGGCGGCCAGCCGGCCTCCGCCGCCATCCAGGCGAACTGCACGGCTCTCGGCGTCCCGGCCTCGGGCACGTACGAGCAGCTGAACCCGCAGATCTCGATCGTCACCGGCGGCAACCGCGACCTGAAGCCGGAGACCTCCACCACCTGGACGGCGGGCTTCGCCTACACGCCGGAGTGGGTGGCCGACAGCGGCATGGGCCGCCGCCTGGACGTGTCGTTCGACTATTTCTGGATCGACCTGAAGGACGCGATCCAGGCGGTCAACGCCCAGGTGCAGCTGAGCCGCTGCGTGGAGACGCTTGACCCGGTGCTGTGCGCCGGCATCTCGCGCCTGCCGTCCGGCGTCATCAACGGCTTCAACAACCGTCTGACCAACATCGGCGGCATCAAGACCGAAGGCTTCGACGTCGCCGCCAACTACGTCTCCAACGAGACGGCGGCCGGCACCTTCAGCGGCAACGTGGTGTTCAGCTACCTCACGAAGTACGACGAGATCATCCCGACCTCGACGGGCTTCGACGCCGTGCCGCGCGCCGGGACCGAGCGCGGCTCGCCCCCGCAGGCCTTCCCCGACTTCAAGATCAACGCGACGCTCGGCTGGCTCTTCCAGGATTTCAGCGCCAGCTGGACCGTCCGCTACATCGACAAGGTCGTCGAGGCCTGCGACCACGACACGACCGGGCTCTGCTCGCGGCCGAACCAGGCCGACCTGACGAACTCGGAGAACGTGCTCGGCACCACCGTGTACAACGACGTGCAGGTCACCTGGCGCCCGGCCATGTGGGACGAGAAGTTCTACGTGACGCTCGGCGTGAACAACCTCTTCGACGAGGATCCGCCGAACTGCTACAGCTGCCAGCTGAACGGCATGGACCAGTCGACCTACGACATCCCCGGCATGTTCGGGTATGCCCGTATCGGCTTCAAGCTCTGAGGACCGGAGGGGAGGGGGCGGCGACGCCCCCTCCCGCCACCGGACATGCGAAGGGCCCCGGGAGCGATCCCGGGGCCCTTTTCCGTGCCGTGCCGTTGACACCCAAGGAGATATGTCCAGAATGTCCATAACCGGATGCGGGAGGGCGGCATGGCGCAGTGGCAGACGGCGGACGCGAAGCAGCAGTTCACCAGGCTCGTCGAGGCGGCCGAGGCGGACGGGCCGCAGCTCGTCATGCGCCACAAGGAACCTGTCGCCGTCGTCCTCTCCGCGGAGGACTACCGGCGCCTGAAGCGGCAGGCCGACGCCAGCTTCGCCGCCCTGCTGAAGGCAGCCCCCTTCGAGCCGGACGACATCGCGCCGATGGACATGTCCCTGGACGGCGAGGCCCCGACGCCCCCGGGCAGGGAGCGGGCCGCCGGCTGACGGACGTGGCCGGCGCTGCGGCCCCCAGGGGCTACATCCTCGACACCAACGTAATCTCGAACCCGGGCGACCTCGGCAGCGCCAGCGTGGCCGGCTGGATCGACCGGCATGCAGGGATGATCCGTCTCAGCGTGGTGAGCGTCGCGGAGATGCACCGGGGCCTGTACCTGCTCCAGCGCAAGGTGGCGGCGACGGCTGACCGGAAAGTCGCGGCCCGGGAACAGCAGAGGCTCGACCGCAAGCTCGCCTGGTATCGCACCGTCCTCGACCTGTTCGGCGACCGGATCGAACCGATCGACGTTCCCGTGGCGCAGAAATGGGCGGAGGTCTCCGTCCGCTTCCCCGCCCTGCGCGACGGCGACAAGGCCATCGCGGCAACGGCCCTGGCGAAGGGATACGGCGTCGCGACGGAGAACCTGGGCGACTTCCGGGCGGCCGGAGTGCCGCTGGTGAACCCTTTCGATCCCGGTACCTGGGGGCCCGGCGACGACGGCGACCCCATCGCCCGCCTCCGCGGAGACTGACCCTTCAAATGCGAGGGGCCCCGGGAGCGATCCCGGGGCCCTTTTCCGTGCCGCCGCGGCCGGAGGCCGGTTCAGCCGTCGATGCCGAGGAAGTCGCCCGCGCCGACCAGGCCGGGGAGGTTCACGATGCCCAGCTCCACCAGCTCGCCCCGGCCGGTGCTCCAGTAGGCCAAGCTGGTGGCCGGCTCGGCGCCGGGGAAGGGCAGGCCGATGCGGTGGACCATCAGGATGTCGGTCATGCCGTCGCCGTCCATGTCGGCGAAGCCCGAGGAGTGCCAGTTCTCCGGCAGGGTGTAGACCATCTGCAGGATGTCGGTCGGCAGCACGTCCGGGTCGGTGCCCTGCGGCCCGTCCAGGAAGACGGAGAAGCTGCGGGCCTCGGAGTTGAAGAACAGCAGCTCGTCCCGGCCACGCGCATCCTCGGCGAAGTTGCCGACGGCGACCAGGGTGTTGTCCGGCATGCGTTCCAGGTCGGTGAGGAGGCGGTCCTCCGCCCCGGTCAGCTTCACCCGGAGGTCGCGCGCGCCGTCCTGCCAGACGATGTCGTCGCGGCCGTCGCCGTCGATGTCGCCGAAGCCGCGCACCCGGCCGCCCATCTCGTCCTGGTCGAACAGGCGCTGGGTGCTGCCCTGCAGGACGCTGTAGGCGTAGTAGGTGACGTGGGCGGCGCCGGTGGCGTCGTAGGCGTTGCGGGCAAAGATCACCTCGTCGGCCGCCGTGTGGCTGAAGTTGCCGGTGCCGATCAGGTACACCTCGTGCGGGATGCTGCCCGTTCCCGCCGCGGGGATGGCCGGGTTGATGCCTCGGAACTCGAACCGGCCGCCATAGTCGTAGTCGACCGCGAGGAAGCCGCCCCAGCTGAAGGCGTAGATGGCGTCGGGCACGCCGTCGCCGGTGACGTCGCCCAGCTTGACCATGCGCACGATGCTCTGGTCGACATAGTGGAGGAGGGTGCGCTGGCCGTCGGCCTGGCGCAGATAGGCCTCGTTGCCTTCGATGAAATAGAGCTGGTTGACCATGGGGGACGCCTGTCCTGCGGGTTGCGTGTAGACCCGGGCGCCGCCCCATCAGCTCCGGTCCGTCTACAAGATGGGACGGTTCCGCCCTGTCCGGAAGGGGTGCCCCGCCGCCTGTCCCTTCAGGCATAGGCCGGGCCCCACGAAAACGGAACCCAAGAAATACGGCCCCGGGATAGCTCCCGGGGCCGTGTGCCGTGCGCGGCGCGGAACCGGAGGCTCAGCGCAGGCCCAGCTCCTTCAGGATGTGGTCGGCGCCGTAGACGCTGCGCAGCGCCTCCGCCATGCCGCGGCTGTCGACGAAGACGGTGCGGTTGCGGGTGCCGTCGTAGCCGTACTCGCCGGCCAGGCTGTGGATGTTGCCGTCGAAGACCAGCCCGACAACCTGGGCGTCCTTGTTCAGCAGCGGCGAGCCGGAGTTGCCGCCGATGATGTCGTTGGTGCTGACGCCGTTGTAGGGCGTGTCCAGCTTCACCTTGGACCTCGCCTTCTCGAAGGAGGGCGGCAGCTGGAACGGGTCGGCCCCGGTCGCGCGGTCGTAGAGGCCGGCGAAGGTGGTGAAGGGCGTCACCTGGCGGCCGTCCGGCTCCGTCCAGCCCTTGATGGCGCCGTAGGAGAGGCGGAGCGAGAAGGTGGCGTCGGGATAGACCTTGTCGCCGTAGACGGCGAAGCGCGCCTTGGCGATGCGGGCCTGGGCCGCCTCGATGGGGGCGTCGACCTCCTCCTCCAGGCGCTTGCGCACGGCGCGGGCCTCGCCGTCGACCGCCTTCATCAGGCGGATCATCGGGTCGTCGGAGGCGTCCACCGCCGCCTTGCCGCCCTCGTAGAGGGCCATGCGCACGGCCGGGTCGCCCAGCTTGCTGGTCTTGACCAGCTCCTCGGCCAGCTGCAGCGGGCTCTTCTTGCCGAAGATCTGCTTCACCAGCGGGTCGTCCATGCCGAACTCGGCGCGGATCTTCTCCAGCGAGAAGGAGAGGGTGGCGACCTCCATCAGGCTCTCGACCGGCGCCGGGTTGGCGATGGTCTGCTGCAGCGCCGGCAGGCGGGCGTCGCTGTACTCGCGAAGGCGCTCGGCGTTCGGCTTGGTGCGCTCCTCGGCGGCGCGGACCAGGCGGCGCGCGTGGCGGGCGAGGTCGCTGTCGAAGCCGCGGCCGGTCTCCAGCAGCGAGGCGCGCAGCATCAGCGCCTTGTTGACCTCCACCGCCTTGGCGATCTGCTCGTAGGCGTCGCCGACGGCGGCCTTCAGCTCCGGGTTGGCGGCGATGGCGCCGCGCAGGTCCGCCTCCTCCGACTGCTTCTTGGCGAGGAAGGCAGCGTCGGCCAGCGCCTGCTGGCGGCCGCGCCACACCTTGATGCCGTTCTCGAGGCTGTTCAGGACCTCAAGCGCCTGCCGCTCCTCCTCCGCGCCGCGGCGGCTGAACTCGATCAGGCGGCCGCGCTTCTCCTGCGCCCACTGCAGGTACATCGGCGCGAAGTAGTCGCGGAAGTAGGCCAGCTGGGCCAGCGTGCGCTGGCGGCTGGTGCCGCCGGGATGGCCGGTGACGAAGACCGGCTCGCCGTCCTTGGCGCCGGCCTTGGACCACTTGAAGTGGTCGGGGGTCTTGGCCGGCTTGCCGTCGGCGCCGTAGACGCGCAGCAGGCCCATGTCCAGCGTGTAGCGGGGGAAGTTGAAGTTGTCGGGGTCGCCGCCGAAGGCCGCCACGTCCCACTCCGGCGCGAAGACCAGGCGCACGTCCTGGAAGCGGCGGTACTTGTAGAGGTTGTACCGGCCGCCCTGGTAGAGGGTGACCACGTCGCAGCGGGTGGCCGCGTCGCCGGCGGCGCAGGCCTTCTCCAGCTCCGACAGCTTGGCGCGGCGGGCGTCGTTGAAGGCGGCGCCGGACTTGCCGGCCACGGCCTGCTCGACCTCGGGCGTGACGTCCTTGATCTCGACCAGCTGGTTGATCTCGATGCCGCCGCACTTGCGCTCCTCGGCGGTGCTGCGGGCCATGAAGCCGGCCGCCATCAGGTCCTCCTGCGGCGTCGACAGCTCCTGCACGCAGTCGCGGATGCAGTGATGGTTGGACATCACCAGGCCCTGGTCGGACACGAAGCTGCCGGAGCAGCCGCCGGCCAGCCGGACGGAGCCGAGGCGCACCTTGTCCAGCCACTGCTGGGTCACCTTCACCCCGTAGGCCTTCTCGATCTGCGCCGACGGCGGGTTGTCCAGCGTCCACATGCCCTCGTCGGCGCCCGCACCGCCGGCCCACGCCATGACAGCCAGCGCCGCCGTGCCCAGCAGCGCGCCCCGAGCGCGGAAAGCCCGCGCCACACCCTTGCCCATGGTGATCCCTCTTCCTGCCCGGCGCGGGTGGCCCCGCGCCCGTTCCCTCGTCTCCGGGACGGCTTCGCCCGCCCCCTTGGCGCCAAGGGATAGTGCGGCCCGGGCGATTCCACAAGCGCGGGATAGTCCGCCGCGGCGGTGGACAGGACGCCCCGCCGCCGCATATTCCTGCGTCCGGGGATCGAGAGACACGCGACGAAACAGACTTCCCGACGGAGGAACATCGATGCCGACCCGTAGCTTGCGCGCGCTCCTGGCGGGCGCCGCCCTGGCGCTGGCCGCCGCAGCCCCCGCCCATGCCGCCTTCGACGCCGCCACCGCCGCGGCGCTGGACAAGGCGCTGGCGGGCGACCACCGCTCCGAGCAGAACCGCGCCCGCGACGTCTGGCGCCACCCGAAGGAGACGCTTGAGTTCTTCGGCTTCCGTCAGGGCCAGACGGTGGTCGAGGTGTGGCCCGGCGGCGGCTGGTACACCGAGGTGCTGGCCCCGGTCCTGAACGGCGCCGGTTCCTACGTCGCCGCGGGGCCCGACAAGGACACCGAGAACGGCGCCAAGGCCGTCGCCCGCTTCCGCCAGAAGCTGGACAGCCGGCCCGACCTCTACGGCAAGGTCACGCTCACCGAGATGGGGCCGCAGGACCTCGCCATCGCGCCGGCGGGCAGCGCCGACCTGGTGCTGACCTTCCGCAACGTCCACAACTGGATGGGCCAGGACTGGGCGCCGGCCGCCTTCAAGGCCATGTACGACGCGCTGAAGCCCGGCGGCACGCTGGGCGTGGTGGAGCACCGCGCCCCCGACACCGCGCCGCAGGACCCCAAGGCCAAGAACGGCTACGTCCGCCAGGACCACGTCGTGAAGCTGGCGCAGGAGGCCGGGTTCAAGCTGGTGGCGACGTCGGAGGTCAATGCCAACCCGAAGGACACCAAGGACCACCCGGCGGGCGTCTGGACCCTGCCGCCGGTGCTGACGCTGAAGGACCAGGACCGGGAGAAGTACCTGGCCATCGGCGAGAGCGACCGCATGACCCTGCGCTTCGTGAAGCCGGCCTCCTGAGAATCCGCCGGGGCGCCCGGCCGGTTCCGTCGGAGACGGATTGTGGCTTCCGCCCAGTTGGCCTAGAAGTGCGGGCAAGCGCGACAGCGCCAATAACGCCTTCCGGGAGGCATGAGTGGAGAGTTCGAACAAGTCTTCGGCGGAGCTGGTCGCGGCGCTTGGGCCGGTCCAGCTTGTCCTGCTGGGCGTCGGCTGCATCATCGGCGCCGGCATCTTCGTCATCACCGGCGCGGCGGCGGCGCAGTACGCCGGCCCCGCCGTCGTCATCTCGTTCCTGCTGGCGGCATTGGCCTGCGCCTGCGCCGGCCTCTGCTACGCCGAGTTCGCCGCCATGTCGGGCGAGTCGGGTGGCGCCTATTCCTACACGCGCATGGCGCTCGGGCCCCGCGCCGGCTGGCTGATCGGCTGGAACCTCATCCTGGAGTACCTGGTCGCCGCCGCCTTCGTGGCGGTGGGCTGGTCCGCCTATTTCGGGGCGATGCTGTCCTCCCTCGGCCTGCCGCTGCCGGAGGCGCTGTCCAACGCGCCCTTCGCGGTGGAGAACGGGCAGCTGGTGCGCACCGGCGCCATCGTGAACATCCCGGCCATCCTGATCGCCGGCCTGGCGACGCTGTGCGCCGTCGTCGGCGTCAAGCGCTCGGCCTTCGCCAACATGGTGGTGGTGTTCATCAAGGTCGCCGTCATCCTGATCGTGATCGCCATCGGCGCCTTCCACGTGAACCCGGAGCTGTGGGTCCCGTTCGTGCCGGAGAACACCGGCACCTTCGGCCAGTACGGCTGGAGCGGCATCCTGCGCGCCGCCGCCGTGGTGTTCATCGCCTACATCGGCTTCGACGCCGTGGCGACGACGGCGCTGGAGGCCCGCAAGCCGCAGCGCGACGTGCCGGTGGGCATCCTCGGCTCGCTGGCGGTCTGCACCGTGCTGTACGTCGCCATGGCGCTGGTCCTGACCGGCGTCGTGCCGTACCCCGAGCTGAACGTGCCGCACCCGGTCGCGGTCGCGGTGGAGCGCATGGGCCCGGGCGTCGCCTGGATCGAGCCGCTGGTGGCGCTGGGCGCCGTCGCCGGCCTGACCTCGGTCATCCTGGTGCTGCTGCTGGCCCAGCCGCGCGTCTTCCTCGCCATGTCGCGCCACGGCATCCTGCCCGGCGTGTTCGGCCGGGTGCACCCGAAGTACCGGACCCCGCATGTCGGCACCTACGTGACCGGCCTGTCCGCCATGGTGCTGGCCGGGCTGTTCCCGATCGGGCTGCTGGGCGAGATGGTGTCGATCGGCACGCTGCTGGCGTTCCTCTGCGTCTCGCTCAGCGTCGTCGTCATGCGCCGCAAGGCGCCGGACCTGCCGCGGCCGTTCCGCACCCCGCTGGTGCCCTTCGTGCCGCTGCTGAGCGCCGCCGTCTGCCTCTACCTGATGGCGGGACTGCCGCTGGACACCTGGTGGCGCCTGGTCATCTGGGTCGCGGTCGGCCTCGTCATCTACGAGGTGCGCAGCCGCCGCCTGACCGCCGCCACGGCCTGAGGCGGCGCGGCCCGCGGATATGGGAAGGGCCCCGGCCGGGAGATTGGCCGGGGCCCTTTTTATTGGCGGGTCCGGTTCGGGCAGTGGGGGCGCGGTGCGTCCTTCTGACCGAGCTCAGGATGAGGCTTCGACAAGCTCAGGCTGAGGGGTGTTTGGATGCTCCCCGGGAAGGTTGCGGCTCCCGGTGGGTGCATCGGGCTTTGCGTCCCCGGTCCCCATGCTGGAGAGCCTTGCGCGGTCACCGCCTACGCGCCACCCTGATCCCCTACTCTGCCGTCATGCCCGCGGAGGCGGGCATCCAGGCATTCAGCGTGCGATGCCTTGGGGAGAGGGCGCCCACGTCGCCGCCGGCGCCCGCTTCCAGGCCGGACAGCGGGCTGAATGCCTGGACCCCCGCCTAGGCGCTTCGCGCCAGCTTCGCAAACGCGGGGGTGACGAACAGGGGGTGCGGAACACCCGGCACCCGCGCCCCGCCTCAGATCTCGATGTGCCCACCCAGCTCCACCACCCGGTTGATGGGCAGGTGGAAGAAGTCGGCCGTCGTGGTGGCGGTGCGGGACAGGAAGGCGAAGAGCTGCTCGCGCCAGAGCGGCATGGCGCAGTCGCGGGCCGCGATGACCGTCTCCCGGTTCAGGAAATAGGAGATGCGCATCGGCTCGTAGTCGAAGCCCAGCTCCGCCAGCCGCGCGTTCGCCAGTGCCTTGGGGATGTCCGGGTCCTCCATGAAGCCGTAATGGACCGTGACCCGGAAGAAGTCGTCGCGCAGCTTCTGCGACTTCACGCGGCAGGACGGCTGCACCCGCGGCGTCTCCTCCACCACCACGGTCAGGATGACCACCCGCTCGTGCAGGACGTGGTTGTGCTTGAGGTTGTGCAGCAGCGACATCGGCACCTCTTCCCGCGCGGCGGTGAGGAAGACGGCCGTCCCCGGCACGCGCACCGCGCGGTCCGAGAGGGAGGTGAGGAAGGTCTCCACGGGCAGCCCGTCGCGCGCCAGCTTCGCCAGCACCAGCCTGCGGCCCATCTTCCAGCTGGTCAGCATCAGGTAGGCGCCGACCGCCACCACCAGGGGGAACCAGCCGCCGTAGGGAATCTTGGTCGCGGTCGCCAGGAAGAAGCAGAAGTCGACGCCGATGAACAGCGCGCACAGCGCCATGGCCCAGCGGTTGCGCCAGCCCCAGAGCTGGAACATGACCAGCGAGATCAGCACCGAGGTGATGATCATGGTGCCCGTCACCGCCACGCCGTAGGCGGCGGCGAGGTCGGTGGAGGAGCCGAAGCCCAGCACCAGCCCCACCACCAGCAGCATCAGCGTCCAGTTCACGAAGGGCATGTAGATCTGCCCGATCTCGTGCTCGCTGGTGTGGACGATGCCCATGCGCGGCAGGTAGCCCAGCTGGATCGCCTGCCGGGTGACGGAGAAGGCGCCCGAGATGACCGCCTGCGAGGCGATGACGGTGGCAAACGTCGCCAGGATCACCAGCGGCAGCACCGCCCAGTCCGGAGCCAGGCGGAAGAACGGGCTCTCCACCGCGTCCGGGTGGGCCAGCAGCAGGGCGCCCTGGCCCAGGTAGTTCAGCAGCAGCGCCGGCCACACCAGCAGGTACCAGGCGATGCGGATCGGCAGCTTGCCGAAATGCCCCATGTCGGCATACAGCGCCTCCGCCCCCGTCACCGCCAGCACGACCGAGCCCAGCGCCAGGAACCCGGTCCAGCCGTCGTGCCAGATGAAGGCCAGCGCGTAGTGCGGGGACACCGCCAGCAGCACCTCCGGCGCCTGGCCGATGTTGCGGATGCCCAGCACCGCCAGCACGCCGAACCAGACCACCATGACCGGGCCGAACAGCCCGCCCACCACGCGCGATCCCTTGGACTGGATGGCGAACAGCAGGACCAGGACGGCGATGGTGATGGGGATGACGTAGCCGGCCAGCGCCGGCTTGGCGACCTGCAGCCCCTCCACCGCCGAGAGCACCGAGATGGCGGGGGTGATCATGCTGTCGCCGTAGAACAGGGCGGCGGCGAAGATGCCGAGCGCGCCGGTGAAGGCGAGCAGCCCGGGCCGCCCCGCCACCGCCCGCTGCAGCAGCGCCAGCAGCGACAGGCTGCCGCCCTCGCCGCGGTTGTCGGCGCGCATGATGATGGCGACGTACTTGACCGAGACGATCAGCAGCAGCGACCAGAACACCAGCGACAGCACGCCCAGCACGTGCAGCCGGTCCAGCGCCAGGGGGTGCGCGCCGGCGAACGTCTCCTTCATCGCGTACAGCGGGCTGGTGCCGATGTCGCCGAAGACGATGCCGATGGCGGAGATGAAGAGGGTCCCGAAGGACGAGCCCCGCGGCGCGGCCGAGGCGGCGCCGTGGGAGGCTAGGTTGGTGGCAGTCATGGAGCCGCTGCTGACCCGTATCGCGGCGCAATATACGCCCGTTCCGGGGTACTTCCAACGGCTGGACCCCGCCCGCCGCCCCGCGGGAGGCGCGGGGCAGGCGTGCGGGTTTGGACGTTCCGCTATTGCGCGCGGCTGTCTCCCCGGGCCGCCTCCAGCTTCGCCGCCAGCTCCGCCTCTTTCGCGCGGGCGCGCTGGACGGCGGGCCGGGCGTTGAACCGGTCCACGTAGGCCTTCACCACGGGCGTTGCCTCCACCAGCCCGAAGCCGGTCATCCAGCCGAGTGCGGTTCCCCACAGCACGTCCAGCGCCTGGAACCGCTCGCCCAGCATGTAGGGGCCGCGGGAGAGCTGGTCGGTGACCGTCCCCAGCATGGTGTCGAAGTCGCCGTAGGGCGACATGGCGAGCGGCGCCGGCTCGCGCTTCATCGCCTTGTCCACCACCGCCGGCTCGAAGCTGGAGCCGTAGAAGGCGGTCCAGCGCAGGTAGGGGCCGCGCAAGGGATCGCCCAGCGCGGGGGCCAGGCCGGCTTCGGGGTAGAGGTCGGCCATGTAGAGGTAGACGGCCACCTGCTCGGTCACCAGCGCGTCCCCGTGCAGGATGGCGGGCACCTTGCCCATCGGGTTGACCGCCAGGTACTCCGGCGCCCGCTGGTCGTTCTTCTTGAGGTCCAGCAGGTGCAGCCGGTAGTCCGCACCCAGCTCCTCCATCAGGATCAGCGTGCCGGTCGAGCGGGAGTTGGGGGCGTGGAAGAAGGTGACGGTGCGGTCGGCGGTCATCGGTGGCCCTGCCCGTAAGTCCATGAGGGGGCGGCAGTATCGCCGGTCGGCCCGGCCCCGGCAACGCTCCTCCCGGGCTCAGGCGCTGAGCGCCGCAGCCTCCGGCAGGGCACGCAGCCGGGCGGCGTCGCGCAGTGGCGGGGCGCCGAACAGGCGGCTGTATTCCCGGCTGAACTGCGAGGGGCTCTCGTAGCCTACGGAGAAGCCGGCGTTGGCGGCGTCCATGGCGCGGGTCAGGATCAGGCGCCGCGCCTCCTGCAGGCGCAGCTGCTTCTGGTACTGAAGCGGGCTCATCGCCGTGACCGCCTTGAAGTGCTGGTGCAGGGCCGACGGGCTCATCCCCGCCTCGGCGGCGAGCGCGGCGATGCTGAACTGGTCGCGGAAGTTCCGCTTGATCCAGGCGATGGCCTTGTTCACCTGGGCCAGCCGGCTCTCTCCCAGCGCGATCTGGCGCAGCATGGCCGCCTGCTCCCCCGTCAGCAGCCGGTAGAGGATCTCCCGCTCGGCCAGCGGCGCCAGCACGGCCAGGTCGCCGGGGCAGTCCAGCAGCCGCACCAGGCGCGCCACCGCGTCCAGCAGCTCCGGCGTGACGGTGCTGACCGCGACGCCGGCCGTGCCGCGCGACGGCACCTGCGGCAGCGACGGGCCGGCGTCCAGCAGCAGGGCCGCCAGCGCCTTCGGATCGATGTCGAAGCGCAGCGACAGATACGGCTCGTCGGGCGTGGCGTCGGTCACCTGGCCCACGACCGGCACGTCGACCGAGACGACCAGGTAGCAGCCGGGGTCGTAGCGGAACACCCGGTCGCCGACCAGCACGCGCTTGGCCCCCTGGACGATCAGGCAGAGCGCCGGCTCGTGCACGCCGTGCATCGGCTCGGTCGGCTGCGCCTTGCGCACCAGGTGCAGGCGGGGCAGGGCGGTGGCGTGGACCCCGTCGGAGGCCGCGTGGCGGCCGATCATCTCGGCGAGCATCCGGTGCTGGTCCATGTCCCGTCTCCGTCCTGTCGGCGTGCCGCCACCATAGGACCGCCCCCGCGCGCGCGCAAAGCGCCGAGTGGCCGCCGTGGAGGATCGTGCAAGAAGTCCGGAGGACCCGTCTACCGCGCCGCCGCCTCCCGGGCGCATCGTCCCCCCATCGCCGGCCCCGACCCGGGGGCGCGGCATCCCACATCGGAGGACGGACATGACCGGCATCGAGGGAAAGGTCGTCGCCATCACGGGCGCCAGCAGCGGCATCGGCGAGGCGGCGGCGCGGCTGCTGGCGGCGCGGGGCGCGAAGGTCGTCATGGGCGCCCGGCGCACCGACCGGCTGGCGGCGCTGGAGGCGGAGATCGCGGCCGCCGGCGGCACCGCGCGCCACCGGGCGCTCGACGTGACCCGGCGGGAGCAGGTGGAGGCGTTCGTGGCCTATGCGCAGGCCGAGTTCGGCCGCGTCGACGTGATCGTCAACAACGCCGGCGTCATGCCGCTGTCGCCCATGGAGGCGCTGAAGGTCGAGGAATGGGACCGGATGGTGGACGTGAACCTGAAGGGCCTGCTCTACGGCATCGCCGCCGGCCTGCCGGTCATGCGGCGCCAGGGCGGCGGGCAGTTCGTCAACATCGCCTCCATCGGCGCCCACCGGGTGGTGCCGACGGCCGCGGTCTACTGCGCCACCAAGTTCGCGGTGCGCGCCATCTCCGAGGGGCTGCGGCAGGAGGTGCCGGACATCCGCGTCACCGTCGTCTCCCCCGGCGTGACCGAGTCGGAGCTGGCCGACACCATCACCGACGAGACCGCCCGCGCCGCCATGCGGGAGTACCGCCGCATCGCCCTGCCGGCCGAGGCCGTCGCCCGCGCCATCGCCTACGCGGTGGAGCAGCCCGACGACGTCGACGTGAACGAGATCGTGGTGCGCCCGACCGCCAGCGTGGGGTGAGGGGAGGGGAGAAACTTGAGTGGCGTTTAGGTGGCGCAATGATTACTCTTAGGGGAAGTCCTGGCCGTATGGTGCGTCATGAAGACGATCTATTGGTCTGCTTTTCCTGTAGCCCTCGCCGCCCTGGCGCTGAGCGGATGCGGGCTTCCTTACTTCGCGCCGCCGAAGTCGCAGCCGGTCATCCGGTCCTACATCAGCGAAGAGCCACATGAGCATCGGCGCGTGGTCAGTCTGGCGACCACCGCCGAGCGGCGGAACATCTTCCACAATCTCGAGAACGGCCGGACATGCTTCGAGCCGCCGGCCGAGGTGGCGGAGGCGATCAGCGCCAACTTCGCCGCCGCGCTGGAGGGTTCCTTCGCTCAGAACGAGCGCGCCGCGGCGGAACTCGGCACCAACTTCGCCTCGGCGATCTCCAGCCTTTCCCAGCGGTCCCAGGGCATCCTCTTCTTCCGCGATGCGGTCTTCAATCTCTGCCTTCAATACATGAACGAGGTCATTCCACCGTCCGTCTATGCGGCGTCGATTGGGAAGTTCGCAGATGAAGCCGTCGCCCTCATCAAACTCGAACTTCAGGAGACCGACGGGCGTATCGGGCCCGAGAGCCTGGCCACCCTGGGCAGTCCGGCCATCGGCTCCGCTCTCCGTGAGGCCGCTGGCTCCATGCTCCGTGAGGCCGCCGTCCTTGCGGAGGCCGCGGCATCGGCCGCGATCTCGGGTGTCGCCGCGGTGCAGGAAACCGAAGCGAAAGCCGGCATGGCCGCTGCCGCCGCGCGCGCGCGGGTGCTCCGTGATGGCGCATCGGGTACGGGGTCCTGGGAAATCGCGCGATACGCAGCCGTGCTGGCGGTACGCGAGGCAGTGCCGGAAGCGAAGCGCGATGCTGCCGAAACGGCCGTCGTGAAGCATCTCGACCTGCTGCGGAGGCCCGGCGCGGCAGCACCCGTCACCACCCAGCCGGCCTCGACACCCCAACCATCTGCCCCGGCTGCATCCGGGGGGCCCTAAGTCCGTTCGCTACAGGCCCTGGACGCGAGGCTCCGGAAGCGTGCCCGACGCCCTTGGTTCCAACGCCGGCCATTCGGCGGAGAAGCGGACCAGCCCGTCGCGGGCGGTTTCGGCCAGCATGTAGTCGGTCAGCGTGTCCGGCACCTCCGCCTCCACCCGCTCGCGCAGGCGGCGGCAGAGCAGTTCCAGCTTCGCCAGCACGTCTCCCGCGGCCCGCGCCGGCTCCCGCGCGATGAGATCCTCCAGGCGCCCGGTCTCGTCTACCAGCCCGGCGAAGGCCTCGTCCGACAACCCCTCCCGCGGCGCCCGCACCGCCCGCTCATGCGCCCCGGCCAGCCGCCGGAAGGTGGGGGAGAGACCGGACATCGCCATCACCTCGGGCCGGGCAGGGGGGCGTCATGACGGCGTTTGCGCCGTCATGCTTTCATGGCAGGATCATACACCAGGGCTGGCCTGGGATCAAGTCCACAGGTTTGGGGCCATACTTTACGCATGATAACCGCCGCCCAATGCCGCGCCGCCCGCGCCCTGCTGAACATCACCCAGGAAGACCTCTCCAAGGCCAGCGGCGTCTCCCTGCCCACGATCAAGGACTTCGAGCGCGGCGCCAGGAACCCGCAGGCGCGTACCCTGCGGGACCTGCGGAACGCGCTGGAGGGGCTTGGCGTGCGGCTCCTGGATGAGCCGGGGGAGGGGGTGATGCGGGCCTGACATCGGCGTTACCAGGTGGAGCACGGGCCCATCTCCTCCGATTGCTGGCGACACTCCGACCAGTGCGCCGTCCTATGGCGAAGCGCTCGGAAATCGCGCAATATCAGCGGGTTTCGGCGGAGCCCGTGAAAAGCGGGGTGCCGGTCACCATACGGCCAAGTTACGGATACTTTTCTCTCTTGTCAACCAATTTTAACCACGAGGATTGGATTTCACAGGTCGAGGCCGCCCGCCTGCGCGGCGTCACCCGCCAAGCCATCAACAAGCTCATCCAGGCGGGCCGCCTGGAGACGCTGACGATAGGCGGCAAGGTACTGGTCAGCCGAGCATCGCTGGCGCTGTTCGAGCCGAAGAAGGCGGGGCGGCCGGCGAAAGTCCGCCATTCAGTGGAAGCAAAGAAGTAAAAAGTCCGATCTACGTTTCATGTAATCGTGCTGTGCAGATTGAGTTCTGCGCTCATGCCGTGGCAGTCCTCAATTGATCGGTATCGTTTCGATCAATTCGCGGGTGGCGTTTGCATTCTGTGGCAATGCCTCAAGGGCTTGGCGCTTTAAACCCGCTCTGGAATCTTTTTCTATTACTTCCAGATTTCCCGAAAATATTACGGCCCAATTGTACAAGTAATTATAGTTCATATCATTGTTCATCCGGGCGCTGAATTTTTCAATAGCTAGCGACGGTAATCTCTTATCTCTTAGAAGATAGAGCGCTTCAGCTGCGTAGAGCCGGATCGTCTTATCATTGTCACCTACCAGATCTCCGAGATTCGCGAGTTCTTCGTCTTTGATCTGTCCTGCAACCATCGGCGCAAGATTGGGATTTTCCCGTAGCATCCTTGAGATCACATAGCTGACACCCAAGCGAATCCTATAGCTGTCCGACTGGGCGTTCAGCGCATTCATCAGCGCTGGTATGACATTCGGGCCTGCATATACCAGGGTTTCGCGGGCAAGCCGTCGGGTGGTCGTGTCGTCATCCAATAGCGATTTGATTTGGTCGTCAATATTTAGAATTTCGTCAGCTTCATGCTCCTGTGCAAGAGCGGTTGATACAAATTGCCAGTTGCTTCCACTATTTATAGCGGAAGATAGGCGCATCATCGGCATAAATTTATCACGAGTCTCAAATATAATATTGCCATTCTTATCCGTTATTATCTCATTATCGTAATCAAGGAAGAAGGTAACGTCAGCATCTTTGCTGATTATTCTGTTGATATCATCCCGGTCAGAAAACATTGTGAATTGCTCGCTCTCACCTCTTGGTTTGGAGCGCTCAACAGTAATTTCAACGTAATCCTTATTCACTTGTCCAGAAATAACATAGAATCTATACCTTATAGATTTCTCCCTGATGCTAAACATTTCGCCAGAATCGCGCATCGACATATGAGCTATCTTATCCGATAGACCCGAGATCGTGATAATTGCAGATGGTGAAATCGCGGATCCATGATGGGTGGCGAATAGAAACAACAAGATCGCCGTCGCTCCCGCTCCTCCCACTACATAAGCTGGAGCATGTGGAATGGACGATTTGATAGACGCTTCTGTGCCCAGAGCGCCGAGTATTATACTAAATCCAACGCACAGAGATAATGTAAACATTCCATGCGTTCTTGGGCTTTGGGCAAGAAAGACGGCTAGTGCGAGAATGCAGCATCCCACAACAATCCCAATCAATGTTGAATGCAGTGGCTCTCGGCGACGGTGTTTTGTGCCTATTTCTTTGATGTCGTGGTCCGGCATTTCGTCTGCTCCAGGTAAGGGCAATGCCTGTTCCGGGACGATGTTTGATGACTCAGCAACAACGTAAGGGCGGAGATGCCGAAGCTACAAAGCTGGTGGCGGTCGGCATGCTGGTGCATGATTGAAAATGGTGTTTCTATCATGCAGATCACTACTTTGGTCGTTTCGTGTCAAGTTGGCTGACTGGAGGGCTGGGCTCCACGAAATTGTTATTTCTCGGTTACGCGCAGAAACAGACCCAGGAATGACGAACGGCCCCG
>DASPKT010000419.1:0-10019 GCA_035627915.1 Azospirillaceae bacterium
AGTCCTTCCAGGTCCCGCCGACGCCCTTCACCTGCGCCTGGCCGCCCAGCTTGCCCTCCGCACCCACTTCCCGCGCCACCCGCGTCACTTCGGAGGCGAACGAGTTCAGCTGGTCCACCATCGTGTTGATGGTGTTCTTCAGCTCGAGGATCTCGCCCTTGACCTCCACGGTGCGCAACATCGCGACGGTGACGACCGCGGTCGCGCGGGGCGACCTGTCCCAGCGCATCACGGTCGACGTGCGCGGCGAGATCCTGGAGCTGAAGAACACCATCAACACGATGGTGGACCAGCTGAACGCGTTCGCCGGCGAGGTCACCCGCGTCGCCCGCGAGGTGGGTACGGAGGGCAAGCTGGGCGGCCAGGCGGTGGTGCCCGGCGTGGCCGGCACCTGGAAGGACCTGACCGACACCGTGAACGTCATGGCCGCCAACCTGACCGAGCAGGTGCGCGGCATCGTGAAGGTGGTGACCGCCGTCGCCAACGGCGACCTGAAGCAGAACCTGGCGGTGAAGTCCAAGGGCGAGGTCGCGGCGCTGGCCGAGACCATCAACAACATGACCAACACGCTGGCCACATTCGCGGACCAGGTGACCACGGTCGCCCGCGAGGTGGGCGTGGAGGGCCGGCTGGGCGGCCAGGCCAACGTGCCGGGTGCGGCGGGCACCTGGAAGGACCTGACCGGCAACGTGAACCTGCTGGCGGCCAACCTGACGACCCAGGTCCGCGCCATCGCCGAGGTGGCGACCGCCGTGACCAAGGGCGACCTGACCCGGTCGATCCAGGTCGAGGCGCGCGGCGAGGTGGCCGAGCTCAAGGACAACATCAACACGATGATCGACAACCTCCGTCTGACGACGGAGCGCAACACCGAGCAGGACTGGCTGAAGACCAACCTCGCCCGCTTCACCAACATGCTGCAGGGCCAGCGCGACCTCGCCACGGTCGGCCGGCTGCTGCTGACCGAGCTGACCCCGCTGGTCAACGCCCACCAGGGCGTCATCTACCAGATGGACGAGGAGGAGCAGGAGCAGCCGCTGCTGAAGCTGGTCTCGGCCTACGCCGACGACGGCAGCCACGGCCACCCGCAGCGCCTGCGCATCGGCGAGGGGCTGATCGGCCAGTGCGCCGCCGACAAGCGCCGCATCCTGGTGACCGAGATGCCGGAGAACGTGGTCCCGATCTCCTCGGGCCTGTTCAAGGCCATCCCCTCCTCCGTCGTCGTGCTGCCGGTGCAGTTCGAGGGCCAGGTGAAGGCGGTCATCGAGCTGGCCTCCATGACCAGCTTCACCCAGCTGCAGATGACCTTCCTGGAGCAGCTGACCGCCTCCATCGGCATCGTGCTGAACTCCATCGAGGCGACGATGCAGACCGAGGGCCTGCTGAAGCAGTCCCAGCAGCTGGCCGCCGAGCTCCAGGCCCAGCAGAAGGAGCTGCAGCAGACCAACGAGCAGCTGGAGCAGAAGGCCCAGCAGCTGGCCGAGCGCAACGTCGAGGTGGAGCGCAAGAACCAGGAGATCGAGCAGGCCCGCCGCGCGCTGGAGGAGAAGGCGACCGAGCTGTCGCTGACCTCCAAGTACAAGTCCGAGTTCCTGGCCAACATGAGCCACGAGCTGCGCACGCCGCTGAACTCCATCCTCATCCTGGGCCAGCAGCTGAGCGAGAACCCGGACGGCAACCTGTCGCCCAAGCAGGTGGAGTTCGCCCGCACCATCCACGGCGCCGGCACCGACCTGCTGAACCTCATCTCCGACATCCTGGACCTCTCCAAGATCGAGTCCGGCACCGTGTCGGTGGACGCCGAGGAGATCTTCGTCAACAACCTGCTGGAGATGGTGGCCCGGCCGTTCCGCCACGAGGCGGAGAACCGCCAGCTCAACTTCGAGGTGGCGCTGGACCCGTCGCTGGGCCGCAGCATCATCACCGACAGCAAGCGCCTGCAGCAGGTGCTGAAGAACCTGCTGTCCAACGCGTTCAAGTTCACCGAGCACGGCGGCGTGAAGCTGACCGTGATGGGGGCGCCCGGCGGCTGGTCGGGCGACCACCCGATCCTGAAGCAGGCGCCGACCGTCGTCGCGTTCGAGGTCAGCGACACCGGCATCGGCATCCCGGTGGAGAAGCAGAAGATCATCTTCGAGGCGTTCCAGCAGGCCGACGCCTCCACCAGCCGCAAGTACGGCGGCACCGGCCTGGGCCTGGCCATCAGCCGCGAGCTGGCGAGCCTGCTGGGCGGCGAGATCCAGCTGCGCTCCACGCCCGGCAGCGGCAGCACCTTCACGCTCTACATCCCGGCCACCTACCTGGGCCCGACCAGCGCGCCCCGCCCGGCCACCACGCCGGCGGAGCAGCACCGGCCGGCGCTGGTGCAGTCCGAGGCCAACTGGCGCCACGCCGCCGGCCTGCCGGAGCGCACGGTGGAGCAGGTGCCGGACGACCGGATGGACATCCAGACCGGCGACACGGTCCTGCTGATCGTGGAGGACGACCCGCACTACGCCCGCATCATGGCCGACCTGGCGCGCGACAAGGGCTTCAAGGTGCTGATCGCCATGCGCGGCATCGACGCCCTTGACCTCGCCCGCCAGTACCAGCCGACGGCGGTGTCGCTGGACGTGTTCCTGCCCGACATGCTGGGCTGGACCGTGCTGAGCCAGCTGAAGCACAACCCGTCCACCCGCCACATCCCGGTCCAGATCGTCACGCTGGACGAGGACCGGCAGCACGGGCTGGCGCGCGGCGCCTTCTCCTTCATGACCAAGCCCACCACGCAGGAGGGGCTGGAGGCGGCGCTGGCGAAGATCAAGGACTACGCCCAGCCGCGCCGCAAGCGCCTGCTGCTGGTGGAGGACAACCCGGCCGAGCTGATGAGCATCACCGAGCTGCTGGGCCACGACGACATCGAGGTCCTGTCGGCCGGCACCGGCCGGGAGGCGCTGCAGATCCTGAAGTCCGGCCCGTGCGACTGCGTGGTGCTGGACCTGCGCCTGCCCGACATGACCGGCTTCGAGGTGCTGGAGGTCATCGGCGCCGACCCCGAGCTGGCCGACGTGCCGGTGGTGGTCTTCACCGGCCGCGAGCTGTCGGCCGAGGAGGACGCGCGGCTGCACGCCATGGCCCGCAGCATCGTGGTCAAGGGCGTGGAGAGCCCCGAGCGGCTGCTGGACGAGACGGCGCTGTTCCTGCACCGCATCGTCGGCGAGCTGCCGCCGGAGAAGCAGCGCATGCTGGAGCGGCTGCACAGCTCCGACGAGGACCTGGTCGGCCAGACCGTGCTGCTGGTCGACGACGACGCGCGGAACATCTTTGCCCTTAGCAGCGTGCTGGAGCGCCGTGGTATGCGGGTGCTTACCGCCACCACGGGCCGCGAGGCGATCGCCACCATCGAGAGCACGCCGAACATCGCGATCGTCCTGATGGACATCATGATGCCGGAGATGGATGGTTACCAGACCATGGAAGTCATCCGCGCCAACCCGGCCTTCCGCCGCCTACCCATCGTCGCGCTGACCGCGAAGGCGATGAAGGGCGACCGCGAGAAGTGCCTGGAGGCCGGCGCGTCCGACTACCTGGCGAAGCCCGTGAATACCGAGCAGCTCCTGTCGGCGCTGCGGATGTGGCTGCACCGCTGAGAGGCAAACCCAAGTGGACGCCACCCAGAAGGTCAACATCCTCCTCGTCGACGACCAGCCGGCGAAGCTGCTGAGCTATGAGGTCATCCTCAGCGAGCTGGGGGAGAACCTCATCAAGGCGAACTCGGCGCGGGAGGCGTTGGAGCACCTGCTGAAGCACGACATCGCCGTCGTGCTGGTGGACGTCGTCATGCCCGAGCTGGACGGCTTCCAGCTGGCGGAGATGATCCGGGAGCATCCGCGGTTCGAGAAGACCGCGATCATCTTCATCTCCGCCATCATGATGTCGGACGTGGACCGGCTGCGCGGGTACGAGGCGGGGGCCGTGGACTACGTCCCCGTCCCCGTGGTGCCCGAGGTGCTGCGGGCCAAGGTCCGCGTCTTCGCCGAGCTGCACCGCAAGACCCGCGCGCTCGAGGCGCTGAACCGCGAGCTGGAGCGGCGGGTGGAGGAGCGCACCGAGGCGCTGGAGTCCTCGACCCAGCGCCTCATCGAGAGCGAGAAGCGCCGCTCGCTGGCCCTGGCGGCCGGCGAGATGGGCTCGTGGGACTGGAACCTCTCCACCGACGCCATGGTGTGGGACGAGGGTCAGTACCGCATCTTCGGCGTCGACCCCGACGGGTTCGCGGTGACGCCGTCCGCCATGGAGGCGCTGTTCCACCCGGAGGACCGGCCGCGCCTGCAGGAGCTGCAGCGCGGCGCCATCGAGTCCGGCCGGCCCAGCCAGACGGAGTTCCGCATCATCCGGCCCGACGGGGAGGTGCGCTGGTGCTTCGGCACCGCCGTCTCCACCCCCGACGCGGCCGGCAACACGGTCGGGCTGTCCGGCGTGGTGGTCGACATGACCGCCCGCAAGAAGGCGGAGCACCGCCAGTCGCTGCTGGTGCGCGAGGTGGACCACCGGGCCAAGAACGCGCTCGCCGTGGTGCAGTCGGTCCTGCGCCTGACCCGCGCCGACACGATGGAGAACTTCATCGAGGCGGTGGAGGGGCGCATCCGCGCCATCGCGTCCGTGCACACGCTGCTGTCGGAATCCCGCTGGGAGGGCGCCGACCTGCTGCGTCTGGTGAAGGAGGAGCTGGCGCCCTACGAGACCGGCTCCGACGCGCGGCTTCAGTTCGCCGGCCCGGCCCTGCTGCTGAAGCCGGTGACCGCCCAGACCCTGGCCCTGGCCTTCCACGAGCTCGCCACCAACGCCGCCAAGTACGGCGCGCTCTCGACCCCCACCGGCCGCGTGTCGCTCGCCTGGAGCCTGTCGCCCGACGTGCTGACCCTGGTCTGGCGCGAGGTGGGCGGCCCACCCGCCGCCCGGCCCTGGACCAAGGGCTTCGGCCTGCGCGTCATCTGCGCCAGCGTGGAACAGCAGCTGTCCGGCAAGGTCGACCTGGACTGGCGCCCGCAGGGACTGGTCTGCACGCTCGCCATCCCCTGCGCCGAGATCGCCGTCGCGGTGCGCGACGGGGCCGACGGCGGGGCCGCGGCGGACGAGGCGATGCCGGACTCGGCGTCCCTGCCCGCCAGCCTGCGCGCCCTGCTGGTCGAGGACGAGGCGATCGTCGGGCTGATGATGGAGCAGGCGCTGACGTCGCTGGGGGTGGAGGTGGTGGGGCCGGTCGGCAGCCTGGGCCAGGCGCTGTCGGCGGCCGAGGCGGAACCGGTGGACTGCGCCATCCTGGACGTCAACCTGAAGGGCGCCTCCGTCTATCCCGTCGCCGACGCGCTGGCGGCGCGCGGCGTGCCCTTCATGTTCCTCACCGGCTACGACGCCGGCGCGCTGGAGGAGCGGTTCGCCGGCGTGCCGGTGCTCCAGAAGCCGGTCGAGGCGCAGGCGCTGCGCCGCGCGCTGGCCGAGCTGATGGCGCTGGCCGCCGCCCGCGACGCCGCCCGGGCCGCCGCGCCGGATGGCCTGGCCGCCGCGCCCGATGCCCTGGTCGACGCCGGGGCCTTCCCGGCGGCCCGTGCCGCCGCGGCCCGGTCGTAAGGCACGCGTGGTTCCCGTGATGCGCCTTTCCCCGGACAGCCGCGGCCTGCCCCCGCCGCTCCCTATCGATAGGGGGAGCGGATGCTGAGCGAGGAGCTGCAGCAGTTCGTGCGGCTGTCGATCCGGTCCGTCTGGGCCCTGGAGATCCTGCTGCTGCTGCGCCGGCGGCAGGAGCGCGCCTGGAGCGTGGACGAGATCGTGCTGGAGCTGCGCAGCAGCGCCGCCGCGGTCAACGGCGCGCTGGAGGCGCTGGAGCATGCCGGCCTGACCGTGTCCGGCGACGACGGCACCCACCGCTACCGCCCCGCCATCCCCGCCCTCGACGCCCTGGTGGCGGAGATCGAGGCCGCCTACGCAAAGCAGCCCATGACCGTGATCAAGACGATCCTCTCGGCGCCCGACGCCAAGATCAAGTCCTTCGCCGACGCGTTCAAACTCAAGAAGGATTGACGCGCATGCCCTCCCTCGCCGCCGCCGTCTATCTTCTCTGCATCCTGACGAGCGTCATCTGCATGGTGCTGCTGATCCGCGGCTACCTGCAGAACCGGACCCGTCTGCTGCTGTGGAGCGCGCTCTGCTTCACCGGACTGGCGGTCAACAACCTCCTGCTGTTCCTCGACCAGATCGTCCTGCCGGACGTGGAACTGAGGCCCTTCCGCACGCTGACGGCGCTGATGTCGGTCGGCGTGCTGATCGTGGGCTTCATCTGGGAGACGGATTGAAGAGCCGCCCGCCATGGAAAACCTGCAACCAGCCCTGCAACCCCTGCCGGCGATCCCCGCGATCCTGCTGTACCTCTCCGGTGCGGCGACGATGGGATTCCTTGTCGCCGGCGCCTTCTTCCTGAGATTCTGGACCCGGACCAAGGACCGGCTGTTCATCTCCTTCGCCTGCGCCTTCTGGCTGCTGGCGATCAACCAGAGCGTCACCGCCTTCGCCCAGAGCATGCGGGAGGAGTTCCTGTGGGCCTACGGCCTGCGCCTGATCGCCTTCGGCCTGATCATCGCCGCCATCGTCGGCAAGAACCTGAGGGGGGGCCGCGGCTGACCCCGGGGAGGCTCAGATCCCCTGCGCGGCATCGGCCTCCGCCGCCCGCCGCCTGACCGAGGACAGGGCGCGCTGAAGCGTTCCGCGCAGCGCCGGCTTCGCCACCACGACGGCCTCGGGCAGATGTTCGCGCACCACGTCCGGGCGGGACGTGGCGAACAGGAAGGGCTGGTGCCGGATGACCTGGATGGCCCGCACCGCCTGCACCCCCGTCCCCTCCCTGAGCTGGTAGTCCAGCACCATCACGTCGGGCCGGAACGACACCGCCGCCACCACGGCGTCAGAGGCGGTGGAGACGACGGCGCACACCTCGTGCCCCAGCTGGCCGAGCGCCGTTGTCAGCGCCATGACCGAGGGCAGGTCGGCATCGACGACGAGGACGCGCAGCGGTTTCATCCCTGTCTATTAACTTATGTTAAAGCACCGCCGGACCCTACCGCATGGTCCGGGTGCGGCGAAGCCCGTCTTTCGGCATAGTGTGCCGCCCGGCCCTCCAGATCGTGCGATGCCATGGACTGTCCCCTCTGCGCCGCCCCGGATTGCCGCCCCTTCGCCGAGGTCCGCGGGCGGTCGTACCGGCGCTGCGGCACCTGCCTGCTGACCTTCCTCGACCCGGCCCAGCTCCCGACCGAGGCGGAGGAGCGGGCGGAGTACGCGCTGCACCGCAACGACCCCGCCGACCCCGGCTACCGCCGCTTCCTCTCCCGCCTGGTGGAGCCGCTGGCGGCGCGCCTGCCCCCGGGCGCGGAGGGGCTGGACTTCGGCTGCGGGCCGGGACCGGCGCTGTCGGCGATGATGGCGGAGCGGAGTTTTCCCGTGCGCGACTGGGACCCGCTGTTCCGCCCCGACCCGGCGGCGCTGGGCCGCCGCTACGGCTTCGTCGCCTGCACCGAGGTCGTGGAGCACTTCCACCGCCCGGCCGAGGGCTTCGCCCTGCTGGACCGGCTGCTGGAGCCGGGCGGCTGGCTCGGCGTCATGACCTCGCTGCTGCGCGACGACGCCGCCTTCGCCGGCTGGTCCTACATCCGCGAGCGCAGCCACGTCTCCTTCTACCGGCCGGAGACGATGGCGTGGCTGGCTGCCCGCTTCGGCTGGCGGGCCGAGATGGTCGAGGGCAACGTGGCGCTGTTCCGCAAGCCGGGCTGAGGCGGCGGCGCCCTTGCACCGCCTCGTCCTTCGACAGGCTCAGGATGAGGCGGCGCCCCGGCGGTGGAGCAAGGCGGTGCGCCAGCGGCGGGATGGGCCTGCACCCCGCCGGGGTCGTCCTCACCCTGAGCTTGTCGAAGGGCGAGGGCGACGGAGGCGTGGCGCCCCAGCACCGCCTCGTCCTTCGACAAGCTCAGGATGAGGCGGTGCCCTGCTGGGATCGCCCTTACAAAGCCGGGTGAGGCGGCGCCCCGCCCGGGATCGCCCTCACCAGGCCGGGTGGAGCGGCGCCCCGGCCGGGGTCGCCCTCACCCTGAGCCTGTCGAAGGGCGAGGGCGGCGGGAGCGCGGCCGCCCGGGAAGCGCGCACCGGCCGGGCGGCCCCTCACGCACCCCCGCCCGCGTCGCGGTCCAGGTCGTCCACCGCCAGGTTCTTGGCCTTGGCCTCCACCTCGAAGTCGGCCCAGGACAGGTGCCCGGCGACCAGCGCGTTCAGCGCGCGGTTCCACATCCGGTCGGAATGCGCGCGCAGGTCCCGGGGCTTCAGCCCGCGGGCGGCCAGCTCCGCGAAGTCGGGCAGGCGGTCGGCGGGCCAGCCCGCCAGCAGCTCCTCGCGCGAGACGCTGACGTGGGCGACCGGGCGGACGCCGCGCCAGCTGTCGCGGACGACGGCGATGCGGGGATCGTCGGGCCGGATGTACTCCCCGCCGGTGCGGATCCAGTGGTGGTGGATGTCGAGGATCAGGGGCAGGTGCGGCGCCAGGGGCAGCAGGTCGTCCAGCCCGAACGACACCTCGTCGTTCTCCACCGTCAGCAGGTCACGGGCGTCCCGGGACAGCCGGGCGAAGCCCGCCAAGAACGCCTCCGTCCCCTGCGCCCGGGCGCCGCCGTGGATGTTGATGTGGGCGCCGCGCGGGTGCCAGCCGCCGGCCAGCCCCATCAGCCGCAGCATCTCCGCATGGTACTCCAGTTCCGCCACCGTGCTGTCGACCGTGGCCGGGGTGGCGCTGTTCAGCACGCAGAACTGGTCGGGGTGGAAGCCCAGGCGGATGTCGGCCGCGGCCGCCTTCGCCCCGGCGTGCGCCAGCCCCTGCTCCACCACGGCCCTGACCTCCGGCTCCCGGTAGAGCGGCCACGCCACCGGGTGGGTATAGGCCGGCAGCAGCCCGCTGTTGATGCGCAGCATGCGGCGGTGCCGGGGCTGGCCGCCCAGTTCCGCCAGCTGCAGGTGCAGCGCCCGCATGTTGTGGCGCAGCACCTCCAGCAGCTTCTCCACCGCCCGTGCGGGCCCCAGCTTCGCCAGGGTCGTCACCGTCACGGTGCCCGGGTTCATGCGCTTGGCCGCCGCCGCGTCGCCGTCCGGCGGCACGTAGAGGCAGCACCAGCCGTACCGGTGCGGCGGGGCGCCGGGGAGGGCGTGGACGGGCTGCATCGCGGGGGCTCCGGCGTCGGTTCCGTGGGTCCGAGGCATATAGTCCGCCCCCCAGGTCCGCCCAGCCCCGCCCGCCGGCCGCCCGGCCTATGCCTATCCGAAGGGAATATGCCTCCGGATTAACCCCCAAGTGGTGCCACCGACATCAATCCGATCAAGGGTTTAGCATCAGGATGCGGCCGATGGGGGCTTCCGGATCGGTGGAAGGCGCCTCTATCGCATGGGCAGGAAGGCTTAGGTCGCCTCATCCGTTTTGCCGGGCCGCCTGACCCTATAGCCGGGTTTGGCAGCCACGAATTCGTGGGTAAAACCAAGGCCGCAACGAATGAAACCTCCTTCCAAGGGAATGACCATGCAGACGGCGAGCATCCTGATCATCGACGGGAGCACCCTCTTCCGCCAGGGCATGAAGCAGATCCTGCCGGCCGAGTTCGAGGTGGTGGCCGAGGCCCGCAGCGGGCTGTTCGGTCGGCTGCGCCAGGAGGCGCGCGTCCGGGCCCGCGTGCGCCCCACCACCCCGCCGCCGAAGGTCGATCGACGCGACCGGAAGCGTCGTGGCGCCGGCCGTGAGCGGGACAAGGAACCGACGACGAAGGCCCGCACCAGCGCGGCCGACGGTGGCGGCTCGTCCGGCGGCGGTGGCCGCGGAGGCCGCACCGGCGGGCGGAGCGCCGCCGCACCCAAGGCCGAGCGCCCGGCGCCGACCCCCGCAGCCGAGGAGGCACCCGTGAGCACCGAGGACCCGACGACCGAACCGGTCGAGCCGGTCTCCGCCGCCGAAGCCG
>DASPKT010000420.1:0-6478 GCA_035627915.1 Azospirillaceae bacterium
TGCTCGTAGGCGGCGACGCCGATGCCGGCCAGCAGGGTCAGCCCCTGCTTGGAGAAGGCGGCCTTGGCGGCGGCCTTCTTGAAGCCGGACCCGTGGCCGGACCCGTAGTGGGTCCGGTGCTTCGACCCGTGCTTCGACAGCCCGCTCGACAGCAATTGCCCCAGCAGCCGCTCGACATCCATGCCCGGTCTCCTCCCCGAATGGCGGAGACATTCTTAACCAAGCGGGGCGCCCCTGTCCCGGGCCGCATCGGGGAGGGGCGGGGGTAGCCCGGAGGGGGCGGCTACCCCCGGCCGGCCAGGGCCAGGCGCAGGGCCAGCGCCGCGAAGACGCCGCCGACGATCCGGTTCTGCGCCTTCACCCAGCCCGGATGCCGCCGCATCAGCCGGCCGAGCCCGCCGCCGGAGACGCCGACGGCCGTGTTGATGAGGGAGCCGGGCGTGATGAAGATCAGGCTCAGCACCAGCATCTGCAGCGGCACGTTGCCCGCGTCGGGCTTCACGAACTGGGGCAGGAAGGCCAGGAAGAACAGCAGCAGCTTCGGGTTGGTGAGGCAGGTCAGCGTGCCCTTCCAGAACACCGCCGACAGCTCGCCCCGGGGGGCGGCGCCGTCCGGCGCCTCCAGCAGGGTGGGCGGGGCGGTGAAGGCCTTCCAGGCGAGCCACAGCAGGTAGCCGGCGCCGGCCCAGCGGATCGCCTCGAACGCAGCCGGCGATGCGGCGACCAGGCCGGCGACGCCCAGGATCGCCAGCGCCACGTGCACCACCAGCCCCAGCCCGATCCCGGCCGACGCCGCGACGGCGCCGCGCGGCCCCTTCTCCACCCCCATGGCGAAGCAGAACAGCATGTCCGGCCCCGGCGTCAGCCCCATCGCCAGGGCCACCGCCGCCATCAGGGCGAGGGTCTCCGCGTCCGGCATCGGCTCAGCCGCGCGACACGGCGGCCAGGCGCGCCGCCAGCCCCAGGAAGATGGTGCCGACGATCCAGTTCTGGACCCGGGCCGCCAGCGGGTGGCGCGCCAGCAGCCGGCCGAGGCCGCCACCGGACGCGCCGACGGCGACGTTCACCAGCGTGCCGCCCAGGTTCATCAGCGTGCCCAGCACCACCGCCTGCACCGCCACCGAGCCTGCGGCCGGGTCGATGAACTGCGGCAGGAAGGCCAGGAAGAACAGCGCTACCTTGGGGTTCAGCACGTTGGTCAGGGCTCCGCGGCCGAAGATACGCCAGAGGGAGGTGCGCACGGCCTCCGTCCCCTCCACCGACAGGGGCGGGGCGCGGAAGCTCTTCCACGCCAGCCAGGCCAGGTAGGCCGCACCCGCCCAGCGCACCGTCTCGAACGCCAGGGGCGAGGCCATCAGCAGGCCGGCAAGGCCTAGGGCCGCCGCCAGCGTGTGCACCAGGGCTCCCGCCGCCACCCCCAGAGAGGCGGCGACGCCCGCCTTGGGACCGCGGCCGACGCCGCTGGCGAAGCAGAACAGCATGTCGGGGCCGGGCGTGACGTTCAGGGCCAGGGCGGCGGCCATGAACAGGGCCAGCGTATGAAGCTCGAAGGCGGGAAGGTCGAAACCGAACATCTCTCGCGCGTCCTCTCGCGTCGCGTGCGCAGGGCTGTATGATGGGCCCCCGCCGTCCCGGCCCGCAAAGCGAGAGAGCGCATCCCATGTCTGCACCCGGCGCACGCCCGGATGAAAGCCGGCCCGACTTCATCCGCCACTGGACCGAGATCCGCGAGGCCGAGGGCGGGCAGTACCCGGGCTCCGAGGAGCGGCTCTCCATCGGATCGCCCTTCGGCCGCATCTTCGGCCTGGCCCGGATCGGCATCCACCACGAGCTGCTGCCGCCCGGCACCCGCACCTCCTGGCCGCACGCGGAAAGCACGGAGGAGGAGTTCGTCTACGTGCTGGAGGGCGAGCCCGACGCCTGGATCGACGGGCGCCTGTACCGGCTGCGGGAGGGCGACGGGGTGGGCTTCCCGCCCGGCACCGGCATCGCCCACACCTTCCTCAACAACACCGGCCGCGACGTGCGCCTGCTGGTGGTGGGGGAGCGCAAGCGCGCCGACAACCAGGTGCACTACCCCCTGCACCCCCGCCGCAACGCGGAGATCGGCCAGCTTCACTGGAAGGACTGCCCGCCGCGCGACCTTGGTCCGCACGACGGGCTGCCGGACCTGCAGCGCAAATAGCCGCTCAGGCGGCCGCCGGGTCCGGCTGCATCAGCCCCAGCAGGTTGCCCTCGGTGTCCTTGACGTAGGCGAGCCAGCCGACGCCCGGCACGGCCATCTTCGGCACCGCCTCGCCGCCGCCCAGCTCCAGCGCGCGGGCGAGGTAGCGGTCGAGGTCGGGCACGTCCACGGTGCAGACGAAAGCGTTGACCGGCTGCGCCTCCCCCGGCGCCGGGCCGCGGCGCAGCACCAGCCCGCCGTTGATCCCCGGCCCGTCCTCGCCCGTGGTCAGCAGCCAGTAGGGCTGCCCCGCCCATTGCTGGAACCGCCAGTCGAACAGGCCCGCGTAGAAGGCGACGGCCCGCTCCGGCTCCGCCGCATGGATCTCGAAATGCACCACCCTCGGCATCGCGCCCTCCCCCGGTTGCACCGGCCAAGGGTGGATGGGGCGGGGAGGGGCGTCAACGGGGTGGGCTCACTCCAGCCCGTGTCGGCTGCCCGGGTGCCAGTCGGGGTCGAGGAGCTGCTCCAGCGAGTAGGGACACTCCTGGGGCAGGGAGGCGGGATCGACGCGGTCCTGCTCCAGGCCCAGCAGCGCCGTGCGGCGGGCCAGACGGTAGCGCTGGGGCAGGGTGGCGGCGAGGTGGTTGCGCAGGCTGGCGGTGAGGCGGCGCAGCAGTTCCGCCCGGGCCTTGAAGGCATCGCGGCGCCAGACGCCCCGGGGCTGGTCCGCCGGTGAATGCTCGAGCTTCAGCAGGTGCTCGATGACGTTCTCCAGGAAGCTCTCGACTTTGTGCCGCTGCTCGTTCCCCAAATCCTCGACCTCCTCGGCCAGGTGCTCCAGGTCGAGGTCCACATTGGACCGCGCGGCGGCGAGCCGGCGCAGCTTGGCGGCCTGCTCCCGGGTCCAGGCGTGGAAGTCGATGTCGTAGAGCGAGTCCGGCATGGCCCGAATCCTAGTCCAGGGTCGCTTCCGTATCAACGCCCGAGCCCCACGGCCGGCCCGTCACCCCGCCCCGTAGCCGCCCCCGCCCGGCGTCTCGATGACGAAGACGTCGCCCGGGGCCATCTCGGTCCTCGCGGTGGCGGCGAGGGTTTCGGTGGTGCCGCCGGCGCGCTCGACCCGGGCGGCGCCGACCCGGCCGGGGGCGCCGCCTTCCATGCCGAAGGGCGGCACGCGGCGGTGGTTGGAGAGGATGGCCGCCGTCATCGGCTCCAGGAAGCGGACACGCCGCACCACCCCGTCGCCGCCGCGCCAGCGGCCCCCGCCGCCCGATCCCTTGCGGATGCGGAACGAGTCCAGCAGGACCGGGAAGCGCCACTCCAGCACCTCGGGGTCGGTCAGGCGGCTGTTGGTCATGTGGGTGTGCACGGCGTCGGTCCCGTCGAAGCCCGGCCCGGCGCCGGAACCGCCGCAGATCGTCTCGTAGTACTGGTGGCGGGCGTTGCCGAAGGTGAAGTTGTTCATCGTCCCCTGCGCCGCCGCCATCACCCCCAAGGCACCGTAGAGCGCGTCGGTGACCGCCTGGCTGGTCTCCACGTTGCCGGCGACGACGGCCGCGGGGTGCCGGGGGTTCAGCATGGAGCCCTCGGGGATCACGATCTCCAGCGGCTTCAGGCAGCCGTCGTTCAGCGGGATGTCGTCGTCGACCAGGGTGCGGAAGACGTACAGCACGGCCGCCCGGCAGATGCTGGCCGGCGCGTTGAAGTTGGTCGGGCGCTGCGGGCTGGTGCCGGTGAAGTCGATGCGGGCGGCGCGGCGCTCCCGGTCCACCGTCACCGCCACGCGGATCTCCGCCCCGTCGTCCATCTCCTGCACGAAGGCGCCGTCGGACAGGCGGGAGATGACGCGGCGGACCTGCTCCTCCGCGTTGTCCTGCACGTGGCCCATGTAGGCGCGGACCGTTTCGAGGCCGAAATGGCCGACCATCCGCCGCAGCTCGGCCACACCCTTCTCGTTGGCGGCGATCTGGGCGCGCAGGTCGCCCAGGTTCTGCGCCACGTTGCGGACCGGGTGGACGGCACCCTCCAGCAGCGCCACCGTCTCCGCCTCGCGCAGGCGGCCGCGCTCCACCAGCAGGAAATCGTCGATGAGGACGCCCTCCTCCACGATGGAGCGGCTGTCGGGCGGCATGGAGCCGGGGGTGACGCCGCCGATGTCGGCGTGGTGGCCGCGGCTGGCGACCCAGAACAGCAGCTCGTCCCCGGCCTCGTCGAAGACGGGCGTGACCACGGTGATGTCGGGCAGGTGGGTTCCGCCGCGGTAGGGGTTGTTCAGCATCACCACGTCGCCCGGCCCCAAGGCTCCCCGCCGGCGCTCCAGCACCGCGCGCACGCTGTCGCCCATCGATCCCAGGTGCACCGGGATGTGCGGCGCGTTGGCGATCAGCCCGCCGTCGCGGTCGAACAGCGCGCAGGAGAAGTCCAGCCGCTCCTTGATGTTCACGGAGTGGGCGGTGTTCTCCAGCGTGGTGCCCATCTGCTCGGCGATGGACATGAAGAGGTTGTTGAAGACCTCCAGCATGACCGGGTCTGCCTCGGTGCCGACGGCGACGCGGGCGGGCAGGGGCACCGCGCGGGTCAACACCAGCCCGCCGGCCGGCGTCACCCGGGCGCGCCAGCCCGGCTCCACCACGGTCGTGGCGGTGGGCTCGCGCAGGATGGCGGGGCCGTCCACCTCGGCGCCGGCGGGCAGGGCGGTGCGGTCGAAGACGGCCGCGGAATGCCGCCGCCCGCCCGTGTGCATCTCCACGGTGGCGAGCGGGCCGGACGGACCGGCGCCGCGCCAGGGGACCGGCGGCACCGCACCGCCCAGGCCGCCCACCGCCTCCACCGACAGCGCCTCCACGACCAGGCCGCGGCCCGGCATCAGGAAGCCGAAGCGCTGGCGGTGCGCCGCCTCGAAGGCGGCCGTCACGGCGTCGGCGGCGCCCAGCGCCACGACCAGGGCGGTGTCGCTGCCGGCGTAGCGGACATGGGCCTTGCGCCGCACCTCCGCCGTCCCCGGCGCCACCCCCTGCGCCGCCAGCTCCTTGAGCGCGTCGGCCGCCAGCTCGTCCGCCAGCGTGTCCAGCGCCGGGATGGCGGCGGGCTCCAGCGCCCGTTCCACCGCGCGCTCCCGCATGGCGACGATGTCGGCCAGCCCCATGCCGAAGGCCGACAGCACGCCCGCCAGCGGATGGACGTAGACCGTGGTCATGCCGAGCGCGTCGGCGACCAGGCAGGCGTGCTGCCCGCCGGCGCCGCCGAAGCATTGCAGGGCGTAGCGCCCCACGTCGTAGCCGCGCTGGACCGAGATGTGCTTAATGGCGTTCGCCATGTTCTCCACGGCGATGGTGAGGAAGCCCTCCGCGGCCTGCTCGGGCGCCAGGGCGCGGCCGGTGGCGGCCTCCACTTCCGCCGCCAGCGCTTCGAACTTCTCCCGCACGATGGCGGCGTCCAGCGGCTGGTCGCCGCCGGGGCCGAAGACGGCGGGGAAGAAGTCCGGGTTCAGCTTGCCGGTCATGACGTTGCAGTCGGTCACGGTGAGCGGCCCGCCGCGGCGGTAGCAGGCGGGGCCGGGGTTGGCCCCGGCGCTCTCCGGCCCGACGCGGAAGCGGCTGCCGTCGAACCGGCAGATGGAACCGCCGCCGGCCGCCACCGTGTGGATGCGCAGCATCGGCGCCCGCAGCCGCACGCCCGCCACGACCGTCTCGAACGCCCGCTCATACTCGCCCGCGAAGTGCGACACGTCGGTGGAGGTGCCGCCCATGTCGAAGCCGATGACCCGGCCGAACCCCTCGGCGGCGGCGGTGCGGACCGCACCCACGATGCCGCCGGCGGGGCCGGACAGGATGCTGTCCTTGCCCTGGAACAGGGCGGCGTCGGTCAGGCCGCCGTTGGACTGCATGAACATCAGCCGCACGCCCGGCAGCTCGGCCGCGACCTGGTCGACGTAGCGGCGCAGGATGGGGGAGAGGTAGGCGTCAACCACGGTCGTGTCGCCGCGCCCGACGATCTTCATCAGCGGGCTGACCTCGTGGCTCACCGAGACCTGCTCGAAGCCGGCCTCGCGCGCGAGCGCGGCCACGCGGGCCTCGTGCGCGGGGAAACGGTAGCCGTGCATGAGGACCACGGCGATGGCGCGGAACCCCTCGCCGCGCACGGCGGCCAGTTCGCGGCGCACCGCCGCCTCGTCGAGGGCCTTCACCACCTCCCCCCTGGCGCCGATCCGCTCGTCGACCTCGACGACCCGCCTGTAGAGCAGCTCGGGCAGCCTGATGTGGCGATCGAAGATGCGCGGGCGGTTCTGGTAGGCGATGCGCAGCTGGTCGC
>DASPKT010000421.1:0-20764 GCA_035627915.1 Azospirillaceae bacterium
GGCGTTCTCAAGCCCCAGCGTCACCTGCACCGGTTCCGGCGCGCCGCCGCGGCCCAGGACCCAGACGGTGCCCCGGCGGGTGCCGTCGGCGGCCGGGGCGGCCTCCCCGGGTCCGCGCTTCGGGCCGGCGGACGCGCCCTGCTCGGCAGCCACGGCGGCGCCGGGGGTGCGGGCGGCGCCGGGCCGCGCCTCGGGGCGGGGGCGGAAGCGGAGTGCTGCGGCCGGGATCTTCACCGCCCGCTCCCGCTCGCCCATGACGATGTCGAGCTTGGCGGTGAGGCCGGGCAGCAGCCGCTCGCCGGGATTGTCCGCGGCGACCACGACCGTGTAGGTGACGACGTTCTGCTGCTCCTTCGGCGCCTTGCGGATCTGGCGCACGGTTCCGGCGAAGCCGGTCCCGGGGAAGGCGTCGACGGTGAAGCGCACCGGCTGGCCCTCGCGCACGCGGCCGATGTCGGCCTCGTCCACCCGCGCCTCCACCTCCATGCGCTCCAGGCTGCTGGCGATTGTGAAGAGGGTGGGTGCCGTCATGCTGGCCTGCACGGTCTGGCCCGGCTCCACCTCGCGCTTGATGACGACGCCGTCGATGGGGGCGCGGATGACGCTGCGCTCCAGGTCGGTGGCGGCCTGCTTCAGCGCCGCGTCCTGCTGCAGCACGCCGGCGCGGGCGCTCATGATCTGCGCGTCGGCCATGCGCAGGTCGGCCTCCGCCGTGTCGAGGCGCGTGCGCGCCGTCTCGAAGTCGCGCTCCGACAGGTTGCCCTGTTTGCGCAGCGCCTGGCGCCGCTCGAAGTCCCGCCTTGCGTCGGCAAGCTGCACGGCGGCGCGGTTGCGCGCGGCCTCCGTCTCTGCCACGCGGGCGCGGGCGACCTCCAGCTGCGCCTCGGCCTGGGCCACCCGCGCCTCGAAGGTGCGGGGGTCGAGGCGGGCCAGCACGTCGCCCCGGGCGACGCGGCTGTTGTAGTCCACCGCCACCTCGGCGATCTGCCCGGACAGCTGGGAGCCCACGACCACCTCCCCCGCGGCGCGCAGCGCGCCCGAGGTGGAGACGGCGCTGACGATCGGCCCCTCCTCCACCGCGGCGAAGGTGTAGACGGTGCGCGCCTCGTCGGCCGGCGACAGCAGGTACCAGGCCCCGCCCGACAGCACCGCAAGGGTCCCGAGCACGGCCAGGCGGCGGCGCAGGCCGGCACCCGCCAGGGAACGGAGGAAGGAGGAACGGTCGCTCATGTCACGCTTCGGTTCGGAGGGCGCGGGCGCCGGGAATGCCGCCCGGTTCTTATACGGCCGGGCCCGGCGGACCCTGCACCGAATGTTAAGCATCCGGAGAAATCATGGCCGGGAGAAGGCGGAAGGGGGTATCTTCCCTCCTTCGGAGCCAGACCCGCCGCATCCCGCCGCCGCACCCCGCCAGAGCATCGCCGCATGTCCCTGCCCCCGCAGCCCCCCCGGCCCATCGCCTTCCCCGGTCAGCCCGGGCAGCCGGTGCTCTCGGTGGTCGTCCCGATGCACAACGAGCAGGCGAACGTCGGCCCGCTGTTCCGGCGGCTGCAGGGCGTGCTGGAGCGCCTGGGCCTGCCCTACGAGGTGGTCTGCGTCGACGACGGCAGCCGCGACGGCACCTGGGCGGCGCTGGAGGCGGCGCGCGTCGCCAACCCGCGCGTCAAGCTGCTGCGCTTCAGCCGCAACTTCGGCAAGGAGATGGCGATGACGGCGGGCCTGCGCCAGGCCTCCGGCCGCGCCGCCATCATCATGGACGCCGACCTGCAGCACCCGCCCGAGCTGATCGAGGAGTTCGTCGCCCGCTGGCGGGAGGGCGCGCAGATGGTCTACGCGGTGCGCCGCAGCCGCGACACCGACCCGACGCTGCGCCGCCACCTGAGCGAACTCTACTACCGGCTCCTCGGCGCCCTTTCGGAGGTCGAGCTGCCGCGCGGCGCCGGCGATTTCCGCCTGCTGGACCGCGCCGTCGTCGACGCGCTGAACGCCATGCCGGAGCGCGGGCGCTTCCTCAAGGGGATGTACAGCTGGGTCGGCTTCCGCCAGGCGGCGGTGCCCTTCGACCCGGCGCCGCGCCACGCCGGCACGTCGGCGTTCGGGTTCTGGCGCCTGCTGCGCTTCGGCTTCGACGGCATCGCCTCCTTCAGCACCCTGCCGCTGCGCGTCTGGTCCTGGCTGGGGCTGGTGGTGGCGGCGCTGGCCTGCGTCTATGCCGGGGTGATCATCGCCAAGACCATGATCTACGGCATCGAGGTGCCGGGCTACGCCTCGCTGATGGCGGCGACGCTGTTCCTGGGCGGGGTGCAGCTGATCTGCCTGGGCGTGCTGGGCGACTATCTCGGCCGCGTCTTCACCGAGGTGAAGGGCCGCCCGCTCTACATCGTCGCCGACGCCCAGGGCTTCGCCCGGGCCGAGGAGGCGCGCCCGCCGGCCGACGGCCGGCAGAGCCTGCCCTGACCCCCTCGCCGTCCGGCCCCGCGGCCCGGCGCTTCTGGAGCGGGCTGTACGCCGCCGCCATGGTCCTGGCGGCGTGCCTGATGCTGGCCGGCTTCCGCGACCACGGCATCACCTGGGACGAGCCGCTGCACGTGGAGTACGGCGAGCGGGCGCTGGACTGGTACCTGAGCCTGGGCGCCGACCGCTCGGTGCTGGAGTTCCAGAACCTCTACCTCTACGGCGCCCTGTACGACACGATGGCGGCCGCCATCTCGCTGCTGTCGCCCTTCGACGCCTACGGGACGCGCCGGCTGCTGGGCGGGCTGCTGGGGCTGCTGGGCGTGGCGGCGGTGCACCGCATCGCGCGCGACCTTGGCGGCGCGCGCGCCGGGGCCCTGGCGGCGGTGCTGCTGCTGCTGACGCCGGACTGGTGGGGCCACGCCTTCAACAATCCCAAGGACACGCCCTTCGCCGTCGCCGGCGCCTGGTCGGCGGTGTTCCTGGTACGGCTGGCCACGGCGCTGCCGGAGCCGCGGCTGCGCGACGCGGTCGGGTTCGGCTTGGCGCTGGGGGCCGCGCTGGGCATCCGGGTCGGCGGCGTGCTGTTCCTGGGGCCGCTGGGCGTGGTGGGGCTGGCCTGGGTGCTGCTGCGGCTGGGCCGGGGCGCCGGCCCGCTGCCCGTCCTGGCGGAGGCGGGGCGCATCGCGCTGGTCTTCGCCGCCGCCCTGCCGGTGGCCTGGGCCCTCATGGTGGCGGCATGGCCGTGGGCGCAGCTGGACCCGGTCGGCCACCCCGTCCGGGCGCTGGCGGAATTCTCGCGCTTCCCCCTGGACTTCACCTTCCTGTTCGCCGGCCAGACACTGCGCACCACCGAGCTGCCCTGGTGGTACCTGCCGATGGGCCTCGCCGTGAAGCTGCCGGTGCCGCTGTTCCTGGCGGTCGCCGGCGCCGCGGGGCTGGGGCTGTCGGCGCTGCTGCGCGGGCGGGTGCGGATGGAGGCGGTGGCGCTCGCCGCCGCCCTGCTGCTGCCGCCGCTGGCGGTGCTGGCGACCCACGCGGTGCTCTATGACGGCATCCGCCACATGCTGTTCCTGGTGCCGCTGCTGGCCGCGGCCGCCGGCGTCGCGCTGGACCGGCTGGCGTTGGCCCTGCCGGCCAGCCGCCGGGGCTTCCGGCCGGCGGCGCTGGCGGGGGCGGCGCTGGCCGGCTACGCCGCCGCCCAGGCCGCCACCATGGTCCGGCTGCACCCCTACCAGACCATCTGGCACAACGCCCTGGCCGGCGGCGTGACCGGGGCCGCGGGGCGGTTCGAGCTGGACTACTGGGGCTCCGCCATGTCGGAGGCGGCGCGCGCGCTGACCGCCGCCATCCTGCGCCGGGAGGGGGTGATGTCGCTGACCAGGCCCTACCGCGTGCGCCTCTGCGGCCCGCCCGGTTCCGCCCTCTACTACCTGCCGCCCAGCTGGCGCGGCGTCGGCGAGGGCGAGGCGGACTTCTACGTCGCCTACACCCGCGGCCGCTGCCCCGGCGCGCCCGAGGGGGCGGAGCTGGTGCGGGTGGAGCGCATGGGCATCCCGCTGGCCTTCGTCCTGGACCTGCGCGGCGCGCGGCCTTAGGAGCCCTTCCCTAGGGACGCTTCGCCGGGGCCGGTTCCTGGCGCTTGCGGGGCTGGTCGCCCTTGCCCGGCGTGTCGCGGGCCTCGCGGATCAGGTCCTGGCAGGGGCTGTCCTCGCCGCCGCCGGTCTCGATCAGCGGGATCAGGGCCGCCAGCGGGGTCAGCAGCGTGCCGAGCGCCACCGCGGCGGCCCCCTTCGCCGCCAGCGGCCCCGCCTCCACCCCCACCTCGGGCTCGGAGAAGGTGCCGCCGAAGGTGATGGGCGTGCGGGCCGACGCGATGCTGGCGTCCTTGGGGTGGGCGAGGATGCGGCCGTCCAGCGTCTCCTTGGCCAGCCCGATCGTCATCTCGCCGGCGACGTTGGTGTCCTCGGTGTCGAAGACCAGGGTCTTGGACTTCATAACGCCGTCCTCCACGTCGAAGGCGGCCACCATGCAGCGCACCGGCACCGACTGGTCCTTGGTCAGCACGAAGCCCAGCGCCTCCGCCAGGTCGATGCCGGTGACCTCCATCAGCAGCGTGCTGAAGCGCCCGCCCTGCATGATGAGGGCCGATTCGCCGTCGGCGTTGCCCAGGATGCCGGCCAGCGACTTGCCGCTGCCTTGCAGGTCCAGGTGACCGCCGATGGTGCCCTCGGTCTCCTCCTCGAAGGGCGTGCCCTTGAACAGGGGCTTCAGCTGCACGCCGCGGATGTCGATGTCGAAGGCGGCGGAGGGCACCTGCTCGCGCCCGTTCAGCACGATGCTGCCGCCGACCGTGCCCAGCGCCAGGGTGACGTTGAAGGGCTGCACCACGGCGCGCCCGTTCTCCAGCTTCAGCCCGGCCTTCACCCCCTGCATGGGCACCGGCCCCTCGATGTCCTGGGCGCTGAAGCTGATGTCCATGTCGGCCACGCGCAGCCGCTCCAGGTTGATCTCGGTGTCGGGGATCAGCTTGCCGTCGTTGTCCTCCTCGCCCGGAGTCATGCCGATGAAGCCGCCGAGGTCGGCCAGGCGCAGCTGCTTCGACACCAGCTCCGCCCGCACGACCGGGCGCGGCTCCTGCGGGGTGACGCTGAGCCAGCCGGACAGGTCGCTCTCGCCGACCTTGCCGTCGATCTCCTCGGCCCGCCATTCCGCCTCGCGCCGGATCAGCCGGGTGTTCAGGTGGTAGGGGCCGGTCGGCGGCAGCGGCACGCTGACCAGCGAATAGGTCTCCGCCAGGTTGGGGCCCTTCAGCGCCAGCCGCAGATCGACGCCGCGCAGCTTCACCGGCTCGGTCAGGGTGCCCTCCGCGGTCAGCGAGGTCTTGCCCAGCGAGACCGCCAGCTTCAGCGGGTAGGGCTCCTCCGTCTCGCGCAGCGTGATGAGCGGCGCGCCGGTGAACTCGATCTTCAGCGGCTTGCCCTCCATGGTGCCGCTGCCGTCGAGGCGCACCTGCCGGTCGCCGCTGCCCTCCGCCACGACGGTGTGGATGCGGCTGTCGATGTCGATGTCCGCCTTGGGGTCGCGGTAGATGAGCTGGCCCTCCTCGATCGCCAGCGTGCCGATGACGGGGAACTCCGAGCGCTCCTCCGGCGACACCGCCTCCGCCGCGGCCTCCGCCTCGGCCGGCACGTCGAAGACCCAGTTGCCCACCCCTTCCGCGTTCTTCTCCAGCAGCAGCCAGGGCTCGGCCACGATGACCTCGGGCAGGTCGATGCGGCCGGTCAGCAGCGGCAGCAGCTTCACCACCGCCTCCATGCGCCCGACCCGCGCCATCAGCGGGTCGCTGCCCCATTCGGCGTTGGCCATGGTGATGCCGCCCAGCGTGATACGCGGCGACAGCGACCAGTCGATGTCGACCGGCCCGGCGATCTCCACCTTGCGCCCCGTCGTCTCCGTCATTCGGTCTGCGGCGTAGCGGGCCAGCCGCTCCGGTCCCATGGTGACGATCAGGACGGCGCCCCCGACCACCAGGACGACAAGGACGAGACCGACGATCAGCAGTGCCCGGCGCATGGGGCCGACTCCCTGGATGTTCTCTCCATTCGGAACCCAAGGGAGCATTGATGGTTCCGCGTACCCTTCCGGCTAGGCGGGGCGGCGTACCCGTCTAATCCCTGCGGAGAATCCGTTGGCAGACCGCGGCGTGCCGGCGGGCGCGCTCGGCCAGCGGTCCGGCAGCGCCGGCGTCCAGCAGGGCCCGCCAGAAGGACAGCGCCTCCCGGTAGCGGCCGTGGCGTTGCAGGATCATGGCGAGCGCGTAGCGCAGCCCGCCGTCGGTCGGGCGCTGGCGCAAGGCCGCGCAGAGATGGGCCACCGCGGCGTCGACCTTGCCTGACCGGGCGGCGCTGCGGGCCAGCGCCAGGCTCGCCTCGGAGAAGCCGGGATCGCGGTCCAGCGCCCGGTGCCAGCACACCTCCGCCTCCGCCCGCCGCCCGGACAGGGCCAGCACCTCGCCCAGCCGGTAGAGGACGGCGGGGTCCCACGGCGTCAGGCGCAGCGCGGTGCCGAGCGCCCGCTCGCTGAGGTCGATGGCGCGGTGCCGGCGCATGAGTTCGGCGAAGTCCAGCAGCTGGTCGGCGCTGGCCGGCGGCGACTCCAGGGGCAGCAGGAACTGCCCCTCCGGGTCGACCAGCCGCCCGCGGCCGTCGCGTACCGGGCCGACCGGGTCGCCGGCGGCCTCCGACAGGCCCATCCCCTGCTCCCGGCGCAGGCGCAGCGCCCCCTCGATCACGTCGCCCAGGGTGACGCCGTCGCGCAGCATGCCGCGCACCCGCCGCGCCGCCACCAGGTCGCGGAAGCCGTAGAGCCCGCCGGCCGGCTCCAGCACGTCGAAGAGGGAGAGCCAGAACACCGCCTCCGGCCGCAGGCCCGACAGGGCGGACAGCCGCTCCGCCGACAGGTCGCGGTTGGCCGGCGGCGGCGGGCCGTCCAGGCCGAGGCGGCGGCGGAACTCGCCCTCGCTGATGAACTCCGCCCCCGGCGGCGCCTGGTGCAGCATCAGGGCCGGCAGCAGGCCGGAGCGCAGGTGCTTCAGCGCGCCGTGGGCGACCGCCACCGTCGTGACCTGGCGGCCCAGGCGCGGCGACAGCCGGCCGCCGCGGTCGCGCACCGCGTCGGCCACGCGGCGGGGCAGCAGCCCCTCGGCCCGGCCGATCAGGTGGACGACCGCCCCGGCCAGCCCGCCCGGCGCCGGGCCGCCGGGGCCGCCGCCCTCCGGCAGGGGCGCGCCGCCCGGCACCGGCAGCCGGATCAGCCGCCCCGTCGCACCCTGGAGGCTCCTGGCATCGAACCTGGCGCTCATGCGTCGGTCATTCCCCGTCCCCGTCCGGCACGCGCAGTCCGCGGGCCACCAGCCGCCCCAACGCGCGGCATCGGTCGAAGTTACGGGAAACCGTTGGTTCCTATGCGCCAGCGCCACGGCTTCGGGAGTGGCGGTAATCCCGCTCCCGAAGCCCCTGTTCCGGAAGGAAAAGCCGGTTCCGCCGCCCTACCCCGCCCGCCGGGCGGCGGCAGCCCGCCTCCCCTTCCGCGCGGTCGGAAGCCCCTGCCGGAGGTCGAAGAACCCCTCCCATGGATCGGAGGGGCGCGCCGCAAGCTGGGCGCAGACCGTTTCCACACCGAAATGGTTGCCGCCGGTGATGCCGGACAGCTCCTCCCAGGCGATGGGGACGGCGACGGGGGCGCCCGCACGGGCGCGGGTGGAGTATGGCGCCACGGCGCTGGCACCGCGGGTGTTGCGGAGATAATCGACGAAGATGCGCCCGCCGCGCTCCTCCTTCGCCATGGCCGTGGTGTAGCGGTCGGGCGCGTCGGCCGCCATGGCGGCGGCGACCGATTCGGCGAACTCCTTCAGGGCGTCCCAGCCGGCCTCGGGGGCCAGCGGCGCCACCACGTGCAGCCCCTTGCCGCCGGTGGTCTTCACGAAGCTCTCCAGCCCCGCCGCCTTGAGCCGCTCGCGCGATTCCAGCGCCGCCGCCACCACGGCCTCCCAGCCGACGCCCTCGCCCGGGTCGAAGTCCAGGACCAGCCGGTCCGGCGTCTCCAGCAGGTCCACCGTGGCGCCCCAGGGGTGCAGCTCCAGCGCGCCGCCCTGCGCCAAAGCGACCAAGCCGGGCAGGCAGTCCACCATCAGATAGTCGCGCACGCCGGCCGATTCGGCGATGGGCACGCGCTGCACGGCGGGATGCAGGCCGGCCCAGGCGTGCTTCTGGATGAAGCAGACCTTGGAGGGGCCGGAGGGGCAGCGCTTCAGCGCCAGCGGCCGCCCGGTCAGGTGGGGCAGGATCCAGGCGGCGATGCCGGCGTAATAGTCGATCAGCCCGCGCTTGGTCAGCCCCTGCTCCGCCCAGAGCACGCGGTCGGGATGGGTGACGCGGACGCCGTAGAGCTGCAGGTCGCCCGCCGCCCGCCGCGCGCCCGCGGCCTGCCGCCGGGCGGCGCGCTCCAGCCGCTCCTCGTCCTCCCGGGGGTGGTATCCGCCCGACCTGTTGGTTCCCTCCGCCATGCGAAGGCAAACAGCGAAGCTCCCCATCCGGCACGGCATAGGCTGTGAAAAAGCTGTGGCCTCGCACCGAAGGGCGCGTTCCGGATGCGCAACGATGGGGAGGATTCGGAGAGGTGGAGAGTGGTTCCCCGGGGCGGTGTCGTAGCCCTCGCTGCATCCGGTACACCCTGCGCTATCATCATCTACGGATTGGAAACGGAGGGGACTGGCACACCATGGCAAGCATTGCGATGGGATACCGATTCGGCTCAAAGGCGGCGAAAGCCTCCGGCGCGGCAGCGTCCGGCGTCGCCGGACTGGCTGCCATGCTGTTGTTGGCGCCTTCGACTGTCCTGGGGAGTGATGCGCCGCGGGTGCGCAGCAGTTCCATGGAGAGCCATTCCGCATCCCTCGCCTTGGAGGCCTTCTGCATCGAGATGCGTCAGAGGCAACGTTTGAAGGATGCCTCGGTCCTGCTCGCCTTTGGTGATCCACAGCCGATCCGGCTGTCACTGCCGCCGCATGACTACGACGGTGCCTATTCGGCTGCCTTGCTGGAGGTGCGGCTCCACCGGGAAATCCACCTTGAGCCGAATCTAGGAAAACTGCCCATCGGCAGCTTCGTCTCATTCGAAGGCAGAATGCGCGCGGCCTATGACGCCAGGATCGTGGATGTCATCAAGGTGGGGGATCGCGGTTCCGGGAACTCCGGATTCATGATCCTGACCGAAGCCAGCTCATACCCGCCGGAGGAAGATGTCGAAAAGTTCATTTCAGAGAGAATGGCCGTCGTCAGGGCGCAGATTCGAGATACGCCGCGATTCCGTAACCTCGAGGTCTCTTTGGACGAAATCTCGAAGGGCCCGATCCTGACAGACAGCTGCCGCTAACGCGGTCATCGGGCGCGACGCCTGACTGTATCCTGGCGGGCGTTGCTGGATATCTGTTGGGTGTGCGGCGACGCAGGCCGACGCAGCAAAGGACACCGCCGCATCCGGCGACGCAGCAGGATCCCGGCAAGGGACCACCCAGGCACTCCACGGGGAAGGATTGGAACCCGCAGAACCCAGCGATTTCAGAAACTTGGAGAGTGGTGCCCAGGGGCGGAATCGAACCACCGACACGGGGATTTTCAGTCCCCTGCTCTACCAACTGAGCTACCTGGGCGCCGTGTCCGTTTGCCGCGTGTTGGTGTCGCGGCCGGCTGTGGGCGCTGGATATAGAGGGTTTGATCCGGCCTGTCCAGCGTCAGATTACGGCTCGGCGTCGCTTTTTCCGCCGCCCTCGTCGTCGCCCTCCCCGGGCTCCGCGACGGGGACCCGGTAGACGCCGTTCAGCCAGCGCGCCAGGTCCACGTCGGCGCAGCGGCGGGAGCAGAAGGGCTTGAAGGCGGGCTCCTGCGGGCGGCCGCAGACGGCGCAGGTGGCGCGGCGCGGCTTGGCCCGCGAGAGGTCGATGGGATCGCTGCTCATGGGGGAAGGTCCGGGAAAGGCTCGTCTCAAGGCTCGAGGGGGCCGGCCAGGTCGGCCAGGGCCGGGCCGCGCCGCTGGCGGGTCATCTCGACCAGGCCCAGGCGCGACATGCCGTACACATGGGTATTGCCGGGGTCCTCGGAAACGGCCCCGCTCAGCGCCTGGATCAGCTGCTCGCGCTCGCCCGCGCGGTCCAGGTTGATGAAGTCGACCACGACGATGCCGCCGACGTTGCGCAGGCGCAGTTGGCGCGCGATCTCCCGCGCCGCCGCAAGGTTCGTCGCGAGCGCGTTGCCCTTCTCGCCCCCGTTCACGTCGATGGCGGTCAGCGCCTCCGTCCGCTCGATGACGAGGGAGCCGCCGTCGGGCAGCGGCACAAGTGGCTCCATCAGCGCCGATATCTCCTGCTCCAGGTCGCCCGTCTCGAACAGCGCGACGCGGTCGACGTGCGGGCGCGCCAGCCGCTCCAGGTCGGGCGCCCGGTCGCGGCACCAGGCGCGCACCTCCGCCAGCGCCTCAGGCCCATCCACGGCGATGCGGGTCAGGCCGGGCCCGCCCTGCTCCACCAGCGCGCGGGCGACCGCGGTGGGGCTGGGCAGCAGCAGGGCCGGCGCGGCCGCCCCGGCCGCCGCGCGCTGCGCGTCGCGCCACGCCACCGCCAGCGCCTCCGCCTCCAGCGCCACCAAGCCGGGGTCGGCCGTCGCGGCGTCGGCGCGGACGATCCAGCCGAGCCCCGGCGGGGCGGCGTCGCGCACCAGGGCGGACAGCCGCGCCCGCTCCGGCCCGCGGCCCAGGCGCTTGGACACGGTGATGCCGTCCAGGAACGGAGCGGCCACCAGGAAGCGGCCCGGGAGGGTCGCGTCCATGGTCAGCAGCGCGCCCTTCCGCCCGACCGAGTCTGCCTTCGCCTGCACCAGCACCGGCTGGCCCGTGCGCAGCAGCGTGCCGATGCGCGCGTCCCGCGCCCGCGGGCGCACGTCGGCGGCGGGCAGCAGCCCGGGCGCGCCGGTGCCGATGTCGACGAAGGCGGCGTCCAGCCCGGCGGCGATGCGTGCCACCCGGCCCAGGAACACGGCGCCCGACAGCGGCGGCCGGTCGATGCGGTCGATATGGAGGTCGGTCAGCTCGCCGTCGGTCAGCACGGCGGCGCGGCGCAGGGTCCCGCGGCGGTCTATCAGGATCTCGCGGGTGCCGCGGCTCATGCGGCCGGCGGCGGGGCCAGCGCGTCGATGCCGGCGGCGCGCAGCAGCCCGCCCGTCTCGTACAGCGGCAGCCCGACGACGTTGCTGTGCGAGCCGATCAGCTCGCGCACGAACAGGGCGGCCAGCCCCTGGATGGCGTAGCCGCCGGCCTTCCCCTGCCCCTGGCCGGAGGCGACGTAGGCGGCGATCTCCGCCCCGGAGAGGCGCTTGAAGACGACGGCGGTCTGCACGGTGCGGGCGCGGACGCGTCCGTCGGGGCCGACGACGCAGACGCCGGTGAAGACGCGGTGGCGGCGGCCGGACAGCAGCTCCAGGCACTCGCGCACCTCCTCCGGCGTCTCCGCCTTGGGCAGGATGCGCCGGCCGGCGCCGACCACGGTGTCGGCGGCCAGGACGACGGCGCCGGGGCGGCGCGCGGCCACGACGGCGGCCTTGCCCTGGGCGAGCCTGGCCGCGAGCCGGGCGGGAAGCTCGGCCTTCAGCGGCGATTCGTCGATGTCGGCGGGATCGATGAGGTCGGGCGAAAGCCCGATCATGGCGAGGAGGTCGCGGCGCCGGGGCGAGCTGCTCGCCAGCACGAGCGCCGGACGGGTGCGGACGGCTTCCGCCCCGCTGTCGGCTGTGGTCGGGACCACCGGCGCCGGCTTACTTGAACCGGAAGGTGATGCGGCCCTTGGTCAGGTCGTAGGGCGTCATCTCCACGTTGACCCGGTCGCCGGCCAGGACGCGGATGCGGTTCTTGCGCATCTTCCCGGACGTGTGCGCCAGCACCTCGTGCTCGTTGTCGAGCTTCACGCGGAACATGGCGTTGGGCAGCAGCTCCGTCACGGTGCCGGAGAACTCGATCAAATCTTCCTTGGCCATAACCTGCTTTCAGCCTCTTGGGAGAAATTTGGGCCCATAGGTGATTGCGCTTCCTTCGCCGGTCAAGCGTTTTCACGGCATGACGCAGTCGGCACTCCAATCGTGCCGGGGAGCGTGCCCGCCGTACCACAAACGCGGCCGGAGACGCCCGCGCAGGCGCCCCGGGGACGGCTCAGAAGCTGGGCGCCAGGCGCGGCGGGAAGCGCTCGCGGATGCGGCGGTAGAGCTGGTCGCGCACCTGCCGGTAGGCGTCCAGCCGCACGTCGCGGCTGCCCTCCACCAGGGAGGGGTCGAAGGTGCGCCAGAACTCCACGTCGCAGGCCATGGTGCGGGTCATCTCCACCGCCTTGTGCTGAGCCTCCGGCGACAGCGAGATGACGAGGTCGAAGGAGGTGTCCTCCAGCTCGTCGAAGGTCTTGGAGCGGTGGCGGGACAGGTCGATGCCGATCTCCTCCATCACGGCGATGGCGAAGCCGTCCACCTCGCCGTCGCGCACGCCGGCCGAGTCGACGTAGAGCGTGTGGCCGTGCAGGTGCTTCAGGATCGCCTCCGCCATGGGCGAGCGGATGGCGTTGTGGGTGCAGGCGAACAGGACGCTGCCGACGGCGGGGAGTCCGAGGGCCAGGCCGGGGATTGGGTCCATGCCCGCCGCCGCTAGCCGCGGATGTGGAGGACGCAAATCAGCGTGAACAGCCGCCGCGCCGTGCCATGGTCGACCTCGATCTTGCCCGACAGACGCTCGCGCAGGACGGTGGAGCCCTCGTCGTGCAGGCCGCGCCGGCCCATGTCGATGGCCTCGATCTGCGAGGGGCTCGCCGTCTTGATGGCCTTGTAGTAGCTGTCGCAGATCATGAAGTAGTCGCGCACGATGGTCCGCAGCGGCGTCAGCGCCAGCACCACCCGGGTCAGCGGCGCGTCCTGCTCGTCGCGGACGTCGAAGGCGAGCCGGTTCTCCTCGATGGAGAGGAGCAGGCGGAACGGGCCGGCGTCGGGGAAGTCCGGCAGCGTGAACTCGTTCTCCTCCAGCAGGTCGAACAGCGCCACGGCGCGCTCGTGCTCGACCTCCGGCCGGCGGCGCACGATGTGGCGCTCGACCAGCTCGACATGGACGATGCGGTTGCGCCTCTCGCTCATCCGGCGCCCAAGCGGATGGAGACGGAGAGCGCGTGCGCCTGCAGCCCCTCGGCCTCGGCCAGCGCCACCGCGGCCGGGCCGATGGCGGCCAGCGAGGCGGCGTCGCAGCCGACCAGCGTCGTGCGCTTCATGAAGTCCAGCACGTTGAGGCCGGAGGAGAAGCGGGCGCTGCGCGCCGTCGGCAGCACGTGGTTGGGCCCCGCGACATAGTCGCCGATGGACTCCGGCGTGTGGCGGCCGAGGAAGATGGCCCCGGCGTTGCGCACCCGCGCCGCCAGCGCGTCCGGGTCGGCGACGGCCAGCTCCAGGTGCTCCGGCGCCAGCCGGTCCACCAGGGCGGGCGCCTCCTCCAGGCTGCGGACCAGGATGACGGCGCCGTGGGCGTTCCAGCTCTCCGCCGCGATCTCCGCCCGGGGCAGCGTCCGCAGGTGCGCCTCCACCGCCGCCGCCACGCGGTCGGCGAAGCCGGCGTCGTCGGTGATCAGGATGGACTGGGCCGAGGTGTCGTGCTCCGCCTGCGACAGGAGGTCGGCGGCGATCCAGGCGGGGTCGTTGGCGCCGTCGGCGACGACCAGGATCTCCGAGGGGCCGGCGATCATGTCGATGCCGACGGTGCCGAAGACCTGCCGCTTGGCCGCGGCGACGAAGGCGTTGCCGGGCCCGACGATCTTGTCCGCCGGCCGGATCGTCTCCGTCCCGTAGGCCAGCGCCGCGACCGCCTGGGCGCCGCCGACGCGGTAGATCTCGTCCACCCCGGCGACGCGGGCGGCGGCCAGCACCAGCGGGTTCAGCTTCCCGTCCGGCGTCGGCACCACCATGGCGACCCGCTCCACCCCCGCCACCTTGGCCGGCAGCGCGTTCATCAGGACGGAGCTGGGATATGCGGCGGTGCCGCCGGGGACATAGAGGCCGACGGCGCCGACCGGCGTCCAGCGGGCCCCCAGCCGCACGCCCTGGGCATCCGTGTAGGACAGCGCCTCGGGCGCCTGGCGGCGGTGGAACGCCTCGATGCGCGACGCCGCGGTGCGCAGCGCCTCCAGCACGCCGTCGCCGCAGGCGGCCAGCGCCGCATCCACCTCGGCCGCGGTGACGCGCAGCCGGTCGGCGGTCAGCTCCAGCCGGTCCCAGCGCCTGGTGTACTCCAGCAGGGCGGCGTCGCCGCGGGCGCGCACGTCGGAGAGGACGGCGGCGACGGCGGCGGCCACGTCCTCCTGCACCTCGCGCTTGGCGCCCAGCAGCCCGCGGAAGGCGGCCTCGAAGCCGGGATCGGATGTGGACAGCCTAAGCGGCACGGGCGACCTCGTCGCGGAAACGGTCGATCCAGCCCTGGATCTCGGGATGGCGGGTCTTGAAGGCGGCGCGGTTCACCACGAGGCGCGAGGTGACGTCGGCGATGTGCTCGATCTCCACCAGCCCGTTGGCCTTCAGCGTGGCCCCGCTCGACACCAGGTCGACGATGCGCTGGCAGAGGCCCAGCGACGGCGCCAGCTCCATGGCGCCGTTCAGCTTGATGCACTCCGCCTGGACGCCGCGCTTGGCGAAGTGGCGGCGGGTGATCTCCGGGTACTTGGTGGCGACGCGGACGTGGCTCCAGCGTTGCGGGTCGTCCTTCGCCACCATCTCCACCGGCTCCGCCACCGAGATGCGGCACTTGCCGATGCCGAGGTCCAGCGGCGAGTAGAGCTCGGGATAGTCGAACTCCATCAGCACGTCGTTGCCGCACACCCCCAGCTGCGCCGCCCCGAAGGCGACGAAGGTCGCCACGTCGAAGGAGCGGACGCGGATGATCTCCAGGAACGGCAGGTTGGTGGCGAAGCGCAGCGCCCGGCTCTTCGGGTCGTCAAAGGCCGGCTCCGGCACGATCCCGGCGCCGCGCAGCAGCGGCCGCAGCTCGTCCAGGATGCGGCCCTTGGGCAGGGCCAGCACCAGGAGCTCGTTGGCGGACGCGTCGGGCATGCTCACTCCGGCGGGGCTGCGGGCGGTCCGGAGGCGCCCTGGCGGGCACGCCCCGACGGTCTCCCGGCTGCGCGGCCCGCCGGTCCCCGCGGCCGGCCCGACTTAATTGGCACGGGACGCGGCTAACGTCCAGCCGCGGGAGGGACGGTCAGGGTGTCGGCGGCGTCATGGCAGGGCCGCAGCACGGTCGGCCAAGCCTCGCCCAGGTCCTCCAGCCGGCAGTCCAGCGCCGACACGGTCAGCTTCACGCAGGCGCCGCCGGCGAAGTGCAGCAGCACCGTCCCCTGCCCCGCCGGCTCCACCGCCAGGACGGACAGCATCTGCGTGCGGTCCTTCAGGTTCAGCGACCGGCAGCAGACATGGTCCACGCCCTCGAAGCGGACGGCGCAGTTGATCCGCTCGTACGGCGCCTCCACGTCGGGCGTCGGCCCGTCGCCGTTGGCGGCCCGCGGAGCCGGCGGCTCGCGGTCCGCCTCCTCCCAGCGGAAGCGGTTGGCGATCATGACGAAGCGCCGTTCCGCCGGCTGGTAGCCCATGTCGCAGATCGGCACGATGGCGTCCTGCAGCACCGCCGACAGGACGCGCAGGTCCTCCTCGTCTCGTGCCTTCAGTCTCAACAGGCCGGTCATTGTCTATGCCCCTGGTAAGCTACGTGATCCAACGGGGCGCCTGCCCGCGCCCCCACCGGTTCATCTAGGGACGGACACCCCCTCCGGTCCAGGGGGCTCATACGTTCGGGCGCACGCCGGCGTCGCTCACGCCACGGATCGTCGGGCTCAGCAGCCCCAGGAGCGCCAGGGCCGTCAGCACGGCGCCGCCGCCCGCGAACAGGGTGCCGAGGCCGAGGTCGCGCAGCAGGTACCCCGTCAGCGCCGCGGAGACCGGGCCCACGCCCATGAAGATGAACATGAACAGGCTCATGGCGCGGCCCAGCATGGCGGGCGGCACCCGGCGCTGCATCCAGGTGAAGACCACGACCTGGATGAAGCCGGCCAGCAGGCCCAGCGGCACCATCAGCAGCGCCCCCTGCCACGTCGCCGTCACCAGCGCCAGCAGCGCCACCAGAGCGCCCGCCACGGCGTCCACCGTCAGCACCGTCAGCCCCAGCGTGCCCACCCTGAGCCCCGGCAGCATGCCGGACAGGACCATGCCGGCCAGCGTGCCCGCCCCGTGCGCGGCCATCAGGACGCCGAGGCCCGCGGCGCCGTCGCCGAGGCGCCCCTCCGCCAGGACGGGGATGGCGACCTGCATCGGCCCGCCGATGAAGAAGGTCGTGGCGGCGAAGTAGAGGCAGAGCATGCGCAGGGCCCGGTCCCGCCAGAAGTGCCGCAGGCCCTCGGCGATGGCGGCCAGGACCGGTTCCGGCGGGCGTGCCGGCCCCGGCAGCGGCGTCTCCGCCACCCGCGCCAGCGTCCAGGCGGAGACGGCGAAGCTGACCGCGTCGGCCAGGAAGGCGATGCCCAGCCCCTTGGCCCCCGCCACGTCGCCGCGCTGGGCGTCGCCGAACAGCGCCACCAGCAGGCCCGCCGCCAGCGGCCCCGCCATGACGGTCAGCTGGCGGGTGCCCATGAACAAGCCGTTGGCGGGGCCGAGCAGGGCCGGCGGCAGGGTGCGCGGGATGATCGCGGTGCCGGCCGGCACGCTGAAGGCGGTGGCGAGGCCGATGGCGACGGCGATCGGGTAGACCATCCACATCTCCAGCCGGCCGCCCAGCACCAGTGCCGCCAGCAGGCCCAGCAGGACCGTGTTGACGTGCTTGGTCAGCATCAGCACGCGCTTGGGCGAGAAGCGGTCGGTGAGCGCGCCGCCCAGCAGGATGAAGACCGCGCGCGGCACGCTGATGGCCGCCAGCACCAGGCCCATGGCGCCGGGGTCGCCGGTCAGCTTCAGCACCAGCCAGGGCAGCGCCACCAGGGTGAACTGGTCGCCCAGCATGTTCACCACCCCGCCGGCGTACAGCCAGCGGAAGTTCCGGTCGGCGAACGGGCCCGCCCGCCCGAACCCCTCAGCCCCGGCCGCCGCCATCGCCCTTCTCCCCCAGCAGGTGCGCCAGTTCCGGCGGCACCATGCCGCGGGCCCGCACCCCCTCCATGTCGCTGTCGCGCACCCGGCCGGCGGCGACGTCGTCGCGCAGCCGCTCCAGCCAGCGCGCCTCGACCTCCCCGTGCTCGATCGCGTGCTCCAGGATGTAGCGGTTGCCGGTCCCCAGCACGCCCTCCAGGTGCGCCCCCAGCATCCGCAGCGCCGCCAGCCCGGTCCGGCAGGCGTCGATGCGCGCCTGGATCAGCTCCGCGAACCCGTCCAGCTCGACCAAGCCGAGGAACAGCAGCGCCGGGTAGTAGGGATGCTTGGGATGGCCGGGGTCGGCGAAGCGTTCCAGCATCAGCTCGCGGAAGCGGGCGCGGCCACGGTCGGTCAGCCCGTAGATCGTGCGGCTGCCGCCGCGGGCCACCCGCTCCTCCCCGCGCACCTCGATGCAGCCGTCCTTCGCGAGCTGCTTGACCGCGTAGTAGAGCGTGCCGGTGTCCAGCTCCATGAGCCGGTCCACCATGCCCGCCTGGATCCGGCGCCTGATCTCGTAGGGATGGAAGTCGCCGCGGTGCAGGACGCCCAGGATGATGAGGTCGGCTTTCATAGTTCAATTAAACTATACGAATTCGACCTAATGGCAAGCCCCGCCGGCACCTGGGATCCCCGGAAACGCGAACGGCCGCTGCGCGGGGCAGCGGCCGTCCTCCGGAGGCGCGGGCGGGAGCCCGGTGCCCTACGCGGCTTCCTTCAGGCGCTCCATCTCGGCGCCGCAGGCGGCCAGCTTCTCCTCGATCCGCTCGTAGCCGCGGTCCAGGTGGTAGATGCGGTTCACCACCGTCTCCCCCTGCGCCGCCAGCCCGGCCAGGACGAGCGAGACGGACGCGCGCAGGTCGGTCGCCATCACGGGCGCGCCGGTCAGGCGCGGCACGCCGCGGACCAGGGCGGACGCCCCGTGCACGGTGATGTTGGCGCCCATGCGGGTCAGCTCCGGCACGTGCATGAACCGGTTCTCGAAGATGGTCTCGGTGATCATGGCGGCGCCGCGGGCGACGCACATCAGGGTCATCATCTGGGCCTGGAGGTCGGTCGGGAAGCCCGGGAACGGCTCCGTCATGACGTCCACCCCGACCAGTTCGCCGTTGGCGCGCGAGACGCGGAAGCCGCGCTCCGTCTCGGTGAACTGCACCTGGGCGCCGGCCAGCACCTTGGCGACGGCCTGGATGTGGTCGAGGCGGCCGCCGACCAGTTCCAGCTCGCCGCCGGTGATGGCGGCGGCCATGACGAAGGTGCCGGTCTCGATGCGGTCGGCGACGATGGCGTGGCGGGCGCCGTGCAGCCGGTCCTTGCCGCGGATGACCAGGCGGTCGGTGCCCACGCCCTCGATCTCCGCGCCCATGGCGATCAGGCAGTGGGCGAGGTCGGTGATCTCCGGTTCGCGCGCGGCGTTGATCAGCACCGTCTCGCCCCTGGCGAGGCAGGCGGCCATCATCAGGTTCTCGGTCGCGCCGACGGAGACCTGCGGGAACACGAACTCCGCCCCGCGCAGGCCGCCCGGGGGCGCCTTGGCGTGGATGTAGCCGCCCTCCAGCTCGATCTCGGCGCCCATGGCCTGCAGGCCCTTGATGTGCAGGTCGACGGGCCGCGGGCCGATGGCGCAGCCGCCGGGCAGCGACACCTTGGCCTCGCCGCAGCGCGCCACCAGCGGGCCCAGCACCAGCACGCTGGCGCGCATCTTGCGCACCAGGTCGTAGGGGGCGGTGGTGCTGGCGATGGTGCTGGCGGTCAGCTCGATGACCCGGCCCTCATGGCCGTTGTGGCCGCCGTTCTCGTGCCCGTTCAGCCGGATGTCGACGCCGTGCTGGGCCAGCAGGTTCGCCATCGTGGTGATGTCGGCGAGGTGCGGCAGGTTGGCGAGCGCCAGCGTCTCGTCCGTCAGCAGGCAGGCCGCCAGCAGCGGCAGGGCGGCGTTCTTGGCGCCGCTTATGCGGATTTCACCCTTCAGCGTGTTGCCGCCGCGGATCCGGAGTCTGTCCATGGGTTCGGTTCTTTGCCTGGAATTGGTCTTGGGCACGGGGGCCGGAGGGGCCGGTGCCGGATGGTGCTGGGAAAGCGTGTCGAAACTGTTGCCGCGGCCGGGCGCGGCGGTGACGAATCGGGGTCAGAGGCGCGGCAGGGTGACGCCCTGCTGGCGCATGTACTTGCCGGCGCGGTCGGCGTAGGAGACCTCACACGGGGTGGCGCCCTGCAGGAACAGGAACTGGCACAGCCCCTCGTTGGCGTAGACCTTGGCCGGCAGCGGCGTGGTGTTGGAGATCTCCAGCGTCACGTGCCCTTCCCACTCCGGCTCCAGCGGCGTGACGTTCACGATCAGGCCGCAGCGGGCGTAGGTGGACTTGCCCAGGCACACCACCAGCACGTCGCGGGGCACGCGGAAATACTCCACCGTGCGGGCCAGCGCGAAGCTGTTGGGCGGGATGACGCAGACGTCGGTCTCGCGGTCGACGAAGCTGGTGGCGTCGAACTTCTTGGGGTCGACGATGGCGTTGTCGATGTTCGTGAAGATCTTGAACTCGGGCGCCACGCGGGCGTCGTAGCCGTAGGAGGACAGGCCGTAGGAGATCACGCCCTCGCGCTTCTGCGCCTCGACGAACGGCTCGATCATGCCGCGGGTCTGGGCCATCTCGCGGATCCAGGTGTCCGGCATGATCGGCATGGGCGTCGGCTCCGTGGCAGGCCGGCGGCGGCCGGCGGAAAATGGGTGGATCGCCGCTTGTAGCCCAGCCCCCGCCCGCCCACAAGCGCGCGGGTCAGTTAGCTCCGGCGGACAGGTCCGCGACCAGCTCCGCCAGGGCGAGGCAGGAGGTCAGGCCGGGCGATTCGATGCCGTAGAGGCAGACCAGGCCGGGCACGCCGTGCCCGCGCGGGCCCTGGACCGTGAAGTCGGCGTCGGCCGTCCCGGCCGGCACCGTCTTCGGCCGGATGCCGGCATAGGCCGGCGCCAGCGCGCCGTCCGGCAGGCCCGGCCAGTAGCGCCTGATGGCGGCATAGAACCGGTCGGCGCGGGCGGGATCGACCCGGTAGTCCACCGACTCGACCCATTCCACGTCCGGCCCGAAGCGCGCCTGGCCCGCCAGGTCCAGCGTCAGGTGCACCCCCAGCCCGCCCGGCTCCGGCACCGGGTAGACCAGCCGTCCGAAGGGGCTGCGCCCCTGCAGCGCGTAGTAGTTGCCCTTGGCGAGGTGGAGCGGCGGCACGCACTCCGGGGGCAACCCGCCGATGCGGATGGACAGCGCCTGGGCCCCCAGACCGGCGGCGTTGACCACCAGGCGCGCCCGCAGGGTGACCGGGTCGGCGCCGCCGACCGCCAGCTCCACCCCGCCCGCCACCGCGCGGCCGGACAGGACGGGGCTGTTCAGCACCAGGGTGGCCCCGTGCGCCTCCGCCTCGGCCAGCAGCGCCAGCATCAGCCCGTGGCTGTCGACGATGCCGGTGGAGGGCGACAGCAGCGCCGCGGTGCAGGAAAGCGCCGGCTCCATCGCCAGCGCCTCCGCCGCCGTCAGCGGGCGCAGGTCGGTGACGCCGTTGGCGGCGGCGCGCGCGGCGAT
>DASPKT010000422.1:0-3548 GCA_035627915.1 Azospirillaceae bacterium
GCCGGCGCGGAGGCGGCCGAGGCGCGCGTCGCGGCGGCCTGAGGCGGCAGGTTGGCGCGGCAGGTTGGCGGGGGCGCCTTGCCGCCGCTGCGCCACCGCCCCACATGCCCCCCGGGCGACCCGCCCTCCCCTGGAGCCGAGATGCCCGACGGCAGCGAGCAGACCCTTTCCCTCGACGTGGTCGAGGCGATCACCGATATCCCCGCCGCCGACTGGGACGCCTGCGCCGGCCCCGGCAACCCCTTCGTCCGCCACGCCTTCCTGCGCATCCTGGAGGAGAGCGGGTCGGTCGGGCCCGGCACCGGCTGGTCGGCGCGCCACCTGACGCTGCGCGACGGCGCCGGCCGCCTGATCGGCGCCGTGCCGCTCTACCTGAAGTCCCATTCCTACGGGGAGTACGTGTTCGACCAGGGCTGGGCCAACGCGTACGAGCGGGCGGGCGGGCGCTACTACCCCAAACTCCAGGCTGCCGTGCCCTTCACGCCCGTCACCGGGCGCCGGCTGCTGCTGCGCGCGGACGCCCCCGCCGGCGCCGCCACCACGCTGGTCCGCGCGCTGGAGAGTGCGGCCGCCGGCAACGGCATCTCGTCCGTCCACGTCACCTTCCCCACCCGGGCGGAGTGGGACCTGTTCGGCGAGGCCGGCTGGCTGCGGCGCCTGGGCACGCAGTTCCACTGGGAGAACAGGGGCTACGCGGGTTTCGAGGATTTCCTGGACGCCCTGTCCTCGCGCAAGCGCAAGGCCGTGCGCAGGGAGCGCCGGGCGGTCGCGGAGAGCGGGGTGGAGGTGCTGACGCTGACCGGGCCCGACCTGAAGCCGGAGCACTGGGACGCCTTCGACCGGCTCTACCGCGCCACCAGCGACCGCAAATGGGGCTGGCCCTACCTGACGCCGGACTTCTTCCGCCGCCTGGGCGCCGAGATGGCGGACGCCGTGGTGCTGGTGATGGCGCGCGACGGCGGGGCCTGGGTCGGCGGGGCGCTGAACCTGCTGGGCGACGGCGTGCTGTACGGCCGCAACTGGGGCTCCGCCGGGGAGTATCCCTACCTGCATTTCGAGGCGTGCTACTACCGGGCCATCGACTTCGCCATCGAGCGGGGCCTCTCCCGCGTCGAGGCCGGCGCCCAGGGGGAGCACAAGATCCAGCGCGGCTACCTGCCGGTGCCGACATACAGCGCCCACTACGTCGCGGACCCTGCCCTCGCCCGCGCCGTCGCCGACTTCCTGGCGCGCGAGCGCCCGGCCGTGGAGGAGGAGATGCGCCTGCTGGCGGAGGAGAGCCCCTACCGCCGGGACGGCGGGGAGGACTGACCCCGGGCCGGCGGCGGGCGCTCAGCCGAACTGCAGCAGCGACGGGGCCTTGTCGATGATCTCCTCCAGGATCATCTCCGCCGTCTCCAGGTCGCCCTTCAGGGTGTCGCTGATGCGGCCGGCATATTCCGGGCGCTTCAGCTTCTCCGCCGCGTCGTGCAGCGAGCGCAGCTCCGCGATGAAGATGTCGCGGGCGCCGAGCGGCAGCATGGTCTTGGCCGACAGCACGAAGAAGAAGCGCATGCTGGCGCGCACCAGCAGGCCCAGCATCAGCGTGTCGAGCCGGGCGTACTCTTCCTTCAGGTCGTCGATGCGGGCCGATTCGAGGTTGCGCAGCCGCCCCTCGATCAGGATGCAGAGGGCCCGGAACTCCCCCACCTTGTTGCGGAAGTCGTTGTAGACGGCGAAGCTGTCCTTGGCTGCCTCCGACTCCGCCAGCTTGGCCAGCTTGACGGCCTCGCGGGCCTGGCGTTCGAGGGCGCCCAGGAGACCCTGGACCTCCTGCCTGCTGTAGGTTCGCCTGCTCACGGGATCGGTGCCGGTTCGGTTGCTCGGGGAAACAGCCTGCCGCGACAGGCGGCGCTTGTATAGCCCCCGCCGACGGCGCGCGGAAGGGGTATGCGCCCGCCGCCGCCGGGCAGGAAAAAACCCCCGGGGTCGCCCCCGGGGGTTCGGTACGCGTCCGGAACGGCCCGGGGGCCGCCGTGGGATTACTCCACGTACTCCGGCACCTTCTCCTCCTCCTCCTTGCCCTTGGGCGGGTCGGAGTAGGTGAAGGCGAGCTTGTCGTCCTCCAGCGTGACCTTGACGGCCCCGCCCTTGGACAGCCGGCCGAACAGCAGCTCCTCGGCCAGCGGCTTCTTGACGTGCTCCTGGATGGTGCGGCCCAGCGGGCGGGCGCCGTAGAGCGGGTCGTAGCCCTTCTTCGCCAGCCAGTCGCGCGCCTCGTCGGTCAGCTCGATGGTGACGCCGCGGTCGCTCAGCTGCGCCTCCAACTCCATCACGAACTTGTCCACGACCCGGGCGATGATCTCCTGCGTCAGGCCGGCGAAGGGGATGACCGCGTCCAGGCGGTTCCTGAACTCCGGCGTGAACATGCGGTTGATCGCCTCCTGGTCGTCGCCGGTGCGGATGCCGCTGCCGAAGCCGATGGCCGGCTTCGCCATGTCGGAGGCACCCGCGTTCGTCGTCATGATCAGGATCACGTTGCGGAAATCGACCGTCTTGCCGTTGTGGTCGGTCAGCTTCCCGTGGTCCATGACCTGGAGCAGGATGTTGTAGAGGTCCGGGTGCGCCTTCTCGATCTCGTCCAGCAACAGCACGCAGTGCGGGTGCTGGTCGATGGCGTCGGTCAGCAGGCCGCCCTGGTCGAAGCCGACATAGCCCGGGGGCGCGCCGATCAGGCGGCTGACCGTGTGCCTCTCCATGTACTCCGACATGTCGAAGCGGACCAGCTCGATCCCCAGCGTGCGCGACAGCTGGCGCGACACCTCGGTCTTGCCGACGCCGGTCGGGCCGGAGAACAGGTAGTTGCCGATCGGCTTCTCCGGCTCCCGCAGGCCGGCGCGGGCCAGTTTGATGGCGCTGACCAGCGCGTCGATGGCCGCGTCCTGCCCGAAGACCATGGTCTTCAGGTCCCGCTCCAGGTTGAGCAGGGTCTCGCGGTCGTCGCGGCTGACGCTCTTGGGCGGGATGCGGGCGATCTTGGCGACCACCGCCTCCACGTCCTTGACCGAGATGGTCTTCTTCCGCTTGCTCTCGGGCAGCAGCATCTGCGCGGCGCCGACCTCGTCCAGGATGTCGATCGCCTTGTCCGGCAGCTTGCGGTCGCCGATGTACTTCGCCGACAGCTCCACCGCCGTGCGGACGGCCTCCCGGGTGTAGCGGACCCGGTGGTGCTTCTCGTAGTAGGTCTTGATGCCTTCCAGGATCTTGATCGCGTCCTCGATGCTGGGCTCGTTGACGTCGATCTTCTGGAAGCGCCGGACCAGGGCCCGGTCCTTCTCGAAATAGTTCCGGTATTCCTTGTAGGTGGTAGAGCCGATGCACCGCAGGCTGCCGTTCGCCAGGGCCGGCTTCAGCAGGTTGCTGGCGTCCATCGCGCCGCCCGAGGTGGCGCCGGCGCCGATGACGGTGTGGATCTCGTCGATGAACAGGATCGACCCGTCCAGCGCCTCGAGCTCCGACAGCACGCTCTTCAGCCGCTCCTCGAAGTCGCCGCGGTAGCGCGTGCCGGC
>DASPKT010000423.1:0-8743 GCA_035627915.1 Azospirillaceae bacterium
GCGCCGGTGTGGTTCAGCTCCTCGCGCTTGAAATAGACCTTGGCGCCGCCCAGCTCGGCCGTCAGCCGCTCCGCCAGGTACAGCGGGCTCGGCCGGCCGACATACTGGGAGAGGTAGTAGGCGAGTTCCCGCTTGAAGGACGGGTCGTCCTTGGCCTCGGCGTAGGCCTTCTCGAGGTCCAGGATGAGGGGCATCAGCGTCTCGGCGACGAAGCGGCCGCCGTACTGGCCGAAATGCCCGCGCTCGTCGGGACCGTTGCGGTAGCTGTTCAACGCCTGGGTCATGCCGCCCCCTCCGGCGCCGCCACGCGCGGCGCGAGGCAGCGAAGATAGCGGCGACCCCCAGGATTTCCAACCCCGCGGCGGCGCGGGTCAGCGTCCCGGCGGGGACTTCCGTCTCAGGCGGCGGTGTCGTCGGAGAGGTCCAGCCGGCGCTCGATCCGGTCCAGCCGGTCGTGCACGCGGTCCAGCCTGCCGTTTACCTCGGCATAGCTCTGCTCGAACCGGGCGACGCCGCGCTCGATGGCCGCCAGCCGGTTGCGCTGCTCGCGCTGCTCCGAGCGGACTTCCCTGAGTTCGTCCCGGATCGCCCGCAGATGGGCCAGGATCATGTTGTCGGGCTGCTCCGGCATGGGTCCTCCGGGGTTGCGGCCTGTCCCAGCATAACAGACGGGCGGGCGGATGTCCTCCGCCCGCCCCTCGGACTACTTCGGCATCACCACGGTCAGGTAAGGCGCCGACGGCTTCTCAGTGGGGCCGACCGGGCCCGGGGCCTTGGAGGACACGGGCGGCAGGCTCTTCAGGTAGGTCGCGAGCGCCAGCGCGTCGGCGTCGGTGAGCGCGGAGTAGGCCGGCCAGGGCATCACGGGGATCAGCTGGCGGCCGTCCGGGCGCACGCCGGTCTTCACCGCCTTGACGATGTCCTGCACGCTCCAGGCGCCCAGGCCCGTCTCCTTGTCGGAGGTCAGGTTGGGCGGATAGAAGGTGCCGGCCTCCGGCACGCCGAAGCCGATGGTCGACCCGGCGAGATAGCGGGCCTGGTCCGGCTTGCCCGCCAGGGCGCCCGGCGTGTGGCAGCCGCCGCAATCCATGATGCTGGCGAGGTACTTGCCGCGCTCCAGCTGGCTCTCGGCCAGAGCGGGGGCGGCGGAAACGCAGAGGGCCGCCAGGAGGGCGGCATGAGGGGCGAAACGAGGCACTGTCGGTCTCCCGATCCGGTGGATGCGGCCCGGGCCCGCAGGGCACCCCGCAAGGGGGCGTCCCGCCGGCCCGTGGTGGGCACCGCCGCGCCCCGGACATGTGGTCCGCGCGCGTCCCCGGCTTCGGTGCTGCCATGGCTCGCTGGCGGCACCGGTTTGCCAGCGGCGGCGGCCCCTGTCCACCCGCCCACCGGCTATATGTCCAACGGGACTGTGGTTTTCCCCGGCTCCCCGCCCGAAGGGGGCATCGCCGCCGGGCCTTACCGCCTGGGCAGCGCCACGGTGAAGCGGGCGCCCAGCACGCGGCCGTCGGCGCCGGTGCGGTTGGCGGCGGAGATGCGGCCCTTGTGGGCCTCGACGATCTGCTTGGAGATGGACAGGCCCAGGCCGGAATGCTGGCCGAACGCCTCGCCCGCCGGCCGCTCGGAATAGAAGCGGTCGAAGATGGCCTCCAGCTTGCCCTCCGGGATGCCCGGCCCCTCGTCCTCGCAATAGGCCTCGACCCGGTCGGGGAAGGCGCGGGCGCTCAGGGCCACGGTGCCGCCGGGCGGCGAGAAGGAGAGCGCGTTGGTGATCAGGTTCTGGAACACCTGGGTCAGCCGCCCTTCCAGCCCGGGCACGACCAGGTCCGTGCCCTCGGGCAGGCGCACCACCACCCGGGGCGGCTCGAGCACCTCCCCCTCCTCGCCGCCCTCGGCCCGGCGGGCGGCCTGGCGGGCGATGGTGCCGGAGTGGATGTCGCACAGCGTGGTCAGCATGCGCCCGATGTCGACGGGCGACGCCTGGGCGCGGCTCAGCTCCGCGTCCAGCCGGCTGGCGTTGGAGATGTCGCTGATGAGCCGGTCCAGCCGGGTCACGTCCTGGGCGATGATGTCGAGCAGCCGGCGCAGCTGCCGCTCGTCCTTCACCCGCTGCACCGTCTCCACCGCGCTGCGCATCGAGGTCAGCGGGTTCTTCAGCTCGTGCGCGACGTCGGCGGCGAAGCTCTCGATCGCGTCCAGCCGGTCCCACAGCGCCGAGGTCATGTCCCGCAGCGCCTGGGAGAGGTCGCCGATCTCGTCCCGGCGGCGGGTGAAGTCGGGGATGGCGGCCTGCCGGCCGGTGCCGTGGCGGACCGCGTCGGCGGCGGCGGCCAGCTTGCGGATCGGCCGGGCGATGGTTCCGGCGAGATAGACCGACAGGGCCACGGTGACCAGCAGCGCCACGCCGAAGGCCTTCAGGATGTCCATGCGGAACTGGCGCACCGCCCGGTCGATCTCCGCACCCCCGCGGGAGATGTAGACCGCGCCCAGCACCTGCTTGTAGCGCTGGATGGGCACCGCGACCGTCAGCATCATGTCCTGGCGGTCGGGGTTGCGGGTGGAGCGCCAGACGCTGGTGGCGATCTCGCCGGCCAGCGCGCGGGCCACGTCGGGGTTGTCCAGGCCCCCGCCGCTGCCGCCGGCGTCGGGGTAGAGGGGCAGGTGCTCGCGCCCCGGCAGGCGGTTGACGATGGCGTCGTAGACCTCGATCCCGATCTCGGTCAGCCGGTTGCCGTCGCGAAGTGGGGGCAGCTCCTCGATCTGCACGCGGGCCTTGGGGCCGCCCAGCATGCGGCTGTCCGCCACCAGCTCCCCCTTGGGCGCGAACAGGCGCGTGCGGGTGTCGGTTGTCTCCACCAGGCGGCGGACCATCTGGCGCGCCAGCTCGTGGCTGAGCTCGGCCGCCGGCTCGTTGAACTCGTCGTAGCTGGGCACCATGGCGCCCTCGCCCAAGGCGCCCGCGAAGATGCGGGCCTCGGTCGTCAGGCTGTCGAGCTCGGTCTGGATCAGCCGGTCCTGGTAGCTGCGCAGGGCCAGCAGGCCGCCCAGCAGGATGCCCAGCGCCAGCATGTTGACGGCGAGGATGCGCAGCGTCAGGGGCGAGACGGCGCGCGCGCGGCGCCGGCGCGGCATGGCGCCGGGCGCCCCTGCCTCCCCGGCGGGCGCCGCCTCCGTCCGTCCCAGCTTCAGGTCCCCGTCCATTCCCGGCGTCCCGGCCCCCGCCTCAGCTGTCGCGGTACTTGTAGCCGACGCCGTACAGCGTCTCGATCTGCTGGAAGTCCGGGTCGACCGCCTTGAACTTCTTGCGCAGGCGCTTGATGTGGCTGTCGATGGTGCGGTCGTCGACGTAGATGTGCTCGCCGTAGGCGGCGTCCATCAGCTGGTCGCGGCTCTTCACGTGGCCGGGGCGCTGGGCCAGCGCCTTGACCAGCAGGAACTCCGTGACCGTCAGGTCGATCTCCTGGCCCTTCCAGGTGCAGGAGTGGCGGCCGCTGTCCAGCACCAGCTCGCCCCTGACCAGGGTGGAGCCGGGCTCGGCGGCGCCCTTGCCGGCCTTCAGCTGCTCGCGCCGCAGCAGCGCCCGGATGCGCTCGATCAGCAGGCGCTGGGAGAAGGGCTTCTTGATGTAGTCGTCGGCCCCCATGCGGAGGCCCTGCAGCTCGTCGATCTCGTCGTCCTTGGAGGTCAGGAAGATGACCGGCACGGCGGAGCTCTGGCGCAGGCGCTGCAGCAGCTCCATCCCGTCCATGCGCGGCATCTTGATGTCCAGCACGGCGAGGTCCACGGGCCGCGCGGTCAGGCCCTTCAGCGCCTCGTCCCCGTCGGTGTAGGTGCGCACCTCGTAGCCTTCCGCCTCCAGCGCGATGGAGACGGAGGTGAGGATGTTGCGGTCGTCGTCGACCAAGGCGATCGTCTGGGCCACCTGTACGCTCTCCCTCTCTCGATACCCGGTCCGGCGGCCGTGCCGCCCGGACCCGCCGGGCCTTCGCCCGTTTGATCCCGCCCTGCCCGTTTGCCCCGGGATGGGTGCCGCCCCAATATGGCACCATTGCGGCGCACCGGAGGGGCAGGGCGGATGGAGACTAGCGGAAGCGGCGGCGGAAGTCGCGCCCCCGGAAACGGCGGGGCCGGGCGGGAGTCGGCCATGCGGGAACCGGCCATGCGGGAACCGGCGGAGACGGGCCGCCTGCTGATGCGCGCGGCGCGCCAGGCGTCGCTCGCCACCGCCCAGCGCGACGCGGAGGCGTGGCCCTACCCGTCGCTCGTCATGGTGGCCACGGACCCGGCGGGCCGGCCGCTGCTGCTGATCTCCAACCTGGCGGACCATACCCGCAACCTGGCAGCCGACCCGCGGGCGGGACTGCTGTTCGACGGCACGGGCGGCCTGGCGGAGCCGCTGACCGGCCCGCGCCTGTCGGTGCTGGGCCGCATGGGGCCGGCGGAGGGGGAGGAGGGGCTGCTGGAGCGCTACCTCGCCTGCCACCCGGCCGCGGCGGCCTATGCCGGCTTCGGCGACTTCCGCCTGTGGCGCATGGAGCCGGAGCGGGCGCACCTGGTCGCCGGCTTCGGGCGCATCCACTGGGTGCCGGGCGACCGGCTGCTGCTGCCGGGGGCCGCGCGGGCGGACCTGGACGCGGCCGCCGCGGAGGTGGTGCGGCACATGAACGAGGACCACGCCGACGCGGTCGCCCTCTACGCCACCGTGCTGCTGGGCCGCCCCGCGGGCGACTGGCGCATGGCCGCCATCGACGCCGATGGCTGCGACCTCGTCTCAGGCACCGCGAGCGCGCGCCTCCCCTTCACCCGCCCGGCCGCCACGCCGGAGGCGGCGCGGGCCGAGCTGGTGCGGCTGGTCCGGGAGGCCCGGGCCGCGCAGGCGTAGGTGGCATGGAGCCGAAGGCGCAATGCGACGCTTGCCGCCGGGGCCGTCGCATTACGCTGCCGCTCCATGCAACCTACGCGTGGGCTCGCTAGGCGCGATGCGGCACCATTCGGCGGCAGTCGGTCACGCCGTCAGGTGGCCGATCAGCTCCTTGCGCACCGTGTCGGCCTTGTCGTTGTCGACTTGGCAGGTGCCCGCCGCCTCGTGGCCGCCGCCGCCGTACTCCAGGCAGAGCTGGCCGACATTGTGGATGGAGGAGCGGTTGATGATCGACTTGCCGATGGCGAAGACCGTGTTGGCCTTGTTGCGGCCCCACATGCAGTGCATGGACAGGTTGCACTCGGGGTGCAGGGCGTAGATCACGAACCGGTTGCCGCAGTAGATCGGGTCCTCGTCGCGCAAATCCACCACGACCAGGTTCTTGTGCACGGTGGTGGCGCGCTCCAGCTGCTCGCGGAACGGGGCCTGGTGGGAGCGGTACAGCTCGACGCGCTCCTTCACGTCGGGCAGCTCCAGGATCTCGTCCACGTCGGAGTGGGTGCGGCACCAGTCGATGAGCTTCATCATCAGCTCGTAGTTCGACACCCGGAAGTCGCGCCAGCGCCCCAGGCCCGTGCGCGCGTCCATCAGGAAGGACAGCAGCACCCAGCCCTGGGGGTCCAGCACCTCGCTCTGGGTGAACTGGGCGCTGTCGGCCTTGTCCACCGCCTGCATCAGGCTGTCCGGGATGGTGGGGAAGCGCTGCTTGCCGCCGTAATAGTCGTAGACGACCCGGGCGGCGGAGGGCGCCTCGGGGTCGATGATGTGATTCTTGTAGAGGTCGACCCGGTACATCTCCGACAGATGGTGGTCGAAGGCCAGGTGGCAGCCGGGGACGTAGGGCAGGTTGCAGGTGATGTCGTTCGGCCCGATCGCGACCTTGCCGTCCTGCATGTCCTTGGGATGGACGAACAGGATCTCGTCGACGAGGTAGAGTTCCTTCAGCAGGACGGCGCAGACCAGCCCGTCCATGTCGCTGCGGGTCACCAAGCGGAACTTCTGCTGATTCATCCCCAGTCTCCCCAGACGCCTACCTCTATCGGGCAGGTAATCCATCATACAGAGGGGCGGGGGCGGGTAGAAGGGGGCAGGCCGGCGCGATGGCGGAAATGTGAGCGGCGGGGATCGCAGCAGGATCGTGGAAGAGGGCCCCGCCGGGCGCCGCTAGCGTGGGTCCACCGAGACAGCGCGAGGGCGCCCCCGATGCAGTTCGACACCAAGCTGGCCGTGGTCCTGGGCGAGGGGCTCGCGGTCTGGCAGAAGCTGAACGTGACGGCCTTCCTGGTCAGCGGCATCGCCGCCGCCGACGGCATCGTGGGGGAGCCCTACCGTGACGCCGACGGCCGCCTCTACCGCCCGATGATCCGCCAGCCCGTGCTGGTGTTCGAGGCGGGTGCGGACGCCCTGCGCGCCGCCTTCGACCGGTCGCTGGAGCGCGGGCTGACCCCGGCCCTGTTCACCCGCGACCTGTTCGCCACCGGCCACGACGCCGCCAACCGGGCGGCGGTGGCGGCGGTCGGTACCGCGGCGCTGGACCTCGCCGGCTTCGCGGTGCACGGGGAGAAGCGGCTGGTGGACAAGGCGCTGAAGGGGCTGCGGCTGCACCCCTGAGGGGCGGATAAGAAAAAGGGGTGGGGACGGGCCCCACCCCTCTCTCCGTCGGCGCCGGTGCCGCCCGGCTCAGCCGGTGACGAGGCCGCGCAGCTGGCGGTTGGCGACGGCCAGCATGGCGACGTCCAGCTGGGCGATGCCGCGCAGGTCGGCCAGCAGGCCCTGGATGCGCTCCACCGGCCGGGCGCGGGCGGTCACCCAGGCCTCGATGAGGCCGCCGGCGTCGCCGTCGCCCGAGCCCAGCACGCGGGCGGCCAGCCGGCCCTGCATGCCGTAGAGATCGTCGACGATGGCGGCCACCGCCTGGCGCTGCCAGTGGTTCTCCGCCTTCACCTCCGACGCCCGGCCGCGCAGCCAGCCGATGCCCAGGCGCTCGCCCAGCTCGAAGTAGACCCGCGCCACCTCCTCGACCGGACGGCCGGTCTCGGCCGCGATCAGGGTGACGTCGGTGGCCGCGGCCAGGAACGGCAGGACGGCGATGCGGCCGGCCAGATCCTGCGGCACGCCCTGGGCGGCGAACTCCGCCGCCCGGGCATCCATCGCCGCCATGGCGGTCGGCGACAGGACGCGGGCCATGGCGCCGGCCAGCGCCTCCACGCCGGGGGCGAGGCGCTCGACCTCGGCCTGCATGGACAGGGGATGCGTGCCGTTCAGCAGCAGCCACGGGATGGCCCGGCGCATCAGCCGGTTGGTCTCCAGGATCATGGCGGTCTGCACCGCGGCCGGGACGCGCGTGTCCAGCGCCTCGATCTCGCCCCACAGGCGGCGCAGCCCGAAGGCGTCGCGCACGACCGTGTAGGCGCGGGCCACGTCCGCCTCGCCCATGCCGGTCTGCTCCACCATCTCGGAGATGAAGGTGGGGCCGACGCGGTTCACCATGCCGTTGGTGACGCAGGTGGCGATGATCTCGCGCCGCAGCTGGTGGGCGCCAATGGCGTCGGGGAACCGCTCGCGCAGCGCGGTGGGGAAGTAGCGGATCAGCTCCTCCCCCATCTTCGGGTCGTCCGGCAGGTCCGACGCCAGCAGCTTCTCGTAGAGGTCGATCTTGGAGTAGGCCAGCAGGACCGCCATCTCCGGCCGCGTCAGGCCCCGACGGGCGTTGGCGCGGGCGGCGATCTCCTCGTCGTCGGGCAGGAACTCGATGGCCCGGTTCAGCTTGCCCGCCTTCTCCATGGTGCGGATGAAGCGGACGTTGTCCTCCAGCGTCTCCGCCGCCACCGCCTCGGCGGCGGTCAGCGCCTGGGTCTGCTTGTAGTTGTCGGCCAGGACCAGCGCGCCGACCTCCTCCGTCATCTCGGCCAGCAGCACGTCGCGCTGGGCCAGGGTCATGCTGCCCCGGTCCATGACGTCGCGCAGCAGGATCTTGATGTTGACCTCGTGGTCGGAGGTGTCGACGCCGGCGGAGTTGTCGATGGCGTCGGTGTTCAGCCGGACGCCGGCCTGCGCCGCCTCGATGCGGCCGCGCTGGGTGAAGCCCAGGTTGGCGCCCTCGCCCAGCACCTTGGCGCGGACGTCCCGGCCGTTGATGCGGATGGCGTCGTTGGCCTTGTCGCCGACCTCGGCGTTGGTCTCGTCCGTCGCCTTCACGTAGGTGCCGATGCCGCCCAGCCAGAGCAGGTCGACCTGCGCCTTCAGGATGGCGGTCATCAGCTCGGCCGGGGTCATCCGCTCCGCCTCGATGCCCAGCGCCTGCCGGATCTCCGGCGTGGTCTGGATCGACTTGGCGGAGCGCTCGAACACGCCGCCGCCGGCGGAGATCAGCTTGGCGTCGTAGTCGGCCCAGGAGCTGCGCGGCAGGTCGAAGAGGCGCTTGCGCTCATCCCAGCTGGTGGCGGCGTCCGGGTTCGGGTCGACGAAGATGTGGCGGTGGTCGAAGGCGGCGATCAGGCGGATGTGCTTCGACAGCAGCATGCCGTTGCCGAACACGTCGCCCGACATGTCGCCGACGCCGACGACGGTGAAGTCCTGGGTCTGGGTGTCGCGGCCCAGCTCACGGAAGTGGCGCTTCACCGACTCCCAGCCGCCGCGGGCGGTGATGCCCATCTTCTTGTGGTCGTAGCCGGCCGAGCCGCCCGAGGCGAAGGCGTCGTCCAGCCAGAAGCCGTACTCGCGGCTGACCGAGTTGGCGATGTCGGAGAAGGTGGAGGACAACGTCCGCTTCATCCGCACCATGGAGAAGGCGGGCAAGCTGAACCGGGCCATCGAGTTCCT
>DASPKT010000424.1:0-13096 GCA_035627915.1 Azospirillaceae bacterium
CTCGACCTTGCGTGACAGCCGGTCCAGATGGAGGCCGGCGACCTGGAAGCTCGTCTCCGCTTCCGAGGGGCTCGAACGGCGGGCCAGCACTTCCACCCGCGCCAGCAGTTCGGAAAACGCATAGGGCTTGGTCAGGTAGTCGTCGCCGCCGGCGCGCAGGCCCTTCACCCGGTCCTCCACGCTGCCCAGCGCCGACAGCACCAGCGCCGGCGTGTCGTTGCCGGTGGCGCGCAGCAGGCCGATCAGCGACAGCCCGTCGCGCCCGGGCAGCATGCGGTCGACCACCAGCACGTCGTAGTGCTCCGACCCCGCCAGGAACAGGCCCTGGGTCCCGTCCGGCGCCACGTCCACCACGTGCCCCGCCTCCTTCAGCCCCTTCGCCATGTAGGCGGCGGCCTGGGCGTCGTCCTCGATGACCAGGATCTTCATGGGCGGGGAGGATACAGCAGCGGGAAGCCGCGGCAGGGGGCGCCTTCCCCAGGCCCGTCCGGGTCAGGCGGCCTTCAGGGGCAGGGCGACGAAGGCGCTCTGCGGGCCGCGGCGGACCAGCAGCAGGGCGGACTTGCGGCCATCCTTGCGGGCCTTGTCGAGCTGGGCCGCCACGTCGGCGGGGTTCTTCACCGGCTCGTTGTTGACGGACTGGATGACGTCGCCCTCGCGCACGCCCTCCACGTCCTCCCTGGTGTCCAGCACCACCACGCCGGAGACGTCGTCCTCCAGCCCCAGGCGCTGGCGCCAGGTGGCGTCGAGGGAGGCCAGCTCCAGCCCGTCGGCGTCCTGGCCCTGCGCCTCGCCGGCCTTGGCGACCTGCTGGGGGGAGCCGGGCTGCTCGCCCACCTGCACGGCGAGGGTCTCCACCTTGCCGCCGCGCCAGACGCCCAGGCTGACCTTGGTGCCGGACGCGACGCTGCCGATGGCGCGGGCGAGGTCGCGGCTCTGCTCGATCTCCTTGCCGTCCGCCTTCAGCACGACGTCGCCCTGGCGCAGGCCGGCCTTGGCGGCGGGGCTGTTGGGCTGGACTGAGTTGATCAGCGCCCCTTCCGCCTCCTTCAGGCCCAGCCCCTCCGCCAGCTCCGGCGTGACCGCCTGCAGCGAGACGCCGAGCCAGCCGCGGTCGACCTTGCCGGTGGCCTTCAGCTGCTCCACCACGGGCTTGGCGAGGTTGGCCGGGATGGCGAAGCCGATGCCGACCGAACCGCCGGTGGGGGAGAAGATGGCGGTGTTGATGCCGATCACCTGGCCGTCGGCGTTGAAGGTCGGGCCGCCGGAATTGCCGCGGTTGATCGAGGCGTCGATCTGGATGTAGTCGTCGTAGGGGCCGGAGCCGATCTCGCGCCCGCGGGCCGAGACGATGCCGGCGGTCACGGTGCCGCCCAGGCCGAACGGGTTGCCGACGGCCACCACCCAGTCGCCCGGGCGGATGCGGTCGCTGTCGCCGAAGGCCAGCGCCGGCAGGGGCTTGTCGCTCTCCACCTTCAGCAGGGCGAGGTCGGTCTTGTCGTCCTGGCCGACCAGGGTGGCCGACAGCTCGCGCCCGTCCTGGAAGGCGATCTTGATGTCGTCGGCGTCCTCGATGACGTGGCGGTTGGTGACGATGTAGCCGGCCGCGTCGATGACGAAGCCGGAGCCCAGCGACTGCGGGCGGGGGCCGCGCGGGCCGCCCTCGGGGATGCCGAAGCGGCGCAGCATCTCGCCCAGCTCGGGCGGCACGCGCTCCATGCGGTTCGGCACCTCGCGGTTGCCGGCGGTGATGGTCACCACGGCCGGCGACACCCGCTCCACCAGGTCGGCGAAGCTGGGCAGGGCGGCGTTGGCGGCCTGGGCCGGCGGGGCCACCAGGCCGACCGCCGGGGCTACCAGGACGGTCGCGGCCAGCAGGGCGGCGGCGAGGCGCCGGGCGGGCCCGGGGGCGCGACTGGATGCGGGCTTGGTCTGGAGGGCGGTGCTCATGGCGTCTGCTTTCCGGTCTCTGTCCATCATGTCCCAGGGGGCGCGGGCCGGCGCCGGCGGGAATGCCGGCGAGCGGGGCAGGTCCGCCGGCTCCGGCGCCGGCCCGCGTCGCGGGATGCCCCTGCCGAAAGGGCAGGACGGCGGGGCTTCCCGGCTGGCCGCCGCCGGGTTCAGGGGCTGGGGCGGGCGGCCACGGTCGGAGAATGGCAGGGCGGACATGTACCGGCCGTGGCGGCCGGATTAACATTTTGTCATTCTCGGCACCTCCGCAGCCCCCGCCGCCCCAGGTGCCCCCATGCCCTTCACCGCGGAGGAGATGCACGCGCGGGTCCTCTACCGGGACCCCGACCTGCTGATCCTCGACAAGCCGTTCAACCTGCCGGTCCACTACGGCACCAAGTCGCACGACCACCTGGAGCTCTACCTGCCCTTCCTGCAGGAGGAGATGGAGGAGCCGCCCCGGCTGGCCCACCGGCTGGACAAGGACACGACGGGCTGCCTGCTGCTGGGCCGGCACAAGCGCGCCGCCGCCCGCATCGCCAAGCTGTTCACCTTCGGCTACATCGCCAAGACCTACTGGGCCGTCACCATCGGCGCGCCGGAGGAGAAGGAGGGCCGGATCGACCTGGCGCTGACCAAGCAGCGGGTGCCCGGCGCCTCGCGCATGTTCGTGAGCCCCAAGGGCAAGGAGGCGGTGACCGACTACCGCGTGCTGGCGGAGGCCGACGGCTTCGCCTGGGTGGAGCTGTACCCGCGCACCGGGCGCATGCACCAGTTGAGGGCGCACCTGGCGGCGGTCGGCCATCCCATCCTGGGCGACCCCATGTACGGGGACCACCCGCTGCCGCCGGCCGCCATGCACCTGCACGCCCGCGCCGTCACCGTCCCCTGGGGCCCCCGGACCGAGCCGCCGCTGTCCGTCACGGCGCCGCTGCCGGCCCACATGCGCGCCACGCTGGAGCGGCACGGTTTCCCCCTGCCGGAGTGAGGCGGCAGGGCCGCCGGCAGGGAACCGCTCCCCGCGCCGCCTGTTGTTCCGGTGTCCGCGATTTAGTGGCAGGAACGGAAAGGTCGCGCGCATGCCCCCAATATCCGGATTACCCCGGACGGCAGGATGATCCCTTCCGGCCCGGACGAGACGCCCCCCAAGGGGCCGGCGGCGTCGCTGGCGCTGCTGGCGGCGGTCAGCCGCGACCCGGTCTACCTGCTGGACGCCGATAGCGGCGCCTTCCGGCTGCTGGGCGGGCCGGCGGACCTGCTGGGCGCGGAGGGCCCCTCCGCCGCCCACGAGGACGACCGCCCCCGGCTGGAGGAGCACCGCCGCCACCTCGCCGAGGCGCCGGCCGGCTCCGCCCTGGAGGTGGAGCTGCGCCTGCCGACGGCGGAGGGCGGCTGGCAGCCGGTGGTGCTGCGCGAGATGCGGCTGGCGGCGGGGGAAGGGGGCGGCGGCTGCATCCTGGGCACGGCGCGGGCCGCCGGGCCGGAGGGGGAGGCGGAGCTGCTGCGCCGGCTCGACCTCGCCATGAAGACGGCCGGCGTCGCCTCCTTCGCCCAGGACCGCGACCTGCGCTACCGCTGGATCTTCAACCCGGCGCTGGGCAAGGCGGCGGAGGAGGTCATCGGCCGCGACGACTTCGAGATCATGGAGCGGATCGAGGACGCGGAGGCCCTGGCCGAGATCAAGCGCCGCGTCATCGCCACCGGCGAGCCGGAGCACCACACCGTCACCGTCCACAACGGCGGCGAGGCGCTGCACTACGAGCTGAACGCCCACCCCTGGACCGACCCGGCGACGGGGGAGACGGTCGGCATCGTCGCCGCGGCGCTGGACGTGACCCGCTACCAGCGCACCCTGTCGGCGCTCGCCCACAGCCGGGAGGCGCAGCGGGCGGCGCTGGAGCGGCGCGAGATGCTGCTGCGCGAGCTGAACCACCGCATCAAGAACAGCCTGCAGCTGGTGGCGAGCCTGCTGCGCCTCCAGGCCGGCCACATCGGCGACGCCGCCGCCCGGACGGAGCTGGAGCGCGCCTGCGAGCGCGTGTCCGCCGTCGCCGAGATCCACGCGCGGCTCTACATGACGGAGGAGGTCGGGGAGCTGGATTTCGGGGACTACCTGCGGGCGCTGTGCGAGCGCGTCCCCCGCACCGTTCGCGCCCACGACCCCGGCCTGCCCGACGTCGCGGTGACGGTCGACGCCGGGTCGCACCTGCTGGACGTGGACCGGGCCATCCCCCTCGGCATCGTCGCCAACGAGCTGGTCACCAACGCCGTCCTGCACGGCTTCCCCGGCCGCCCCTCGGGCCGCGTCGCCGTCTCCTTCCGGCGGGAGGGGGAGGGCTGCATCCTGACGGTGGAGGACGACGGCGTCGGCGCCCCGCCGCGGCCGGAGCGGGAAGGGCTGGGCCTGCGCCTGGTGCGGGTGCTGGCGGAGCAGCTGGGCGCCGCCCTCTCCGTCACGTCAGGCCCCGGCCTGCGCTACGACCTCAGGGTCCCGCCCGGGCGCTAGCGGGGGCCGGACGGCAGGGGCACAGGGGTCGTCGCCCCTCCCTTCCGTCATCCCGGCGAAAGCCGGGATCCAGGCGGCACGGCGGGATGCGGTGCCCGGGTAGCCGGCCTGCCGAACCTGACGGAGCCGCCATGATCGGCCCCGCGCGGCTGAGACTCCTGGACCCCGGCGTCCGCCGGGGTGACGGTGGGAGAGAGCCGGGAGGGCGGAGAGTTCGGCAGGCCGCGCCGTGGTCCCCAGGGCAATTTCCTTCAATACCGCGCCGGCCCTTCCGGCGGATACCTGCCTGGACCCCCACGGTTCCAGGAGGACGGACCTTGTCGACGGCACTCTACCTTTCCATGGGCTCCTTCGCGCTCGCGGCGTCGATCTCGCCCGGGCCGGTCAACGTCGTGGCGCTGACCAGCGGCGTCCATTACGGCTTCCGCGCCAGCATGCGCCACGTCTCCGGCGCCACCGTCGGCTTCACGCTGCTGCTGCTGCTGGCCGGGTTCGGCCTGGCCGGGCTGCTGGAGCGCTGGCCGGCGGCGATGGAGGCGACGCGCTGGGCCGGCGTTGCGTTCCTGCTCTACATGGCCTGGACGCTGTGGGGCGCCGGCGGCGCGGTGCGGGCGGGGGCCGCGGGCCGGGCGCCGTCGCTGCTGCACGGGGCGGCGCTGCAATGGCTGAACCCCAAGGCGTGGATCGCCGCGGTGGCCGGCATGGGGGCCTACGGCATGGGCGGCGACGGCGCCCGCATCTGGCTGTTCGCCGCCATCTACTTCGTGATCTGCTACCTCTCCATCGCCGCCTGGGCCTATGCCGGCGCCCGGCTCCGCCGGGTGCTGGAGGACCCGCGGCGCATGCTGGCCTTCAACCGGGCGATGTCGGTGCTGCTGGCCGCCAGCGCCGCCTACATGGCGGCCGCCGGCTGAAGCCCCGTTTAGGCGGGGCGGGCGAACTGGCCGGGGGTGGCGGCGACGTGCCGCTTGAAGGCCCGCTGGAAGTGGGCCTGGTCGGCGAAGCCCGCCTCCAGCGCCACCTCCACGATGGGCCGGCCGCGGCGCAGCTCGCGCTGGCCGTGCTGGATGCGGCGGTTGACCTGGTAGGCATGCGGCGTCAGTCCGTAGCGCGCCTTGAAGGCCCGCACCAGGTAGGAGGCCGACAGCCCGGAGGCGGCGCAGACGTCCGCCAGCCGCAGCGGCTCGGTGCAATGCTCGGTGATGTACTGGGCGGCGCGCTCCAGCGCCCGGTGCGCCTCGCCGCCCGCGTCCTGCGCGTGGCCCAGCGCCCCGTGCAGCCCCTTGAAGAAGCCGGCCGCCGCCGCCTCCTTGGCCGGCGCGTCCGCCTCCGCCGAGAACAGAAGGTCGAACAGCCCTGCGAGACGCTGCGCCAGGGCGGGGTCGGTGCTGACCTCCGCCGCGTAGGGCAGGAAGGTGGCGCGCCCCTGCACGCGCGCCAGCCAGCCCGGGTCCGCGTACAGCATGCGGTAGGACCAGGGCAGGTTCTCCAGCGGGTTGCAGGCGTGCACCTCCTCCGGGTTCATGACCACGACGGCGCCCTCCGACACGGTGTGGCGGGCGCGGCCGATGCGGAACTCGCTGCGGCCGCCGGTGATGAGGCCGATGGAGAAGGTCGGGTGGCTGTGCAGCCCGTAGCAGACCTCCCGCCCGTCGCTGACGGCGCGCGCCTCCAGCGCCGGCAGGGCCGGGTCTCGCCAGAAGAGGTGGTCGTCCTGGGGCCTGCGGGTCATGGTGGTCTTCAACGATGGGGCGGCGCGCCGATCCTACACCGGCGGGCGCCGCCCCGGCACCCCCTCAGGCGAGCTGCAGGGCCAGCCGGATCCACATCGCCAGCAGCACGAACCAGCTGGCGAAGTAGGCGTAGGCCCGGTGCATGACGTTGTTGTAGGTGATGTGGATCAGCGCCTGCACCACGCGGCTGGCGACGTAGAGCCAGGCCAGCAGCACGAACAGCTCGTCCGTGCGGCTCAGCGCCAGGATGGCGAGGCAGACCACGTAGAAGAGCGGCGGCACCTCCGACAGGTTGGTGAAGGCGCGGCCGACCTTGGCCATCGACTCCGGCGGGTTGCCCTCGGTGAAGGCGCGGAAGTGGCTGAGCCGCACCTGGCCCGCCTTGATGGCGGCGCTGCGCGCGGCCAGCATGCGCAGCGCGATGGCGAAGGTGAACAGCACCAGGGCCAGCATCGGCCAGAAGATCGCGTGGTTCTGCATCCGGTAAGGCTCCCTCGGGGGCGCGGGGCCGGTCGGCGGTGGCCGCCGGCCCTCGGGTTTCGTATGCCACCACCATGCGGCGGCGGCGGCGGCCTGTCCACCCCGCCCGGGGTAATCCTGTGACCGCCACCGCCCCGCCCTTGTCCCGCCACGATCGGCTCCATACTCTCGGAACCGGAGGACGGGCGACCCCCGCCTCCGGAACCGAGGCTGACCCGGGTGGTCGAACATGTGTCGCTGGCTTGCCTATGGCGGGGAACCCATCGCCATGGAGACGCTGCTCTTCAAGCCCTGCAATTCGCTGATCCGGCAGTCGCTGAGCGCCCAGCGCTCGATCGCGCCGACGAACGGCGACGGGTTCGGGCTCGGCTGGTACGGCGACCTGGCCAGGCCCGGCCTCTACCGCGACACGCTGCCGGCCTGGAACGACAGCAACCTGCGCTCGCTGGCCGAGCAGATCCGCTCGCCCCTGTTCTTCGCCCATGTCCGTGCCTCCACCGGGCCGGCGACGGCGCGGCTGAACTGCCATCCCTTCCGCTGGGACAAGTGGCTGTTCATGCACAACGGCAAGATCGGCGGATGGGAGCGGGTGCGCCAGGACGTGGAATACATGATCCGCCGCGACCTCTACCCCAGCCGCGAAGGCTCCACCGACAGCGAGGCGTTCTTCTACCTGCTGGTCGGCAACGGGCTGGACCGCGACCCGGCGGCCGCCTTCGCCCGCACGGTGGCCTAGGTGGAGGCGGTGATGCGCGCCAACGGGGTGGAGGAGCCGCTGCGCCTGACCGCCGCCTGCTCCGACGGCCGGCGCATCATCGCCATCCGCTATTCCAGCGACCGCCAGTCGCCCAGCCTGTTCTACGGCGGCGGCTGCGGGGTGGAGGTGGAGTGCGGCGAGGTCCGGTTCGGCGCCGGCCACGGCTCGGTCCTGGTCCTCTCCGAACCGCTGGACGAGGACATCTCCCACTGGTGCGAGGTGGGGGAGGGCAGCTTCCTGGTCGCCGAGGACGGCAAGGTCCGCGTCCAGCCCTTCGCCCCGGCGGTGCTGGCAGCGGCGTGTGGGGGCGGCTGCGGGGTGCTGCGGGCGTCGACAGGCTCAGCCTGAGGGACGGAGGATGCCAGGCCCGGCGTCCTCATGGAGCAGCGACACGATCCTCAGGCTGAGCCTGTCGAAGCCCGCACCGCATCCCCGCTGCCCCCGGCCCCCGCCGCACCCTTGACCCCGCCCGCCGATACGGGCGAAGTGCCGGTCTGCCCCGAAACGGACCGCCGCCGATGACCGCCAGCGCCCCCCGCCTGCTCCCTGATCCCGACCTGCGCGCCCGCTGCACCCGGTTCCTGTCCGGCCACGGCCGGCGCGACGCGCGGTCCTGGCTGGACGCCATGGCGGGCTCCGACCTGCTGGACGAGCGGACGGACGAGTATTCCGAGGGCCCCGCCATGCGGCGGCTGGAAGGTGAGGTCGCCCGGCTGCTGGGCAAGGAGACCGGCGCCTTCTTCCACAAGGGGGTGGCGGCGCAGCAGGCGGCCCTGCTGGCCCACACGGCGGGGCAGAGGCGGCGCACCGTCGCGGTCCACCCCAAGAGCCACGTCGCGCTGGACGAGATGGACGCGCTGGACCTGCTGTCGGGCCTGACCACGCTGCGCGTGGGCCGCGACGGCGAGCCCTTCACCCTGGCCGAGCTGGAGCGGCTGGGCGAGCGTCCGGGGGCAGTCGTGGTGGAGGTGCCGCTGCGCCGCGCCGCCTTCCGCTGCCCGCCCTGGGAGGAGCTGGTCCGCATCTCCGACTGGGCGCGGCGCAACCGGGTGCCGCTGCACCTGGACGGGGCGCGGCTGTGGGAGGCGCAGCCCTGGTACGGAAGGCCGCTGGACGAGATCGCCGCCCTGTTCGACAGCGTCTACGTCTCCTTCTACAAGGGGCTGGGCGGCATGGGCGGGTGCGTGCTGGCCGGCACCGCCGACCTGCTGGCCGCCGCGGCACCCTGGCGCACGCGCTTCGGCGGCAACCTGTGGACGGCGTTCCCCCTGGTGCTGACCGCCTGGGACGGGCTGCACCGCCACCTGCCGCGCATGAGCGCCTACCATGCCCGCGCGGTGGAGCTGGCGGCGGCGCTGGCCGCAATCCCGGGCGTCCGGGTGGCGCCGGAGCCGCCGCACTGCAACTCCTTCCAGGTGCTGCTGGAGGCCGACGTCTCCGCCCTGGAGCGCGCCGCCGTCACCGCCGCGCACGAGTCGGGGACCTGGCTGTTCGGCGGTTTTACCGCCACCGGCGTGCCCGGCATCGCCATGGCCGAGCTGGTGGTCGGAGAGGCCACAATGGGCTGGAGCGCGGAGGAGGCGGCCGGCGCCGTGGCCGGCCTGCTGGCTCAGGCGCGGGGGTAGGCCGCCGCCGGCTCTTTTCCTCCACATGGACGTCATCCCGGCGAAAGCCGGGATCCAGGGACCGCTGGCCGTGTCGCCTGTGGCTCCTGGACCCCGGCGTCCGCCGGGGTGACGGTCAGAAGGGCGGGAGGACGTCCCTCACGCCGCCATCATGTTGTTCAGCCGCTCGCGCGCCCGGCACAGGCGGGAGCGGATGGTGCCGATGGAGACGTTCAGCTTCTCCGCCGCCTCCTGGTAGGGGCGGCCCTCGATGGCGACCAGCTTCACGACCTTGCGCTGGCAGGGGGTCAGGGCCTTGAAGGCGCGGTCGACGTCGCGGCAGACCAGGCGCGAGAGCTGGGTCGCCTCGACCGAGGCGGCGTGGTCCCACAGCTCCACCTTGGTCATGTGCTTGTCGCGCTGCAGGTTGTTGAAGTGCAGGTTCTTCAGCATCGTGGTCAGCCAGGCCTGCATGTTGGTGCCGGGCTCGAACCGGTGGGAGCGCGACAGGGCGCGGGCGATGCAGTCCTGGGTCAGGTCCTCGGCCGCGGTGGCGTCGCGGGTCAGCTTGCAGGCGTAGCGGTGCAGGTTCGGGATGCAGCTGATCAGTTCTTCCGTGAAGGAGTAGGCCATCGATCGGCTCCGTTCTCGACTGGTTGGGGCGCGCTGCGGCACGCCCGGGGTTCGGCGCGGGGCACGGCTCTCCCGTCCGCGGCCCGCGGGGGCCGCGCCGGAGGCGCTCATGCTCGGGTTTCGGAGGGCTCGGGGTCGCCCGGTTCAGCCGGGAGGGGGCCTGCCGCCGCCGGGGTCGGTATCCCGGGGCGGTCCTTTCGTTCCCCTGCGGTGTCCGGCCGTTGCCGGGGGCTCTGCCCGTGTCATTGTGGCCTCCAGGTCACTCGGGAACACGCATTGGCAAGCGGGGGCTTCTCCAAAGGTGCTACGGCGCTTGGTGCCGTCGGTTGGGAAACGTGGTGCTATCCGGGTTGTTCCGCTTCCGAACCAAGGTTTGGCGAACTAGGGGCGGAAATGTGTCCGCGTCCCGCCAATGCGTCCCTCCGCCCCCCTAGTTCGGGGCGCGCCGCGGCCGGCCCCGGCCCGCCGGAGGGGGTAGCGCCGGCTGCTCACCCCCGATGCGTGCGGCACCGCCGGCCGACGCGCGCGTTGATGGTCGGGACCCGGCGTTCCGCGGGGGCGGAAAAGGGGTTGCCAAGGGCCGGGGTCCGGTGCGCAATGGCGGTGGAGGGGCTTCACGGTCCCCGTTTTTATGCAATCCTTAACCATGCGGCGCCCAACTCTGGGCTCCGCGGCGGCCATCCGCCGGGACGCGGGGCCCGGGCGCGAATCGGGTCGCAGATCAGGGTATCGGTCGGTCAGCCATGGATGCACGCTTCAAGTCGCGTGAACTCGGTCAGAAGAGCCTGGATGTCGAGGCGCTGAAGCGCTCCTTCCTGGAATGGCTCGTCTATTCGGTCGGCAAGGACCAGCGCTCGGCGACCCGCCGGGACTGGTTCCACACGGCCGCCCTGGCGGTGCGCGACCGCGTGGTCGACCGCTGGATGGACACGACGCGGACCGTCTACACGGCGGACAGCAAGCGGGTCTACTACCTCTCCCTGGAGTTCCTGATCGGCCGGCTGCTGACCAACAGCCTCGCCAACCTCGGCATCGTCGAGGCCTGCCGCGAGGCGCTGGACGGGGTGGGCGTGCGGCTGGAGGACGTGCTCGACGCCGAGCCCGACGCGGCGCTGGGCAACGGCGGCCTGGGCCGGCTGGCGGCCTGCTTCCTGGACAGCATGGCGACCCGCAACCTGCCCGGCTACGGCTACGGCATCCGCTACGAGTACGGCCTGTTCGAGCAGCGGTTCGAGCATGGCTGGCAGGTGGAGGAGCCGGAGAACTGGCTGCGCTTCGGCAACCCGTGGGAGTTCCCGCGGCCCGAGGTGCTCTATCCCATCCAGTTCTACGGCCGGGTGGAGCAGGCGCGCGACCATGCCGGCATCACCAGCTTCCGCTGGGTCGACACCGACAAGGTCTACGCCATGGCGTTCGACACGCCGGTGGTGGGCTTCGGCGGCCAGACCATCAACACGCTGCGGCTCTGGTCCGCGCGGGCGGCCAGCGACTTCCACTTCGGCCACTTCAACGAGGGCGACTACCTGAAGGCGCTGGAGCAGAAGGTCCTGTCGGAGAACCTGAGCCGCGTCCTCTATCCCAACGACGCGACCGAAGTGGGGCGCGAGCTGCGCTTCAAGCAGGAGTACTTCTTCACCAGCGCCTCCATCCAGGACATCCTGCGGCGCTACGGGCAGCACCACAGCACCTTCGACCTGCTGCCGGAGAAGGCCGCGATCCAGCTGAACGACACCCACCCGGCCATCGGCATCGCCGAGCTGATGCACCAGCTGGTCGACAACCACGGGGTGGAGTGGGAGAAGGCCTGGGACATCACCCGCCGGACCTTCAGCTACACCAACCACACCCTGCTGCCGGAGGCGCTGGAGGCGTGGCCGGTGCGGCTGGTGGAGCGGGTGCTGCCGCGGCACATGCAGATCATCTACGAGATCAACGGGCGCTTCCTCACCTCCGCCCGCCGCTCCGGCGCCGACGCCGGGCGCATCTCCCGCCTGTCGCTGATCGACGAGCACGGCGACCGCCGCGTGCGCATGGGCAACCTGGCCTTCCTCGGCAGCCACCGGGTCAACGGCGTCTCGGCCCTGCACACCGAGCTGATGAAGCAGACCGTGTTCGCCGATTTCCACCAGGAGTTCCCGGAGCGCATCGTCAACAAGACCAACGGCATCACCCCGCGGCGCTGGCTGCACCAGGCGAACCCGGCGCTGTCCCGGCTCATCACCAGCCGCATCGGCCAGGGCTGGGTGACGAGGCTGGAGGAGCTGGCGGTGCTGGCGCCCAAGGCCGAGGACGAGGTGTTCCGCGAGGAGTTCCGCCGCGCCAAGCGCCAGAACAAGAAGCGCCTGGCCGCCTACATCGCCCGCCACGTGCAGGTGGACGTCAACGTCGACAGCCTGTTCGACGTGCAGGTCAAGCGCATCCACGAATACAAGCGCCAGCTGCTGAACCTGTTGCAGACGGTGGCGCTCTACAATGACATACGCGACGACCAGACCCGCGACTTCACGCCGGTCACCAAGATCTTCGCGGGCAAGGCGGCGCCCGCCTACCACACGGCCAAGCTGATCATCAAGCTGATCAACGACGTGGCCAGCGTGGTGAACCAGGATCCGGCGGTGCGCGGCCTGCTGAAGGTGGTGATGCTGCCCAACTACAACGTCACCCAGGCCGAGATCATCATGCCGGCCGCCGACCTGTCGGAGCAGATCTCCACCGCCGGCATGGAGGCGTCGGGCACCGGCAACATGAAGCTGGCGCTGAACGGCGCGCTCACCATCGGCACGCTCGACGGCGCCAACGTCGAGATCAAGGAGCATGTCGGCGACGACAACATCTTCATCTTCGGCATGACCGCCGACGAGGTGGCGGAGCTGCGCCAGAGCGGGCGCTTCAACCCGCGCGAGGTGATCGCCAACAACCCGCGGCTGAAGCGGGCGCTGGACATGATCTCCTCCGGCGTCTTCTCCCCCGGCGACCCCCAGCGCTTCCGGCCCATCGTGGAGGGGCTGTACAACAGCGACTTCTTCCTGGTGACGGCCGACTTCGAGGACTACTGCAACGTCCACGCCGAGGCGTGCGAGCTGTACCGGGACCGGGAGGAATGGACCCGCAAGGCCATCCTCAACACCACCCGCGTCGGCTGGTTCTCCTCCGACCGCACCATCATGGAATACGCCGAGGACATCTGGGACGTGCACCCGGTGGTCCCGGCGACGGCGGAGGCGGCGGAGTAGGGCGTCCGTAGGTCGCATGGAGCGCAGCGCAATGCGACGGCTCCAACCCGACGCAGTCGCATTGCGGCGCAGCCGTCAGCCCGGCGCCGGGCAGCGGGGATGGCGTGCGGCCTTCGACAAGCTCAGGATGAGGAGCGTGTTGCTGCTCCCAAGGGAGGTTGCTGCTCCCGAGGCTGCGCCGGGCCAGGCATCCACCCGCC
>DASPKT010000425.1:0-10018 GCA_035627915.1 Azospirillaceae bacterium
CACCGTCAGCCTCCCCGCCCTCCGCCTCATGCCCTCATGCCCCGCCCCATTTCTCCCGTCATTCCGGCGCAAGCCGGAATCCAGGGACCTTTAGCCGTGCGGTCCGGCGTCCCTGGACCCCGGCTTCCGCCGGGGTGACAGTCATGTGAGTGCCGGGACGGCGGTCAAGTGAGTGCCGGGGTGACGGTCATGCGAGTGCGGCGGTAACGGTCAGGCGAATGGAACGGAGGCGGCCAACTGGCGGTCGAAGCGACGGTCCCGTGACCGCAGGGGCAAAGAAGGCGTCATGGCCGCCGCCCCCCGACGCCCCCTCAGCCCTTCGCCAGCAGCGCGTCCACCGCCGCGCGCAGCTCCTCCAGCCGCTTGCGGTCGGCCGGCTTCAGCGCGCCGGGGGAGGCACCGCGCAGGCCGGCGGTGACGCGCTCCAGCGCGCGGAAGCTGAAGCGCCGCGCCGGCGGCTCCTCCGCGACCACGCCGCGGGAGACGGCGGGAGCGGCGCCGTCGCGGGCGGCGCGGATGGCGCGGACGTTCAGCCGTCCCTCCTCCGCCAGGCGCAGCAGCCGGTCCAGGGTCGCGGCGTCCTCGATGCGGGCCAGTTCCACCAGCACGTTGCGCGGCAGGTCGAGCGCACCCTCCGCCAGCCGGTCCAGCACGGGCGCCGGCAGGGTCAGGATGCGCAGCGTGGCGCTGACCTCGCTTTTCGCCTTGCCCAGCGCGTCGGCGGCCTGCGCCTGGCTCCAGCCCTTGCCCTCGATCAGGCGCCTCAACCCGCGCGCCTCCTCCAGCGCCGACAGGTCGACGCGCTGCAGGTTCTCCAGCAGCGCCGCCACCTCGGGGTCGCCGTCATGCTCGATGGCCAGCAGCTCGGTCCAGCCGTTCAGCGCGGCCGCGCGCCAGCGCCGCTCGCCCGCGACCAGGATCCAGCCGCCGCGCGCCTCGGGGTCGCGGCGGACCAGCACCGGCTGCAGCTGCCCGCGCTCCTTCATGGTGGCGGCCAGGGCGGCCAGGTCCGCCGGGTCGAAATGCTTGCGTGCCTGCCCGGGGTCGGGGCGGATGCGGGCGACGGCGGCCTCGAAGGTGTGGCGGAAGCGGCTCTCGCGCGTCACCAGACTGTCGGAGGCGTCGCCGATCATGGCGGAGGCGGCGCCCAGGATGGGGGAGGGGCGCTTGGTCTTGGCGGCCATGGATCAGCCCTCCTGCTCGGCATGGACGAGGTCGGCCGAGGCGCGGGGCAGGGGCTTGCCGCCCATCAGCGCCTCCGCCAGGCGGGAATAGACCGCCACGGCGGGCGAGGTGGGCGACGCCTCCAGCGCGATGCGGCCGTTGCGGGCGGCATGGCCGAAGACGGCGCTGTCCGGCACCGGCTCCAGCACCGGCGCCTTCTCGGCGATGGCGGTGATGAGGTGGCCCAGCACCTCGCGGTCCACCGACTTGCGGCGCCCGAACTGGGTCGGCAGGATGCCGGCCAGTCGCAGCGCCGGGTTCAGGCGCCGCTGCACCTTGTTGATGGTGCCCAGGATCAGCCCGACGCCCATGGTGTCGTAGGGCTCGGTCCGCACGGGGATCACCACCTCGTGCGCCGCGGCCAGCGCCATCCAGGTCAGCATGCCCAGGTTGGGCGGCGCGTCGATGACGACGTAATCGTAGCGGCCGGAGACGCCGTCCAGCGCCTCGCGCAGCGCCGCGTCGAAGCCGGGCTCGCGCCGCCCGTCGGTTTCCGCCAGGTCGATGTGGCTGGCCGCCAGATCGAAGGGGCGCCCCTCCTCCGCCGGCAGGATCACGTCCTCAAGCGCGGCGCCCTGCAGGATGGCGTGCGGCACGGTGCGGCGCTGGCGGTAGGCGTCGATGGCCCGGTCGGCCAGCAGCGCCACGGTCGCCGTCGCCTGCGGGTCCATGTCGACCAGCAGCACCCGCGCCCCGCGCCGGGTCAGCGCGTAGGCGAGGTTCAGGGCGCTGGTGGTCTTGCCGACGCCGCCCTTCTGGTTGGCCAGCACGATGACGCGGGCGTCGCGCGGCTTGCCGGTCGCCATGGCGGCCAGCTCCGCCGCCACGTCGTCGGGCACCGGCTCGCGCCCGTTCTCCCAGCGGCTGACCTTCGGCTTGTCGTAGCTGCGGCCGAGCCGGCGGTTCAGCTCGTCCTTCAGCTCCCCCTGGCTCAGGCGCAGCTGCAGCCGCAGCTCGCGCATCCGCTCCCCGTTCATCGCGTCGTCCCCCTCGGTTCGCGGGAACGAAGCTCGCAAAAGGGGGCATCAACAGTCAACATCAACGTTGATGGTTGACGTTGATGTCACGGGCGGGGAGGTTGCTGCTCAGGGCGACACCGGGCCTGGCATCCCCCGTTCCTCAGGCTGAGCCTGTCGAAGCCCGCACCACCCCGCAGCCGTGCCAGCCCCTACCCCCGGCTCTCCGCCAGCGCCGCCGCCACGCGGGCCTCCAGCGCGGCGGGGTAGGGGTGCAGGCCGGGGGTGGTGCCGGCGGCGCCGCCGTCCAGCAGCCATTCCAGCCCCAGGATCATGATGGCGGCGAAGGGGTCGAACAGGTCGACGCCGTAGGCCGCCGAGCCGGGGCAGAGGTTCAGCAGGTTGCCGCGGTTCAGCAGGTAGAGGGTGCGGCCCTCCACCTCCACCGCCTCGATGTGCGGGCGCACGGTGCGGGGACCGCGCGACAGCAGCCAGTCCACGTCGATCTCGCGGTTGCCGTGGCCGCAGTTGAACAGCACCGCCCCGTCGCGCATCAGGCGCAGCTGCTCCGGCCCCAGGATGCCCGGCCGGCCGGTGACGGTGACGACGATGCCGGCCCAGCCCAGCGCCTCCTCCAGCGGGGCGGTGCGCAGGCCGGCGTGCATCGCCTCCAGCCGGCGCACGGGGTCGCGCTCCACCACCGTCACCGCGGCCCCCAGCGCCGCCGCCCGCTCCGCCACCCCGCGGCCGACGGGCCCGAAGCCGATGACGGCGACGCGGCGGCCGAACAGGTTCATCGAGGTCAGCTGCTCGAAGCTGGGCCAGGTGGTGGCGCCGACGTGCCAGCGGTTGTGCAGCCCGTCCTTCAGGCGGATGTCGTCCCAGTTGAAGACGGGGAAGGGCAAAGCGGGGCCCGCCTCCAGCCGCAGGATGCCGGTCCCGGTCGCCTCCAGGGCGCCCACGACGCGGGCCGGGGAGGCGGCGGCGATCAGCTCGCCCCCCATGTCGCACAGCACGTCCGCCTCGACGGCGGCGGCGGCGGCCAGCGCGTCCGCGTCCTCCGCCGCCTCCATGGCCGGGCGGCCCAGCACCTCGACGCCCATATCACGTAGCGCAGTGACGGCCGTCACGTCGGTGGAGAGCGGGTTGCAGGGGCAGAGCACCACCCGGGCGCCGGCGCGGGCGAAGGCGCCGAACACCGTGACCGCGTCGCCCAGCAGGTGGACGCGGCCGGCGATGGTGCGCCCGCGGAAGTCGCGCGCGGCCACGCGGCGGCTCTCCGCCTGGGTCAGCGGGGTCAGGCGCCCCATCCATTCGTCGTGCGCGGCCTGCATGTCGTACTCCCTCGGCATTGGCCGCCACTCATCCCACGGCGCCGCGGCGCTGCCAATAGGTCGGATGGGACCCTGTCCAGCCCGGCGGCGCCCTCATGCCTGCCCTTCCAAGCCCGCAATCATGGCTGACCCCGCGTCTGCTGCAATGCAACAAACCAATCGGGAGAGCTATTTAAGCGTCAATCCAACACGGAATTACGGATCATGAACACGCTTCGCATCGGCGGCTTCCTCGCCGCCCTCCTCGTCACCAGCGCCGCCGGCGCCACGCTGGGCCACCACAGCCGCTTCGCCGGCCTGAGCCCGCAGCGGATGATCGCGTCGGAGATCGCGACCGCCGCCGGGGACGACGCCCGCCTCCAGGCCGCCGACGCCGGCGTGCAGGGGGAGGTGGTGGTGACCGGCTTCCGCTCGCCCGTTCCCCTGGGCGAGGTCGTCGTCACCGGCTACCGCGCGCGCTGAACGACGCCTTCCCGCGGCGCGCCGCCGCGGGCATGATCCCCGGGCCGGCGGGCGGCATTCCCGCCGCCGCCGGCCCGGAGGATCGCCCATGACAGACCATTCCGCCTCCCGCCCGACCTCCCGCAACGCCGACGGCGTCTTCGAGCCGTTCCGCGCCGAGGACGTGCCCATGGAGGAGTTCTCCCGCGGGCGCTTCGGCAGCCGCTTCCGCGTCCTGACCGAGCATGGCGGCGGCAGCCATGTCGGCGTCGTGCTGGAGGAGCTGCCGCCCGGCTGCCAGTCCAACCAGCTGCACTACCACATGCTGGAGGAGGAGCACGTCCACGTGCTCTCCGGCTCCATGACCCTGCTGCTGGGCGACCGCAGCTACGAGATGCGGGCGGGCGACCATGTGTGCTTTCCCGCCGGCCAGAAGGTCGGCCACGCCCTGGTGAACCGGGGCGACGCGCCCTGCCGCTACCTGCTGATCGGCGAGCGCAACCCCGCCGACGTCTCCGTCTTTCCCGAGACCGGCCGCATCGGCGTCAGGCTGATGGGGGAGGGGTACCGGATGTCGGCGTCCATGGGCTACTGGGAAGGGGTGGACGCCGCCGATCCGCCGGGCGAATAGGCCGGACAAATAGATCGTGGGCCTCCCTCTTCCATAAGCGATACGCGATGATCCCCGGCCCCGCCGGTTTGCCCGCCTGCGACAAGCGCGCGACATGAATTCGCGCCGGCGCTGCGGAACGAACCGGAGGAGGGACGGATGCGCCTGATGGTGTTCGACGACGACGAGATGACGGTGCCGGCGGTGCGGTCGCTGGTGGGGGCGCGGGGCGGCATCGTGATGGGCCCCTTCCGCTGCCTGGACAGCGTGTTCGAGCAGATCGCGGAGGAACGGCCGGACGCGGCCCTGCTGAACTACCATCTCTGCCGGGCCTCCAGCGGCCGGCTGGACAGCATCCTGCGGGCGCTCCGCATCCCCTTCGCCTGGATGTGCGACATGCCGGGCGGGTTGCTGCGCGAGGCCGAGCCGATGCTGCTGAAGCCGATCCGCCCCGGCGCCCTGGCCGAGGTGCTGGCAGCGCTGGAGCAGGAGCGCCACGTCCCCTTGCCCCGGCAGTGGGGCGAGGGCGCGGCGCGCCTGCATTGAGGTTCTGACGTCAGAAGGGGGAGGTGCCGCGGCGGCCGGGCCCTTGGGACAGGAGACCACCAGGACGCCGGAACCGGTACTTCGGAGGAACGATGCACCTCCCGGCCGCCGCGGCACAGGTGTGAACCGCGGGGGCCGGCCGCTGGTCGCGGACGATGCCGAAAGAAAAGGCCTCCGCGTTTGCGCGTATGCCCCCCGGCCTATCTGCGGCGCCCCCGGGGCCGGGACGGGTCAGTCCGCGCCGGCCGGTCGGGCCTCCGGCCAGGCGGCGGCCTGCCTCGCCTGCATGACGGCGCGCACCTGGGCGCGCTTCTCCACGATGCGGCCGACGAACTCGGTCACGTCGTCGCGCAGCCCCCGCAGCAGGTCGGGGGCGGTGTGGCTGTTCTCGGAACGGTCGGCGGGAAGGTCTGCGGGCATGGGGCGGCGTCTCCCTTCTTCGGATGCCTGGACAGGCTAGCGGGCCCGCGTCTCCCCCGTTCCCGCCGCCGCGTAAAGTTTTGTAAGCGGCCGGCCCCGCGCTATCGTGGCGCCCGGGGGAGCGGAGCCATGGACTGGAACGACATCAGGCATTTCCTCGCCGTCGCGCGGACGGGCGGGCTGTCGGCGGCCAGCCGGGAGCTGGGCATCAGCCAGGCGACCATCGGCCGGCGCGTGCAGGCGCTGGAGGCGTCGCTGGGGCTGGTCCTGTTCGAGCGGCTGCACAGCGGCTACGTCCTCACCCCCGCCGGGCGGGAGATCCTGGCGCGCGCGGAGGCCGCGGAGGAGGCCGTGCTGTCGGTCGCCCGCGGCGCCGACGGCGGGCGCGGGGGCCTGCGCGGCAGCGTGCGGCTGGCGACGGGGGAGGCGCTGGCGAGCCACCTGGTGGCCCCCGGCCTGCCCGCCTTCGCGGCCCGGCATCCCGACCTCCGGCTGGAATTCGTCACCGGCGTGCGCGCCGTCAGCCTGTCGCGGCGGGAGGCGGACCTGGCCCTGCGCCTGATCCGCCCCGACCAGGGCGACCACGTCCGGCGCCGGGTGGGCACGCTGGGCTTCGCCCTCTACGCCGCGCGGGCCCTGCTGGAGAAGCGGCCGGAGCTGGCCGCCGACCCCTGGGCCGCCGACCTGGTCGGCTGGGACGAGGCGATGCAGGACATCCCCGTGGCCGACTGGACCCGGCAGCGGGCGCGCGGCCGGCTGGTGGCGACCTCCACCAGCATGAACGTGCAGCTGGGCCTGGCCCGCGCCGGGGTGGGGGCGGCGGTGCTGCCCTGCCTGGTGGCCGACCAGGTGCCGGACCTGGCGCGGCTGGCCGGGCCGGCCGAGGTCGGCTCGCTGGAGCTGTGGCTGGTCGCCCACGCCGACCTCAGCCGCGCGCCCAGGGTGCGGGCGGTGCTGGACTTCCTGGCGGCGCTCTGCGAGCGCGAGGCGGCGCGCCTGAGGGGGGAATAGCGCGGCGGGCTTTTCATCCCTGCAAAGCCGGTCGCCACCGGCGTGCGTTCCGCAGGGCGGCGGACAGGGGCAGGGTGGGGGCGTCCCCATTCCCCCTGTCCCAGGAGTTCCCTCCCATGCCCCTCACCATCCAGCTTCCCCGCCTCGGCGGGCCCGAGGTCCTGACCGCGGTCGAGGCCCCGGTCGCCGCCCCCGGCCCCGGCGAGCTGCACATCCGCCAGACCGTCGTCGGCTTCAACTACCTGGACGTCTACCTGCGCAAGGGCGTCTACTCGGTCGACCTGCCCGCCGTGCTGGGGGTGGAGGCCGTCGGCCGCGTCGTCGCCGTGGGCGAGGGCGTGACGGACTTCGCCCCGGGCGACCGCGTCGCCTACGCCGGCCCGATGGGTGCCTATGCGCAGGAGCGGCTGCTGCCGGCCGACCAGGCGGTGCCGGTGCCGGACGGGGTGGACGACGAGACGGCCGCCGCCCTGCTGTTCAAGGGTCTGACCGCCCACATGCTGCTGCGCCGGGTCTACCCGGTGAAGGCCGGCGACACGGTGCTGGTGCATTCCGCCGCCGGCGGCGTCGGGCTGGTGCTGGCGCGCTGGGCGAAGTCGCTGGGCGCCACCGTCGTCGGCACCGTCGGCTCGGCCGCGAAGGTGGAGGCCGCCCGCAGCGCCGGCGCCGACCACGTGGCGGTGCTGGGCCGCGACGACGCGGCGGCGCTGGTGCGCCAGGTCACCGGCGGCGCCGGCGCCCACGCCGTCTTCGACGCGGTCGGCCGCGACACCTTCGAGACCAGCCTGCGCAGCCTGCGCCCCTTCGGCGTGCTGGCCAGCTACGGCCAGGCCTCGGGCGAGGTGCCGCCGGTGGAGGCGCAGACGCTCAGCAACCACGGCTCCGTCATGTTCGTGCGGCCCAGCGTCTACCGCCACATCGCCGACACGGCGCAGTACCGCGCCGCGGCCGCGGAGGTCTTCGAGCTGATCCGCCGCGGCACCCTGACCGCCGCCATCGGCAACCGCTTCCCGCTGGCAGAGGTCGCCGAGGCACACCGCCAGGCGGAGGCCAGGGCCACCACGGGGGCGACCCTGCTGATCCCGTGAGGGCGGCCGGAGCTCAGGCCGCCGCCTCCGCGTCCTCCAGCGCGGGGTAGTCGGTGTAGCCCCGCGCGTCGCCGCCGTAGAAGGTCGGACGGTCGTAGCGGTTCAGCGGGGCGCCCAGCCGCAGGCGGCGGGGCAGGTCGGGATTGGCGATGAACAGGCGGCCGAAGGCCACCGCGTCCGCCGTCCCGGCCGACACCGCCGCCGCGGCCGTCTCCGCCACGAAGCCGCCGGCCGCGATGACCGGGCCGCCGAAAAGGGCGCGGTAGCGGGCCGACGCGTCGGGGGCGGCGGCGTCTAGCGCGTTCTCGTCGCTGGTCTGGTCGGCCCGCGGCTCCACCACGTGCAGGTAGGCGAGGCCGCGGCGGCCCAGCTCCCCCACGACATGGTCGTAGAGTGCCGCCGGGTCGCTGTCCGACATGCCGTTGAACCTGCCCCAGGGCGACAGTCGCACGCCGACCCGGTCGGCGCTCCAGGCACCGGCGACGGCGTCCACCACCTCCAGCAGGAAGCGCGACCGGTTCGCGACGGAACCGCCGTAGCGGTCGGTGCGGCAGTTGGTGCCGTCCTGCAGGAACTGGTCGACCAGATAGCCGTTGGCGCCGTGGATCTCCACCCCGTCGAAGCCCGCCTCGCGCGCGTTCAGGGCCGCTTGGCGGAAGGCGCCGACGATGCGCGCGATGCCGGCCTCGTCCAGCGCGCGCGGCGTCTCGAAGGGGACCGGATTGAAGGCGGCATCCATGTGGTTGCCGGGCGCCGCCACCGCGGAGGCCGAGACCGGCAGCGCCCCGCCCGGCTGCAGCGAGGAGTGGGAGACGCGGCCGGTGTGCCAGATCTGCAGGAAGATGAGGCCGCCCCTGGCATGCACCGCATCCGTCACCAGGCGCCAGCCGGCGACCTGCTCCGCCGTGTGGATGCCGGGCGCCCCGGGATAGCCGCGGGCGTCCGGCGACACGTCGGTCGCCTCCGCGATGATGAGGCCGCCCCGGCTGGCGCGCTGGCCGTAATACTCGGCGTTCAGCGGCTGCGGCACGTCGCCCGGCTGGCGGGACCGCATGCGGGTCAGCGGCGGCATGACCACCCGGTGCGCCAGCTCGACGGCGCCGAGGCGCAAGGGGGTGAAAAGGGCGTCTATGGAGGCCGGGTTGGCCATGGGGATGCTCCGGAATAGGGGGTGTCGTCCTGTCACGGAGAGATGCGCTTTCTCGCGGATCGGCGGTAGTATCCGCCTTGGAGAAGCTGACTTAACGGAAAGCGATATAATCCATGGACAGCGAGGAGATCGCCGTGCTGGTCCAGGCGGTTGCCGCGGGCAGCCTGTCGGCGGCGGCGCGGCGGCTGGGCTTGAGCCCGATGGTGGCGAGCCGCCGGCTGGCGGCGTTGGAAGGCAGGGTGGGGGTGCGGCTGCTGCACCGGACCACCCGCTCCGTCTCGCTGACGCCGGAAGGGGAGGCGTTCCTGCCGCATGCCCAGGCGATGCTGGAGGCGGCCGAGGCGGCCCGCGCCAGCCTGGCCCCCACGGGGCGGGGCGCCAGCGGCCTCCTGCGCGTCACCGCCCCCGCCGCCTTCGGGCGCAAGGTGGTGGCGGCGATGATGCCGGGACTGCTGGCGGAGAACCCGGACCTCCGGGTGGAGCTGGGGCTCACCGACAGCGTCGTCGACATCGTGGCGGAGGGGATCGACGTGGCCGTGCGCATTGGCCGGCTTCGCGACAGCAGCCTGATCGCCCGCCGCCTCGCCTACAGCCGCCGCTGGCTCTGGGCGTCGCCCGCCTACCTCGCCCGGGCCGGCACGCCGCGGACCGTGGCGGACCTGCCGGCGCACGAATGCATCGTGCTGACCGGCGTCTCCACCTGGCCGTTCCAGCGCCGGGCCGACGGGAAGGTGGAAGAGGTCCGGATCGCCGGCCGCTTCACCAGCAACAGCATCGAGGCGGTGCACGAGGCCTGCCTGGGCGGGGTCGGGCTGGCGCTCATGTCGGGCTGGAACTGCGCCGAGGACCTGGAGGCCGGCCGGCTGGTGGCCCTCGACCTTGAGGACGGCGGGCCCGTCGATCTCGCCATCTGGGCTGTCCACCCCAGTGCCCGGTTCGTCCCGCCGAAGCTGCGCGTGTTCGTCGCCGCCCTGGAACGCACCCTGGCGGCCTCCCCGCTGGCCTGCCCGGGCACGCCGCCGGGCGGCGGGTAGCGCGCAGGGGCCATTGCCCCGCCCCTCCGCCCCCGCACCGGCGCTTGCCCCGGCGCCCCCCGGCCGGCTAGCAAGCCCGTCCCCCGTGACGCCCAAGGAACCCGACCGGATGAGCCTCCGCCCCGCCCTCGCCGCCGCCGCCCTTCTCCTGTCGCTGGCCAATGCAGCCCCTGCGGCCACTGCGGCCGACACGCCGGAGGCGGC
>DASPKT010000426.1:0-3135 GCA_035627915.1 Azospirillaceae bacterium
GTTGGCGTCCCCCCGGAACGGGCTTTCCGAGGGCCCCCTGTCTCCACCTTCGCGGTTCATGACGATTCCTCCTGTTTGCCGGTGGCCGAGGAGCCGGCCTCCGTGCCGGTTTGGCCTGCCGGGGAGGAAGCCCGCCCGCCATCCGCGATGGGACGGCTGAAGCGCGGCTCCTCGTCCGACTGGGCGGGATCGAGGTCGCCCTGGTGGCGGCGTCCCGGGTCGGCGCCGCCCTGGCGGGCACGCGCGGCGTGCCCGGGGGCGTTGGGGCCGGGGGCGTCGGGGCCAGGGGCGTTGGGGGCCGTTGGCTTGTGCAGGCCCTCGCTGCCGGCCTTGCGCGTGCCGTCAGTCATGTCGTCGCCTCCGGTCATGTCGCTGCCTCCGGTCATCTGGTTGCTCTCCGGGGCTCAGTCCTGCATGCGGTGGCCGGCGTCCTTCCAGACCTTGGAGGCGGTAGGGCCGGTGTCGCCCATCTCCTCCACGTAGAGGACGCTGTCCCCGCGGCTGAGGTCCTCGAAGCTGCCGCTGACCACGCTGTTGCGGTGGAAGTAGAGCAGCCCGCCGGTGTTGGTCATGAGGAAGCCGTGGTCGTCGGCCAGCTGCGCCACCTGGCCCATGACCTCGAAGTCGTGGCGCTTCACCTCGCCGCGCTGCTGGCGCTTGAACTCGATGAGCTGCCGTTCCGCCGCCTCGAAGGCGTCGCGGATCGAGGTGTGCAGGTCGGGGTTCGCGTACTTCTCCTTGGCCTTCTTGGGCTCGCGGCTGACCACCAGGTTGTGGCCGCCCGGCACCGACATGATGATGTGCACGTCGTAGACGTTGCCGGTGCGGTGCTGGCGGTGCTGGGCCTCGACCGAGACGCGGCCGCCGACCATCCGGTCGTAGAGGCGCTCCAGCTTGGCGAAGCGGTCGCGGATGTCGCGCTCGGCTTCGGGCGTGCTGTCCATGTTGTGGAAGGCGATCTCAAGCGGACTCTGCATCGTTTCGATCCAGTTATGATTAGGGGTCCGGCCGGCTCTTTCCGGTCCACCCCAACCAACAGGGGTGCCGGAAAGCGGTTCCAAGGGAGTGCCGCCGCTGGAACAGGGGGGCCGGTCGCGGGTTAACCCCCTGCGGCGCAGGGCGGGATGCCTGGGAAGGCCGCGCGAGGGACATCGGGCATGGCACAGGAGACCGGGGACCGGCGGGCGGAGACCGACGAGCTGCCGGGCGCATACCAGGCGGTGACGCTGGCGACGGGGCGGGGCGAGGTGCGCTGCCGCTACACGGCGGTGCCGGGCGCTACCCGGGCGGTGGTGTGGATGGGCGGGGTCGGCGGCGGCTGGGACACGCCGGCGCGCGGCCTCTACCCCTCGCTGGCGGAGGAGCTGGCGGGGGAGGAGACCGCCTCCGTCCGGGTACGGTTCCGCCATCCCGGCGACCTCGACGAATGCACCTTCGACGCCCTGGCGGCGGTGGCGTACCTGGAGGCGCAGGGGATCGGCCGGATCGGCCTGGTCGGCCATTCCTTCGGCGGCGCCGTCGCCATCCGGGCGGCCGCGCGGGCCCCCTCGGCGCGGGCGGTGGTGACGCTGGCGACCCAGGGAAGCGGCGCCGAACCGGCGGCGGGCCTGGGGCCGCGGGTGGCGACGCTGCTGATCCATGGCCGCGACGACGAGATCCTGCCGGCCGAGAGCTCGGCCCGCGTCCACCGGCTGGCGCGCGACCCGAAGCGGCTGCTGCTGCTGAACGGCGCCCGCCACTGCCTGGACGAGCAGGCCGACCGCGTGCGCCGCGAAGTGCGAGACTGGCTACTGGAGCGCCTCTGAGACATGGAGCCCGAGATCCTCTTCCCGCCCCGCCCCGACCGCGCCGACGGCACCCGCCGCCGGGTGGGCGTCGAGATCGAGTTCACCGGCCTGGACGCGCGCGAGACGTCGGCGCTGGTGCAGGGCCTGTTCGGCGGCACGGTGGAACGGCTGGACGAGCACCGGCACAAGGTCCGCGGCACCCGGCTGGGCGACTTCACGGTCGAGCTCGACATGATGGCCGCCCATCCCGAGAAGGCCGGCTCCGGCAAGCTGGAGCGGCTGGAGGAGCGGCTGCGCGCCGTCGTCGGCGACGTCGGCAGCATCATCATGCCCTACGAGATCGCCGGCCCGCCCCTGCCCATCGACGACCTGCCGGAGATCGACCGGCTGGTGGCGGCGCTGCGGCAGCGCGGCGTGAAGGGAACCGAGGGCGGCGTGCTCTACGCCTTCGGCCTGCATTTCAACCCGGAGATCCCGGACGAAGACGCCGACACGCTGGTCGACATCCTGAAGGCCTACCTGCTGCTGTCGCCCTGGCTCAGGCAGGACATCGGGGTGGACCTGACCCGGCGGCTCGCCCCCTTCATCCAGCGCTTCCCCGACGAGTACGTGGCCCATGTGCTGCGCCCGGACTACCGGCCGGGGCTGGAGGAGCTGGCGGCCGACTATGTCCGTCACAACCCCAGCCGCAACCGCGAGCTGGACCTCTACCCGCTGCTGGCGCACCTGATCCCCGAGGCGGTCCGGGTGGCGCCGGAGGACCCGCACGTGCGGGCGCGCCCGACCTTCCACTGGCGCTTGCCGGACAGCCGGGTGGGCGTGGCCGGCTGGTCCATCGTGCCGGACTGGAACCGCTGGGTGCAGGTGGAGCGCCTCGCGTCCGACCGCTGGGCGGTGGACGAGCTGAGCGGCCTCTGGCTGGACTGCGCCCGCGCCGGCGCGCTGGAGGACTGGCCGGCGCTGGTGGCGCGCTGGCTTCCGCCGTCGTGACGGGGACCTGAGCCATGAGCGGCGCCCGCCCCGTCATCGGCGTCACCGCGTCCGCGCGCGGCGCCCGCACCATGTGGCTGTTCAACCGGGTGGCGCTCGCCCGCGCCGGCGCCCGCGCGGTCAAGCTGACGGCCGACCGCGCCGCCGACTTCGACCGGCTGGACGGGCTGGTCATCGGCGGCGGCGACGACATCGAGCCGACCCGCTACGGCTCGCACGTGGAGCCCACGGTCAAGATCGACCCGGAGCGCGACGCGCTGGAACTGGAGGCGCTGGACTGGGCGGGCCGGCGCGGCCGGCCGGTGCTGGGCATCTGCCGCGGCTCGCAGATGATCAACGTGCACCGCGGCGGCTCGCT
>DASPKT010000427.1:0-63051 GCA_035627915.1 Azospirillaceae bacterium
TGGTGCCGGCCGACGACGCGGAGCGCGTGCTGCACGGCCGCCTGCTGGACCGCACCGCCGCGCCGCCTGCGCCCGCCCTCAAGGCCGCGGCGCCGGCCGGCTACATCGTGGATTGAGGGAGGGGACGATGCGCGGTTCGGCGGGGACGGGGTGGATGGTCCGGGTGCGCGTGGCGTGGCCGGGTGCGGCTGAGGCGCGGTGCGTGCTTCGACAGGCCCGGGATGAGGAGGGCTTGGCGGCCGGCGGTTCCGATGCCCTTCTCCGTCACCCCGGCGAAAGCCGGGGTCCAGGGGCCGCAGGCGCCACGGCGAAGCAGCCCTGGATTCCGGCTTTCGCCGGAATGACGGAATGGAGGCGTGAGGAGAATGCCCCCCGCAAAGCGCTTCGGGAAGAGAGGCGGTGGATGCCAAGCCAGGCGCAGCCAGCGGGAGCAGCAACCTCCCTGTGGAGCATCGACACGCCCCTCAGCCTGAGCCTGTCGAAGGCTGCACCCCGCTTCCGCAGCACCCTGTCCTGCGCGCTCCCCGCCGCCCTCATGCTGCTGCTGGCCGCCTGCACGGCGCCCGACGGGCCGCCGCCGGCGCGCATGACGGAGGGCTTGCCCGTCGCCGACCGGCAGGAGGCGGTGCACGCCGTCCGCTTCGCCCCCGGCTCGCCCGCGCCCGACGAGGCGGAGCGGCGGCGGCTCGGCGCCTTCCTGGACGCGCTGCGGCTGCGGCCGGGCGACCGGGTGGCGGTGGAGTACCGGGAGGAGGAGGCCTCCGCCATCGCCGAGCGGCGCACGGCGTCGCTGCTGGACGCGCTTCAGTCCCGGGGCCTGCGGGCGGTGCGCCGGGGCTGGGAGGCCGGGCTGGGACCGGACCTGCTGCGCGTCGCCGCCGACCGCACGACGCTCGCCGCGCCGGGCTGCCCGGACTGGACGGAGGACATGGGCGCCAAGTGGCTGAACCGACCGGCGCCGAACCTGGGCTGCGCCACCGCGGCCAACCTTGCGGCGCAGGCCGCCCGGCCGGCCGACCTGGTGGAGGGCGAGGTGCCGGGCCCGGCCTACGCGCGTGCGGCACCCCGGGCCTCCGGCGCCGCCCCGGCCGCAGCCGGCGTCCCCGGGGCACGATGAGGAGGAAGAGATGGGCGCCCTGCCGATGATGGACACGATGCCGGCCGGCCTGCACCCGGCCTTCCTGGGGGCCGGCGGCGACGACGCCACGGTGCAGCTGCTGCGCCTGCTGGCGCGCGAGCAGGGCTGGCCCTCCACCGCGGTCATGCGCGGCGGTGCCGCGGCGGCGGAGGCGCTGCCGCTCGCCCCCGGCCAGCCCAGGCTGATGGTGGTCGACCTGGACGGGGAGGCGGAGCCGCTGGCCGCCGTCGCCCGGCTGGTCGGCCGCGTCGGTGCCGCGACCCGGCTGGTGGCGCTGGGCACCGCCAACGACGTGGCGCTCTACCGCGGGCTGCTGGCGGCGGGCGCCGCCGACTATTTGGTGAAGCCGGTCGCCGCCGACGCGCTGCGCCAGGCGATGACGGAGCCGTCGGCGCCGGCGGCGTCCCCGCGCCAAGCCGAGCCCGCCCAGGGCAAGGTCGTCGTCGTGGTCGGCGTGCGCGGCGGGGTGGGGGCCAGCACGGTCGCCACCAACGCCGCCTGGATGATGGCGCACGAGCTGAAACTGAACACGGCGCTCCTCGACCTCGACCTCCAGTTCGGGACCAGCGCCCTGTCGCTGGACCTGGAGCCCGGCCGCGGCCTGCGCGAGGCGCTGGAGGCGCCGGACCGGCTCGACCCGCTGCTGCTGGCCAGCTCCATGGTGGCGGAGAGCGAGCGGCTGTCGGTCCTGGGGGCGGAGGAACCGCTGGAGGACACGGTGCAGTTCGACCAGCAGGCGCTGGCGACCCTGATGCGGGAGCTGAAGGGCCAGTTCGACTGCATCGTGGTCGACATGCCGCGCGCCCTGGTGCCCGTCCACCGCCGCCTGCTGGCGGGGGCGGAGAGCGTGACCCTGGTCTCCGACCTGTCGCTGGCGGGCATCCGCGACACGGTGCGCCTGACCCAGGCGATCCAGGCGGCGGCCGGCACGGTGCGGGTGCTGCCCGTGGCGGCCCGCGCCGGCAAGGAGCGCCGCCCCCAGGTCGACCGCGCCACCTTCGAGCGCGGCATCCACGGCACGCTGGCGGCCCTGGTGCCGGAGGACGCGAAGTCCGTCACGGCGGCCGCCAACCAGGGCAAGGCGCTGGGCGTGGTCGCCCGCTCCGCCCCCGTCACCGCGGCGCTGCGCACGCTCGCGGAGCGCATGTCGGGCGCCGTCCCGCCGCCCAAGCCCGGGCTGATGCAGCGCCTGCTGAAGAGGAAGCCATGAACGACGGTCCCGGAAACGGCATCCCCGGAAACGGCATCCCCGGCAACGGCCTTCCCGGAGGTGGCCTCCCTGGAGGTGGCCTCCCTGGCACTGGACGGGGCCCCGGCGCCACCTCGCCCCGCATCGCGGAGCTGTCGGCGCGCCTGTTCGACCGGGTGGCGGAGCGGCTGCCGCCCGCCCGCGCCGGCACCCTGCCGCGCGGCGAGGTGGCGCGCGAGGTAAAGCAGGCGCTCTCCGACCTGGCGCCGCCGGAATGCCGCGAGCTGAACCTGCTGGACCAGCGCGACCTGGTCACGGCCCTCATCAACGCGCTGCTGGCGGCGGCGCCGAAGCCGGCGGCGCCCGTGCAGCCGGTGCCCGAGGCCGAGGCGCCGCCCGAGCCGCCGCGCCCCGCGGCGGCACCGGTGCTGCGCCTGGTGGAGCCGGAGCCGGCGGCGGCCGGCCGCTCCCAGGTCAACGCGGCGGGGATCGAGCAGGCCAAGGCCCGCATCCAGGGCCCGCTGATGGAGCGCATAGACACCAGCGCCGCCGCCCGCCTGCCGCGCCAGCACTTGGCGGGCGAGGTCGGCGACCTCGTGGTGGAGCTGCTGGCCGAGCAGAAGATCCAGCTGAACGCGCCGGAGCGGGCGGAGCTGGTGGAGCGGCTGCTGGACGACATGCTGGGGCTGGGCCCGCTGGAGCCGCTGCTGGCGGACGAGGCGGTCAACGACATACTGGTCAACGGCCCCAACCAGGTCTTCGTGGAGCGCCGCGGCAAGCTGGAGCTGACCGACGTGCGCTTCCGCGACAACGCCCACGTCATGTCGGTCGCCACCCGCATCGTCACTGCCATCGGGCGCCGGGTGGACGAGAGCTCGCCCCTGGTGGACGCGCGGCTGGCCGACGGCAGCCGCGTCAACATCATCATCCCGCCGCTGGCGATCGACGGGCCCAGCATCTCCATCCGCAAGTTCTCCAAGAAGAAGATCACGCTGGACGTGATGCAGCGGCAGGAGAACCTGTCGCCCGCGATGGCGACGGTGCTGCGCATCGCCTCGCGCTGCCGGCTCAACATCCTGATCTCCGGCGGCACCGGCTCGGGCAAGACGACGCTGCTGAACGCGCTGTCGCAGATGATCGACCACGGGGAGCGCATCGTCACCATCGAGGACGCGGCGGAGCTGCAGTTGCAGCAGCCGCACGTGGTCCGGCTGGAGACGCGCCCCGCCAACCTGGAGGGGCAAGGGGAGATCACCATGCGCGACCTGGTGAAGAACGCGCTCCGCATGCGCCCCGACCGCATCATCCTGGGCGAGATCCGGGGGGCCGAGGCGCTGGACATGCTGCAGGCCATGAACACGGGCCACGACGGCTCGCTCGGCACCATCCACGCCAACCGCCCGCGCGAGGCGCTGACCCGGCTGGAGAACATGGTCGGCATGTCCGGCATCAACCTGCCGGCCAAGGCGGTGCGCACGCAGATCGCCTCCGCGGTCGACCTGATCGTGCAGGTCAGCCGCATGCGCGACGGCGTGCGCCGCATCACCTACGTCAGCGAGGTCGTGGGCATGGAGGGCGACGTCATCACCATGCAGGACCTGTTCTGGTACGAGTATGCGGGCGAGGCGCCCGGCGGCCGGCTGATCGGGGAGTTCAAGACGGCCGGCATCCGGCCGCACTTCACCCAGCGCGCCGCCTATTTCGGCCTCGACCGCGCGCTCCTGGAAGCGGTCTGAGGGGAGGGGCGGCCATGGTGCGCGATCCCCAGACCATCATGATCATCGGCGCCGGCGCGGCGCTTGCCCTGCTGCTGCTCGCCATGGCGGGCGGGGAGGGCAACCCGCGGTTCGAGCGGCGCCTGGCCCGCGCCGGGCAGGAGGTGGTGCGCGCGCCGGCCGGCGGCGGCTCGGTGCGCCGCTCCACCCACTACAGCGCCATCCCCGGGCTGGACGCGCTGCTGAAGCGGGTGCTGCCCAACCGGGACAAGCTGCGCCGGCGGCTGGCGCGCACAGGCCGCTCCATCACGCTGGGCCAGTACGTGCTGGCGTCGGCGGTGCTGGCGGGGCTGGCGGCGCTGCTGTCGCGCCACGCCTTCGCCTTCCCGGCCGCCCTGGCGCTGCCGGTGGGCCTGGCGGTCGGCACCGGCGTGCCGCACATGGTCGTCGGCGTCATGGGCGCGCGGCGGGTGGCGCGCTTCATCGACGGCTTCCCCGACGCCATCGACCTGATCTGCCGCGGCCTGCGCTCCGGCCTGCCGGTCGTGGAATCCCTCATGACGGTGGGTCGCGAGCTGCCCGATCCCATCGGCGTGGAGTTCCGGCGCATCGGCGACGCGGTGCGGCTCGGGCGCTCGCTGGACGAGGCGATGTGGGAGGTGGCGGGGCGGCTTGATGCGCCGGAGTTCAAGTTCCTCATCATCGCCATGTCGATCCAGCGCGAGACCGGCGGCAACCTGGCGGAGACGCTGGGCAACCTGGCCGCCCTGCTGCGCAAGCGCCGCCAGTTGAAGCTGAAGATCAAGGCGCTGTCGTCGGAGGCGAAGGCCAGCGCCTGGATCATCGGCTCGCTGCCCTTCGCCATGTTCGGGATCATCATGCTGATGAGCCCGGACTACGCGACCGTGCTGCTGAACGACGCCCGCGGCCAGATGATGCTGGGCTTCGGCCTGTTCATGATCGGGCTCGGCGCCGCCGTCATGGGCAAGATGGTGAGGTTCGAGATCTGATGGACGCGCTGGACCTCCTCCCCTTCGACCTCGCGCGCGGCGGCGGCTTGGCAGCGTTGGCCGCGGCGGCGCTGGTCGTGGCGCTCGTCTGGCGGGCGCTGACCGAGCACGACCCGCTGCCGGCCCGCATCAAGGCGCTGGAGGCGCGGCGGGCGTCCTTGCGCTCCTCCTTCGCCGCGCGCTCGCGCCGGCGGGAGCGGCGGGCGGGGGCAAAGTCCGACTGGTTCGCCCTGCTGGCGCGCCGCCTGCAGCGGGCGAAGCCGGGCTCCCCCGGCACGGTGCAGCTGCGCCTGGCGCGGGCCGGCATCCGCTCGCGTGCGGCACTGGCGCAGTACCGGCTGGCGGCGATGCTGGCCCCGCTGGCGCTGGGCGGCACGGTCGCGGCGCTGGTCTACGGCGCGGACGCCTGGAAGCTGGGGGCCTTGAAGCCGCTGGCGGTGCTGGGGGCCGCCCTGGCAGGGGCGCTGGCCCCCCGGCTCTACCTGCTGAACCGCACGCAGAAGCGGGTGGACGCCATCCGCAAGGCGCTGCCCGACGGCTTCGACCTGCTGGTCATCTGCGCCGAGGCCGGCCTCAGCCTGGACGCCGCACTCGACCGGGTGGCGCGGGAGACGGCGCAGAGCGCGCCGGAGCTGTCGGACGAGATCGCCCTGACGGCGCTGGAGCTGAGCTTCCTGCCCGACCGCGCCAAGGCGCTGGGGGGCCTCGCCGACCGGGTGCCGCTGGCCGGCGTCCGCGCGCTGGTCAACACGTTCGCCCAGACCGAGCGCTACGGCACGCCGCTGGCCCAGGCGCTGCGCGTGCTGGCGGCGGAGCTGCGCGACGAGCGGATGATGAAGGCGGAGGAGAAGGCGGCGCGCCTGCCGGCCGTGCTGACCGTCCCCATGGTCGTCTTCATCCTGCCGCCGCTGTTCGTGGTGCTGATCGGCCCCGCCGTCTTCCGCTCCATCGACGCGCTCTCCCACATGAAGTGAGCGCCTAGCGCCGCGCCCGGTCGCGCAGCTGGCGGGCGGCGGCCAGGGTGGCGCGGTGGGCGTCGGTGGCGGCGGGATCGGCGGCCACCTCCTCCAGCAGGGCCGCCCCGCGCTCCTCCTCCCCGTGCAGGGCCAACGACCAGCCCAGGTTCGCCTTCAGCGTCAGGTCGCCGGGCGCCGCCTTCAGCCCCTGGTCGAAGGCCGCCAGCGCGCCGGCATGGTCGCCCGCCATGTCGAGCGCCACGGCGAGCCCGTTCAGCGACCGCGCATCTCCCGGCGCTGCGGCCAACGCCCGGCGGTAGGTGGCGGCGGCGTCGGCGGCGCGCTTCAGCGCCAGCTCCGCCCGCCCGGCGCCGCGCAGCGCCTCCAGGTTCGCGGGCTCCGCCGACAGCGCCGCCCGGTACGCCTCCAGCGCCGCCTCCGGCGCGCCGCCCTCCCAGGCGATGGCGGCGAGCGCCAGCGGCGCGGCGGCGAGGTCGGGGCGCAGCGCCGCCGCCCGGCGGTAGAGCGCCGCGGCGCTGGCGGCGTCGCCGCCCTGGCGGGTGGCGGCGGCGACCCGCATCAGCTCCTCGTACCCCTCCGCCCGCGCGGCCGCCGGGGGCGCGCCGGCCCGGGTGGCGCAGCCCGCCGGCAGGAGCGCGCAGAGCGGCAGGGCCAGCAGCGCCAGCCGCAGGGCGGGGCCGCGGCGGGAGGGGAGGGAAGGACGGGCCACCGGTCACTCCTGACGGGGTAGGGGGTAACTCATTCTAGCGCGCCGTCCCAAATAATGGTACAGTCCGGAAAGTAGACGAGCGCAGTAAATTAATAATCCGTAAAATTCTAACAAACTTCACGCGAGCCATGACCCTGCGAACCCTATCCCCGGCAGCGGCGCGATGACGGCCTCGACGGCCGCCGAGCTGAAGCCGACGCGGGCCGAGCGTCAGCCGGCCGGTCGGCCCTATCACGACCTGGCGCGGCTGATCGAGCGGCTGCACCGGCGGTTCCTGGACGTGGTCCGGATCGAGCTGGCGCGGCTGGGGGTGGAGGACATCTCCCCGGTCCAGGCCCTGATGATGATGACCATCGGCGGCGGCGAGGAGCTGTCGGTCCGCGACCTGATCGAGCGCGGGTACTATCTGGGCTCCAACGCCTCCTACAACCTGAAGCACCTGGTGGAGGCCGGCTACGTCGACCGCGCCCAATCGCAGCGCGACCGCCGCTCGGCCCGGCTGCGGCTGTCGCCGCGCGGGGCGGAGCTGGTGGCGGAACTGCGCCGGCTGGAGACCAGCCACATCGACAATCTGGTGCGCGGCGACGCCGAGGGGCAGGACCTCGAGGCGACCTACCGCACCCTGCGCCGCCTGGAGCGGACCTGGACAGATGTCATCCGGTACGACGCGACGGACTTCGACTGACGCGCGCGGGCGCGGCCGTCCCTTGGGCGCCGCGCCGGATGACAGGAAATTTCCGAGAGTTTTACTTGAATCCCGGCGATGCGGCGGCCGCCCCGGCCGGGATGCGTATGGGCGGCACATGGGCGGGCTTTGCCCGGCCGCGGGGGGCGGCCGGGGGCTCCTGACCGGAGAAGGGCGATGACCGGCAATTCCCTGAACGCCACCGACGTGGACCGTCTGCTGATCGACCGCTCCGCCGAGGCGCGGATCGAGACCATGACCAAGGTCGTGCGCGACCTGCAGGCGAACCGGCTGGAGGGACGCGAGGCGGAGCTCGCCCGCGACGTCATCTGCCGCTTCGCCCGCGACGCCGAGGCGGCGGTGCGCGAGGCGGTGGCCTGGCAGATCCACAACAGCCCGCTGCTGTCCGACGACCTCGCCCGGCGGCTCGCCAGCGACGTCGGCAAGGTGGCCTTCCCCGTGCTGCGCCACGCCCGCACCTTCGCCGACGACTTCCTCCTGGAGGTCATCGGCCAGCGCGACGCGGAGAAGCAGGTCGCCATCGCCGGCCGCGACGGCGTCTCGCCCAAGGTGGCCGACGCCATCGTGGAGAGCGCCAACCTGTCGGCCATCGGCACGCTGCTGCGCAACGAGACCGCCGACATCCAGGCGCCGACGCTGGAGAAGGTGGCCGACCGCTACGGCGACGTGCCCTTCGTCGCCGAGCCGCTGGCCGCCCGCCCGCAGCTGCCCATCACCGTGGTGGAGAAGCTGATCCACCAGGTTTCGGAGGAGCTGCGCCAGACGCTGGCGGAGCGCTACCGCCTGGCCCCCGCCGTGGTGGCGGAGCTGATCGGGCGGGGGCGCGAGGCCGCGACCATGCTGATGCTGCAGCCGCTGGCCAAGCGCTCCACCGACGTGGAGCTGCTGGCCCGCCACCTGCACCTGAACGGCCGCCTGACCGCGTCGCTGCTGTTCCGCGCGCTGTGCGCCGGCGACGTCGGCCTGTTCGTGGCCGGCATCGCGGTGCGCGCCGGCATCGCCCCGGACAACGCCCGCACCCTGCTGTTCGACGACGGCGAGCGGGCGCTGAAGGCCGTCTTCGACAAGGCCCGCATCTCCACCCTGCTGCTGCCGCCCTTCCAGTCGGCCCTGGGGGTGGTGAAGGAGACCGGCTACGACGGCGACGAGGCGCGCCGCCGCGCCTTCCAGACCACCGTGCTCGCCCGCGTCTACGCCGAGTGCGGCCACATCGAGGAGCGCGCCGTCGACGACCTCCTGATGCAGCTCTTCGACCAGAAGAGCGAGGAGATGATCGACCAGGCCATGGACCTCGCCGGCATGCCCTTCCTGCCGATCCGCGGGAGGGCGTGAGGGGGGCTGCTAGTCCGGTATGTCGCATGGAGCGCCAGCGCAATGCGACGCGTAGCAGCCCGGCCCATGGCCCGGGTCGCCGCATTGCGCCTGCGGCTCTCAGCGGCCTTGCCCGGCGGGAGTGAGGCAGAGCGGTGGTATCCAAGAGGGAAGCGGGCTACGCAGCTCTCCCCCCGCGCTGCCACGGCAACCCCGTCTGCCGTCATGCCCGCGGAGGCGGGCATCCAGGTATCCAGCGTTCAATCCCGCTGTGACATGGGCGCCTACGGTGCCGCCGGTGGCCCTTTTTCCAGGCCGGCTAGCGGGCTGAATGCCTGGACCCCAGCCTCCGCGGGGGTGACGATCGAAGGTAGAGATTGGATCGCTTCAAGGCAGCACAGGGGCGTGGTGCCCCACGCGTCAACGAAGGCGGCTTGACACGGGGTGTTGTCTGACTAAAGTCAGAGAAATGACCCTCGACGCCGTCGCCCGCATCCGCCGCTTCAACCGCGCCGTCACCCTGGAGGTGGGGGCGCTCGACGAGTCCTTCCTCGGCCGGGGCCGTCCGCTGGGCGCGGCCCGGGTGCTGAACGCGGTCGGCCGGGGAAAGAACGACGTCGCCGCCCTGCGTGCCTGCCTGAAGCTCGATTCCGGCCTCGCGAGCAGGCTGCTGCGGAGCCTGGAGGAGGAAGGGCTGGTCGTCACCGAGCCCCATGCCGACGACGCACGGCGGCGGGTCGTGCGGCTGACCGCGGCGGGCGAGGCGGAGTTCCGGGTCTATGAGGAGCTGTCCGACGCGCGCGCGGCGGCGCTGCTGGGCCGGTGCAGGGACGCCGACGCGGTGCTGGCGGCCATGGACCTGATCGCCGCCGTCCTGGAATCCGACCGGATCGCCGTCACTGAGGTCGATCCCGCCGGCCCGGAGGCCCGGTTCTGCCTGGGACGCTATTACGCCGAGCTGGACGAGCGGTTCGAGGAGGGCTTCCAGGTGGGCCTCTCCCGCGATCCCGACCTGGACGACATGCGGCGCCCCCGCGGCACCTTTCTGGTGGCCCTGTCGGAAGGCATGCCCTTGGGCTGCGTGGGCCTGAAGCGGTCCGGTGAGCGGCTGGCGGAGATCAAGCGGCTCTGGGTCGACCGGACGGTCCGCGGCCTCGACCTGGGGCGCCGCCTCGCCCGGACGGCGGAGCAGGTGGCGCGGGAACTGGGCATCGCGACGCTGCGTCTCGACACCAACCGCGCCCTGACCGACGCCATCGCCATGTACCGGCGATGGGGTTGGACCGAGATCGACCGGTTCAACGACGATCCCTACGCCGACTATTTCTTCGAGAAGCACATCGCCGACGCGGACAGCGCCGGGCCTTGATCCGGCGCGGGCGGTTTGCGGCGTGGTCCGTCGCATTGCGGCTTCGCCTCCATGCGACCTGCGCATCCCCTCAACCGTAGGTCGCATTGAGCGTCAGCGCAATGCGACGTCCCGGGCTACCACCCGCCCGAAGGGGGCACCCCGCCCGCTTCGCGCCTGCACCACTTGGGCACCATCTACATAGGAACAAGGCCGGCGGGGCGCCGTTTGTCCAGTGCATCCGGCCGTCGCCGACGGTCTGCCGCTGGTGAGGGCGGCTGGGCGTCGGAATTCCCCTCCGGCGGCCGGATGCGCGGCCGGCCTCGGTGGCGGCCGCCCCTCCACCTTCCGGTGCCGGGCTTCCGCGGGGGCCTGCCCGGGGTCTCGGGTCGGGAGCCTGGTGAATTGGCTGAGCGGAAAGTCCGGGTCGCGCTGGTCGGTGTCGGCAACTGCGCCTCGTCCCTGGTGCAGGGGATCGAATACTACCGCAGGGCCGGCGACAACGACGCCGTCCCCGGCCTGATGAACGTCCGGCTGGGCGGCTACCATGTCGGCGACGTGGAGATTTCCTGCGCCTTCGACGTGAACCGCAACAAGGTCGGCCGCGACGTGGCCGAGGCGATCCTGGCGCCGCCCAACAACACCAAGCGCTTCGCCGAGGTGCCGCCGCTGGGCGTGACGGTCCGGCGCGGGCCGACGCTGGACGGGCTGGGCAGCTACCTGCGCCAGTCGGTGCCGGAGTCCGAGCTGCCCGTCGCCGACGTGCCCAAGGTGCTGCGCGACACCGGCACCGACGTCGTCGTCTCCTACCTGCCGGTCGGCTCGCAGAAGGCGACCGAGTTCTATGTCGAGGCGGCGCTGAAGGCGCGCTGCGGATTCGTCAACTGCATCCCGGTCTTCATCGCGTCCCGCCCCGAATGGCGCCGCCGCTTCGAGGAGGCGGGGCTGCCCATCATCGGCGACGACATCAAGTCCCAGGTCGGCGCCACCATCGTGCACCGGGTTCTGGCCAACCTGTTCCGCGAGCGGGGCGTGCGGCTGGACCACACCTACCAGCTGAACTTCGGCGGCAACAGCGACTTCCAGAACATGCTGGAGCGCGAGCGGCTGGAGTCCAAGAAGATCAGCAAGACCAACGCGGTGACCAGCCAGATGGACGTGCCGCTGTCGAACGAGGACGCGCATGTCGGGCCCAGCGACTACGTGCCCTGGCTGACCGACCGCAAATGGGCCTACATCCGCATGGAGGGGACCTCCTTCGGCGACGTGCCGCTGAACGTGGAGCTGAAGCTGGAGGTCTGGGACAGCCCGAACTCCGCCGGCGTGGTCATCGACGCGGTGCGCTGCGTGAAGCTGGCGCTGGACCGCGGCGTGTCGGGCGCGCTGGAGGGGCCCAGCAGCTACTTCATGAAGTCGCCGCCGCGCCAGTTCACCGACGCGGAGGCCCGCCAGCACGCCCGCGGGTTCATCGACGGCGACCACGGCCTATGACCCTGTTCCTGCTGGTCCGCCACGGCAGCCACGACCTGCTGGGCGGAACCCTGGCGGGGCGCATGGAGGGCGTCTCCCTCAGTGCCGCCGGCCGGGCGGAGGCGGAGCGCCTCGCCGGCCGGCTCCTGCGTGAGCGCCCGTCGCGCCTGCTGACCAGCCCCGTCCAGCGCTGCCGGGAAACCGCCGCCATCCTCGGCCGCCGGCTTGACCTGCCTGTCGAGGCGGAGCCCGACCTGATCGAGATCGACTTCGGCGCCTGGACCGGGCGGCGGTTCGACGAGCTGTCGGGCGACCCCCTCTGGGCGCGCTGGAACTCCTTCCGGTCGGGGGCGCGTACCCCGGGCGGGGAGGGGATGGGACAGGTTCAGCTCAGGATGGTTGGGCTGCTGGACCGGCTGCGCCAGGACGATCCCGACGGGACCGTCGCCCTGGTGGGACATGCCGATCCGCTGCGCGCCGCGCTCTGCTGGGCGCTCGGCATGCCGCTCGACCTGCTGCTCCGGCTGGAGGTCGCGCCCGCGTCGCTGAGCCGGCTGGAGCTGACGGAGTGGGGGCCGCGCGTGCTGTCGCTGAACGAGGTGGGGGCGGAATGAGAGCGAGCGTGGCGGCTGCGGGGCCGGCCTTCCCGGGGAGGGCGGCGGCATGAAGATCGTCGTCTTCGGCCTGACGGTCTCCTCCTCCTGGGGCAACGGGCACGCCACGCTGTGGCGCGGCCTGATCGCGGCGCTGGCGCGGCGCGGCTGCCGGGTGGTGTTCCTGGAGAAGGACGTCCCCTGGTACGCGGGCGCCCGCGACCTCTGGGACCTGCCGGGCGGCGAGCTGGTGCTCTACCGGGACTGGGAGACGGTGCTGCCCGAGGCGCGCCGGCACCTGGCCGACGCCGACGTGGCGATGGTCACCTCCTACTGCCCCGACGGGATCGAGGCGACCGAGCTGGTGCTGGAGGAGGGGCGCGGTCTGCGCACCTTCTACGACCTGGACACGCCGGTCACGCTGGCGACCCTGGCGGCGGGGGAGGGGCTGGCCTACATCGGCCCGCGCGGCTTGGGCGGCTTCGACTTGGTGCTGAGCTACACCGGCGGGGCGGCGCTGGAGGGGCTGCGCGACCGGCTCGGCGCGCGGGCCGTCGTGCCGCTCTACGGCCACGTCGATCCCGCCGTGCACCGCCCGGTGCCGCCGGTGGAGCACTACCGGGCCGACCTCTCCTACCTCGGCACCTACGCCGCCGACCGGCAGGCCATGCTGGAGCGGCTGTTCGTGGAACCGGCCCGCGTGCTGACCGGCCGGCGCTTCCTGATCGGCGGGGCGCAGTACCCGGCCGACTTCCCCTGGACGCCCAACATCCATTTCGTGCGCCACCTGCCGCCGGCGGAGCACCCGGCCTTCTTCTCCTCCGGCCGGCTGACGGTGAACGTGACACGGCGGGCGATGGCCGAGATGGGCTGGTGCCCCAGCGGCCGGCTGTTCGAGGCGGCGGCCTGCGGCTGCCCGGTCCTGTCGGACTGGTGGGAGGGGCTGGACCGGTTCTTCACGCCCGGCCGCGAGATCCTGGTCGCCCGCACCACGGCGGAGGCGGTCGCCGCCATCGACCATTCCGACGAGGGGCTGCGGCGCGTGGGTGAGGCCGCGCGCGAGCGGGTGCTGGCCGAGCACACGGCCGACCGGCGGGCGGACGAGCTGCTGGCCGCGCTCTCCGCCGCCCACCGGCCGGCGGCGGCGCGCCCCGGCGGGGATGCGGACCGCCGCGACGGCGTGCAGGGGGGCTGATCCCATGTGGGGCATCGTCCCGGCCGCGGGCAGCGGCACCCGCATCCAGCCGCTCGCCTTCTCCAAGGAGCTGCTGCCCGTCGGCAGCCGCCTCGACGGCGACACAGAGCGCCCGCGCGCGGTCAGCGAGTACCTGATCGAGCGCATGGTGCAGGGCGGGGCGGACAAGGTCTGCTTCGTCATCTCCCCCGGCAAGTCGGACATCCTGGAATATTACGGCGGCAGCTACGGCACCGCCTCCATCGCCTATGTGGTGCAGCCGAACCCGGGCGGGCTGTGCGACGCCATCTTCCGCGCCCTGCCGCTGATCCCGCCGGACGAGCCGGTCATCGTCGGACTGCCCGACACCGTGTGGTTTCCCGACCACGCGCTGCGGGCGCTGCCCGACGACCGCCTGTCCTTCCTGCTGTTCCCGGTGGAACGGCCGGAGTTCTTCGACGCGGTCGTGACGGACGGCGAGGGCACGGTGCGGGAGATCCAGGTGAAGCGGAAGGACGCCTCCACCCGCTGGATCTGGGGCGCCTTCAAGATGCCGGGCGCCGTCCTGCACGAGTTGCACGCGCTGTGGCGCGGGCGCGACCGGCAGGACGAGTACATAGGCACGCTGGTCAACGCCTGGATCGCGCGGGGCGGCCGCGCCGTCGGCATCCGCGCCGGCACGGCCTATGTCGACGTCGGCACCGTCCACGGCTACCGCGCCGCCATCGGGCTGCTGAGCGGCCAGTCGGGCAACCCCGGCCTGCCGTTCCCCGAGACCCACTCCCAGACCATGAGGACGCGCTGATGGACACGCACAAGGCCGGCGGCGGCCTGCCGCCGGAGGAGATCCGCCGGCGTGCGGAGGCGCTGGGTCCCTGGTTCCACAACCTCGACCTCAAGGGCGTGCGCACGGCGCCGGACCATTTCCTGGGCGACTATCCCGCGGTGAAGTTCCGCAACTTCGCCCACGCGCTGCCGGCCGACCTCACGGGCAGGTCGGTGCTCGATATCGGCTGCAACGCCGGCTTCTACTCCTTGGAGATGAAGCGGCGCGGGGCCGAGCGGGTGGTCGGCATCGACTTCGACGACCAGTACCTGGACCAGGCCCGCTTCGCCGCCGGGGTGCTGGGCTTCGACATCGAGTTCCGGAAGCTGTCCGTCTACGACGTGGGCGCGCTGGGCGAGCGGTTCGACGTCGTGATCTTCATGGGCGTGCTCTACCACCTGCGCCATCCCCTGCTGGCGCTCGACCTCATCCACGAGCATGTCTGCGGCGACCTGCTGGTGTTCCAGAGCATGCAGCGGGGTAGCCCCGAGGTGGAGCCCCTGGAGAGTGACTATCCGTTCTGGACGACCGATGTCTTCGACCGTCCCGGATATCCCAGGCTGCATTTCGTCGAGCACGAATACGCCCACGACTGGACGAACTGGTGGGTTCCCAACAACGCCTGTGCCGAGGCCATGCTGCGCAGCGCCGGGTTCCGGATCGTCGACCATCCCGAGCAGGAGGTCTTCATCTGCCGGCGTGCCGAACCGCCCTACGGCGCCGGCGCCGTCTATCCCGCCCGCCATCCCTGAAGTCCCAGCAACCCGACGCAAAGCCGAACGGCACGAAGAGGGGAGACCGATGATCGAAGCGGTAATGTTGTGGAACGAGCCCAACAACAAGTCCCACTGGGACCTGGAGCTCGACCCCGACTGGGCGGCCTTCGCCGAGATGACCTCCATCACCGCAAAGGCGCTGAAGGAGGCGTGCCCGCAGGTGCCGCGCGTGCTGGGCGGCATCTCCCCCATCGACCCCAACTTCATCCGCAACCTGGACCGCAAGGGCGCGCTGGACGACATGGACGTGGTGGCGGTCCACGGCTTCCCGCTGGACTGGAACCACTGGCAGATCAACGAGTGGCCGGACAAGCTGGAGGAGATCCGCCAGGTCACCGGCAAGGAGCCGTGGGTGTCGGAGGTCGGCATCTCCACCTTCGGCGCCGAGGAGGTGCAGGAGTTCGGGCTGAAGCGCTCCGCCGAGCTGCTGGTCGGCCGGGTCCCGCGCATCCACTGGTACAGCCTGTTCGACCTGCCCAAGGCCTGGCCCGCCACCACCCGCCACCGCGAGGCGGAGGGCTCCTCCTACTACCGGCACTTCTACATGGGGCTGGTGCGCGAGGACATGACGGAGAAGCTGGCTTACCGGCACTTCGCCGGCCTGACGCCGGAGGTCGGGCTCTGCCAGTGGTTCCACTACCAGGACCACCGGCTGGACGAGGCGGTGCGGCGGATGAAGGAGCTGGGCGTCACCTACCTGCGCACCGGGCTCTCCTGGGCCGACTACTACCGCCCCGACGCGCTCGCCTGGTTCGACCGGCAGATGGAGGCGCTGAAGGACTTCCAGGTCACCGTCACCTACTGCTTCACGCCGGAGCACAAGGGGGTGCAGCCGCACTACACCAGCCCGCCCAAGGACCCCGCGGAGTTCGCGGAGTTCTGCGTGGAGATGACCCGCCGCTACGCCGGCAGCGCCGCCCCCGCGGGCACGGCGCCGCTCGCGTCCACCGAGGCGGCGTGATCGCCGGGGGGACCTCCCGGCCCGGCGGACGGGCGGCCCGCAACCCGCCCGCCGCCGCCTTCCTGCGCGACCTGCTGCCGTCCGGCCCGCCGGTGCTGGACGCGCGGCGGGTCGCCATCGTCGTGGCGCATCCCGACGACGAGACGGTGGGGCTGGGGGCGCAGCTGCCGCGGCTGGCGGGCGTGCGGGTGGTGCACGTCACCGACGGGGCGCCGGCCGACCTGGTGGACGCCCGCGCCCACGGGTTCCAGACGCGCGAGGACTATGCCGGCGCCCGCCGGGACGAGCTGGAGGCCGCCATGGCGGTGGCCGGCATCCCGCCCATGCGCGTCGTCGGCATAGGCATCGCCGACCAGGAGGCGAGCTTCGTCATGGCCGGGCTGGCGCGCCGGCTGGCCGAGCTGTTCGACCAGGCCGACGTTGGCGTGGTGCTGACGCATCCCTACGAGGGCGGCCACCCCGACCACGACGCCACCTGCTTCGCCGTGCACGCGGCCTCCGCCCTGATGCGGGAGGCCGGGCTGGCGGCGCCGGAGATCCTGGAGATGGCGAGCTACCATGCCGGGCCGGACGGCGGCCTCAGGACCGGCGCCTTCCTGCCGGCCGCCGGCGTCGTGGAGGAGGTGCTGCCCCTCGACCTCGACCAGCAGGCCCTGAAGCGCCGGCTTTTCGAGTGCCACGCGACCCAGGCCGGCATGCTGGAGAACTTCCCGCTGGAGATGGAGCGGGTGCGCACGGCCCCGGACTACGACTTCCTCTCGCCCCCGCATACGGGCCGCCTCTACTACGAGAACTTCTCCTGGGGGGTGGACGGCGCCCGCTGGCGCGACGAGGCCGCCGCCGCCATCGCCCAGCTGCAGCTGGAGGCGCCGCCGTGGCGCTGACCGTCCTCGGCGTCGCCTACCCGCTGGCACCCGTCGGCCAGGGGGCTGTGGGTGGCGCCGAGCAGGTGCTGTCCCACATGGACCGGGCGCTGGTGGCGGCCGGCCACCGCTCCCTCGTCGTCGCCTGCGAGGGCTCGGAGGTGGCCGGGACCCTGCTGCCGGTGCCGCTGCCCCGGGGCGAGTTGGACGAGGCGGCGAAGCGGGCGGCCCAGGCCCGCCACGCCGCCGCCATCGCCGACGCGCTCGACCGCTTCCCCGTGGACGTCGTGCACCTGCACGGCATCGACTTCATGGCCTACCTGCCGCCGCCGGGCGTGCCGGTGCTGGCGACGCTGCACCTGCCGCCGGCCTGGTACCCGGAGGAGACCTGGCGCATCGCGCGGCCGGACACCTGGCTGAACCCGGTGTCGGACAGCCAGCGCCGCCGCTGCCCGCCCGTGCCCAACCTGCTGGCGGCGGTCCCGAACGGGGTGCCGGTGGACCGGCTGGACTGGCGCGGGCGCAAGGCCGGCTTCGCCGCCGCACTCGGGCGGGTCTGCCCGGAGAAGGGGTTCGAGCATGCGGTGGAGGCGGCGGAGCGGGCGGAGGTGCCGCTGCTGCTGGCGGGCCGGGTCTATCCCTACCGCGCGCACCTCGACTATTTCGACCGGGTACTGCGGCCCCGCCTGTCGCGCCGGGTGCGCTTCCTGGGGCCGCTGGGCTTCACCCCGAAGCGCCGCCTGATGGGCATGGCGCGCGCCGTCCTGATCCCCAGCCTCTGCGAAGAGACGAGCTCGCTGACCGCCATGGAGGCGGCGGCCTGCGGCACCCCCGTCGTCGCCTTCCGCCACGGCGCCCTGCCCGAGGTGGTGGAGCACGGGCTGACCGGCTTCGTCGTGGACGACGCGGCCGCCATGGCCGACGCCATCCACGCCGCCGCGGCGCTCGACCCCGACGCCTGCCGCGCCCGGGCCCGGGCGCGCTTCTCCCTGGACTCCATGGCGGCGCGGTACCTGGAGCTGTACGGAACGCTGGCCGCCCGCCGGACGCCTTCTCTGCGTGCGGGAGAGGAAGCGGTCCCGCGGCTTCAGGCGCGGGGTGGGTGAGGGGGTAATGAGGCTCCCCGCCGGCAATGCGGCCACCGTCGGGGGCCTCCCAGCCCTGGCGGCGCTGGAGGCCACCTGGTGGGACCTCTGGCGGCGCGACCCCGGGGCGACGCCCTTCCACAGCCCGGCCTGGCTGCTGCCCTGGGCCCGGGTCTTCGCGCCGGAAGCGGTCTCGGCCGTCATCGTCGGCGGCCCGGACCGGCTGGACGCCCTGTTCCCGCTGTTCCGCCACGAGGGCCGACTGCTGCCGCTGGGGGCGGGGATCACCGACCATCTGGGCGGCCTCATCGATCCGACGCTCGGGCCCGGCGCCGCGACCGCCCTGCTTGCCGCGGCCGGCGCGGCGGGGCTGTCGCTCGACCTGCCGGACATCCGCGGCGCGCTCGCCGGCTGTCCCGCGCCCCCGGGCTGGCGGGAGGAGCGGTGGGAGGCGGAGCCCTGCCCGGTGCTGGCGCTGCCCGCGGCGCCGTCCCGCCGCCTCGCCCAGAACCTACGCACCGCCCGCAACCGCGCCGCCCGCCTGGGCACGCTGGACGCCCGCCGGGTCCGCGGCGCGGAGGTCCTGCCGGCCCTGGACACGCTGGCCACCCTGCACGGCGCCCGCTGGCGGGAGCGCGGCGGGACGGGGGTGCTGGACGACGCGGCCGTCCGTACCTTCCACCGGCAGGCAGCCCCCTTGCTGGAGGCAGCCGGGCTGCTGCGCCTCTACCGCCTCGACCTCGACGGCCGTGCCGTCGCCATGCTGTACGGCCTCGCCGCCAAGGGGCGCTTCCACTACTACATCGGCGGCTTCGACCCGGCCTTCCGGGCGATCAGCCCCGGCGCCCTGCTGCTGTCCCACGCGGTGGAGGAGGCCGCCCGCGAGGGCTGCCGGGAATTCGACTTCCTGCGGGGGAGGGAGGACTACAAATACGCGTGGGGCGCCGCGGACCGGCCGGGCACGGGGCGGAGGCTTGTGCCGGCGTGAGGCGGGATTTGCAACCGAGCATGGCAGGTGGCAGCATGCAAGGGCATGCCGACCATTGGACGCTTCGGGCCCTATGTGATCCGCTTCTTCAGCAACGAAGGGAGCGAACCCCCGCACGTGCATGTAGATCGCGGCGCCTGCACCGCCAAGATATGGCTGGAGGACCCGCCGAGGCTGGCGCTCAGCCGGGGCTTCGCGGCGCATGAGGCGAGGATCGTCCTCGCCCTGGTGGCGGAACATCGTGGCAGGTGTTAAGAGCTCCTAACAGTACTGCGCGTCGCCGCGACGGCCGGAGTGCCGGTGCGTGGCAAGGAAGGCGGCGCGGCGCGATGCGGCGCATCGGGCAAGCCGCGTGACGCAGACCACGGGCCGGCAATCCGGCCGCCCCCCAGAAATGCGTGTGGGCGGGGTGGTAAGGTTTGCTCGCCATCCGGTGCGTCGGACCGCCTCGCCGGGGCGCCGCCCCGCCCTCGGCGCTCCTCCTGCCGGACTGACGGCAAACCTTACCATCGCGGCTGGCGCGCAGTACTGTTAGGAGCTCTAAATGCCTGGCAGACCCATTTCGGGGGTGGCGATGACTGACCGGGCGATCGTGCATGTCGACGTGACGGACGACTTCGTGACCGTCCGGCTGGACGACGGACGTGTCGTCTCGACGCCGCTCGCCTGGTATCCCCGGCTCCTGGCGGCGCCGCCCGAGGCGCGGGCGCGGTGCGAGATCGTATCGGCCGGGCTGGGCGTCAGCTGGCCCGACCTCGACGAGGACCTGTCGCTGGCCGGGATGCTGCGGGGCGAGCCTGCGCGGCGGCGCCCGGGGCACCTCGCCGCGGAATAGCTCCCGTCACGCCGCCCCGCCCTCCGCCGTCCCCACCCAGCAGCGCAGCGCCTCCGCCACGCTCCAGGCCTGGGCGATGCAGCCGCGGGGCGTGTAGGGGGGCTCGGCGTCGAAGATCTCGCTGAGGGTGCCGATGCCAGCCTCGCCCAGGTGGGCGGCCAGGCCCTCCAGCAGGCGCCGCGCGCCGGCCCGGTCCTCCGGGTGCAGCTTCAGCCGGGCGTCCAGGTAGGGCCCGATCAGCCAGCCCCAGACGGTGCCCTGGTGGTAGGCGGCGTCGCGGGAGCGGAGGTCGCCGAAGTAGCGCCCGCGGTAGTCGGGATGGCCGGGCGCCAGCGAGCGCAGGCCGACCGGGGTCAGCAGCCGCTCCTCCACCGCCCGCAGGACGGGCTCCCACCGCTCCCGGTCCAGCACCGGATGGTCTAGCGAGATCGCCAGCACCTGGTTCGGCCGGCAGGCCGGGTCGTCGCCGCCGCCCTCGGCGTCCACCACGTCGTGGAGATGGCCGCCTTCGGCATACCAGAAGCGATCGTTGAAGCTGGCGCGGGCGCGGTCGGCCATGGCGGCCCAGGGCTCCGCCTCCGCCCCGCGGCCCTCTTCCGCCAGCCAGCCGGCCAGCAGCCGCAGCGCGTTGTGCCACAGCGCGTTGATCTCCACCGCCTTGCCGCGGCGGGGCGTGACCACCCAGCCCTCCACCTTGGCGTCCATCCAGGTCAGCTGGTAGCCCTCCGCCCCCTGGCGCAGCAGCCCGTCGGCCGGGTCCATGCCGATGCCGAAGCGGGTTCCCCGCCGGTGGTGCCCGGCGATGTCCAGCAGGACGGGCAGCAGCCGGCGCAGCGTGGCGCGGTCGCCGGTGGCGGCGACGTAGCGGTGGACGGCGTGGAAGAACCAGAGGGTGGCGTCGGCAGTGTGGTAGAGCCCCTCGTTGCGCCCCTCCGGGAACAGGTTGGGGATCAGCCCGTCGCGGACGTGCCCGGCGAAGGCGCGCAGGATCCACCGGGCCTCCGCGGCGCGGCCGGTGCAGAGCGTCAGCCCCTCCAGCGCGATCATGGTGTCGCGGCCCCAGTCGGTGAACCAGTGGTAGCCGGCCACCACGCTGCGCACCTCGTCCCCGCGGGCCTGCGCGCGGGCTTGGTCGGCGCTGCGCCCCGCCGGGCTCATCAGGAAGGCGTCGGCGGCCAGCACCAGCTCCGCCGCCGGGCCGGCGCGCGCCGCCGGCGGGGCGAGGGAGAGGAGGTGGCGCCGCCGCTCCCGCTCCAGCGCCAGCGCTTCCGCCGGGGGCAGCGCATCCAGCACGGGCCAGGGCTCGGTGCCGGCCACCAGGGCCGCGGGGCGGTCCGGCGCCAGCGGCACCTCGAAGCCGGCGCCGCTCCACAGCATCCCCCGGCTGTCGTAGCCGCGCTCCGCCTCCTGCCGGTACAGCACGTCCATCGCCCCGGTCCCCTCGACCACCAGTCGGGCGGCGGCCCCGTGGACCCGGAGGCGCAGGGGCGGCAGGGCCGGGTCGCCCGTGATCTCGCAGCGCCCGTCCTCCATGCCGACCCGGTAGGCGGCGGGGGCCGCGGCCACGGGTGCCTCCAGCGCGCGGAAGCCGACCGCCGGGCGCAGCAGCAGGGTCGCCGGCGCGCTGCCCGGCAGCAGGCGGTAATGGGCCTGCACCGCGTTCTGCCGGTAGGGCATGAACAGGCGCTTCTCCAGCAGCACCCCGCCGGCGGCGAAGCGCCAGACGGGGAGGCCCAGCTCCAGCGCGAAGGCATCCAGGCAGCCGGTCCCGGCGTCGTCCGGCTGCTCCAGCGGGACCAGCGGCAGCTCCCGCCCGTCCGCCAGCCGAACCGCCTCGCGCAGGTGGCTCAGCATCACCATGCGGCCCAGCGGCGCCGGCAGGGCCGCGACCAGCAGGCCGTGGTAGCGGCGGGTCAGCGCGCCCGCGGCCGTGGCGGAGGCGTAGCCGCCCAGCCCGTTGGCGACCAGCCACTCCGCCGCCGGCCCGGCAGCCGCCAGCGCCGCGCGGTCGAGCGACCGCACGATCCCGTCCTCCTCCTCCGGCCGCCTGCGCTGGTCGTCCATGGGTCCCGCCTTCCGCCCGCTCCGCCCCGGTCAAACAGGGCAGCCGCGGACATGTGCCGCGCGGCGGCGCCGCGGCCGCCTCCCGCGCCGCGATCCTGCGCGCGAGGCCCCCAAATCGCCGCCCGGCGGCAGCGGCCGGCGCATAGACTGGGGGCCAACGCGACCCCTGGGGGAATGGGACATGGCCGACGCCGACTTCGAGATCCTGGACGAGAGCTTCCGCACCTGCGTCAAGACCAGCGCCCAGGTGGAGCGGCTGCACCAGGGCTCCCGCTGGGCGGAGGGGCCGGCCTGGTTCCCGGCGCACCGCACGCTGGTGTGGAGCGACATCCCCAACGACCGCATGCTGCGCTGGGACGAGGCGACGGGCGCCGTCGGCGTCTTCCGCTCCCCCTCCGGCTACGCCAACGGCAGCACGGTGGACCGCCAGGGCCGGCTGGTCACCTGCGAGCACGGCGGACGGCGGGTGGTGCGCACCGAGCACGACGGCTCCCTGACCGTGATCGCGGAGCGGTGGCAGGGCCGGCGGCTGAACAGCCCCAACGACGTCGTCGTGGCGGCGGACGGCGCCGTCTGGTTCACCGATCCCGCCTACGGCATCGACAGCGACTACGAGGGGGTGCGGGCGGAGAGCGAGATCGGCGCCTGCCACCTCTACCGCGCCGACCCCTCAAGCGGGGAGGTGCGCATCGCCGCCGACGACTTCGTGCGCCCCAACGGCCTCGCCTTCGGGCCCGACGGGCGGCTCTACGTGGCCGACACCGGCGGGACCCACGCGAAGGACGGGCCGCGCCACATCCGCGTGTTCGCGGTGGGGGAGGGCGGGCGCCTGTCCGGCGGGGAGGTGTTCGCCACCTGCACGTCCGGCTTCTTCGACGGGTTCCGCTTCGACGATGCCGGGCGGATCTGGACCAGTGCCGCGGACGGCGTGCACTGCCTGGACCGCGACGGGCGGCTGATCGGCAAGGTGCGCGTGCCGGAGCGGGTGGCGAACGTCTGCTTCGGCGGCGCCAAGCTGAACCGGCTGTTCATCTGCGCCACCACCTCGCTCTACGCCGTCTACCTGCCGGTGCGGGGGCTCCGCACCTTCTGAGGGGTCAGGCGATGGGAACGCCCAGCCCGACCTTGACGGGATCGATGACCACGGTGGTGCGGAAGCGCGCCACCAACGGGTCCTCGAACAAGAGGCTGCGGGTCAGGCGGTCGTAGTCCGCCATGTCCTGCGCCGTCACGATCAGCACGAAGTCGTGGTCGCCGGCGACGTAGTAGCATTGCTGCACCTCCGGCCGGGCGCGGACGCGGCGCTTGAAGCCGTCGACCAGGTCCTCGCGCGCGCCCTGGGCCAGCGCCACCTCCACGATGGCGGTCAGGCGGCGCCCGGCCGCCTGCGGCGCCACCACGGCCACCTCCGCCAGGATGGCGCCGCACTCGCGCAGGCGGCGGATGCGGCGCTGCACGGCGGTGGGGGAGAGGCCGACAGCCTCGCCTATGGCCTCCGACGTCTCCCGCACGGTGCGCTGGAGCCGGTCCAGGATGGCGCGGTCGAAGCTGTCGAGGTCGTCCATGCCGCCCAGCCTAGCAGCGCCCCGCGGCCGGAGAAAGCGGGGAGGGGGCGGCACCCGGTGCGGGTAAGCCGCGAGGCGGACAAGACCCGGCCCCGCCCGCTCTGCTAGCCTCCGCGCATCCGGGGCGGCGGCGCCCCGCGGGATGGTGGAAGGCGGCGGGCATGGATCGGCATTCGTTCGGCAGCGGCGGCATCGCGGCGACAGTGGCGGCCAGGGGGGCGGAACTGGTGTCGCTGCGCGGCGGCGACGGGACCGAGTTCCTCTGGCAGGCCGGCCCGGAATGGCCGCGCCACGCGCCGGTGCTGTTCCCCATCGTCGGGCGCCTGCGCGGCGACCGCTACCGGCACGGCGGGCGTGACTACGCCATGACCCAGCACGGCTTCGCCCGCGACCGGACCTTCCGCTGGCTGGAGCGCGGCGCGGAGGGCTGCCGGCTGGTGCTGGAGGACGACGCGGAGACCCGCGCCGCCTATCCCTTCGCCTTCCGGCTGGAGATCGCCTACCGCTGCGACGGCACCGCCCTGTCGGTGGATTACCGCATCGCCAACACCGGGACCGGGGCGCTGCCGGCCTCGCTGGGCGCCCATCCCGGCTTCAACTGGCCGCTGCGCCAGGGCGTGCCCAAGGAGGCCCACCGGCTGGAGTTCGAGCGGCCGGAACCGGGCCCGCTCGCCGGGGTGGAGGGCGGGCTGCTGGCGCCCGGCGCCGTGCCCTCGCCGGTGCGGGACCGGACGCTGGAGTTGACCGAGGAGCTGTTCCGCGGCGACGCCCTGGTCTTCGACCCCGTGAACAGCCGTTCCGTCCGCTACACCGCCCCCGGCTGCCCTGTCCTGGAGGTGTCCTGGCGCGGCTTCCCGCAACTGGGCGTCTGGTCCAAGCCATCCGGCGCCCCCTTCCTCTGCATCGAGCCCTGGCACGGCACCGCCGACCCCGTCGGCTTCGACGGCGACCTCGAGGACAAGCCCGGCATGATGCTGATCCCGCCGGGGGAGGCGCGGGAGATGGGGATGCGGGTGGCGCTGGGCTGACGCCGGGAGCCTTCTCAGCATCTCCGGAACGTCCCGTCCCAGGCCCCGGGGCGGATCGCGGGATGTGGCCGGTGGGGGCCGCGCCGCTCAGCCGTGCAGGTCGCCGAGCCCCGTCAGGCGGATCGTTCCCTTGCCGGGCAGCGTGACCTGCAACTCCAGCGTCCCGCCGGCGGCCTCCACGAACCGCCGCAGCGTGGAGAGGTAGAGGTCCGTCTGCCGCTCGATCTTGTGCACGGACGGCTGCTTGATGCCGAGCGCGTCGGCGATCTGCTCCTGGCTGCGCTCGGCCAGCAGCCGCAAGGCCTTCAGCCCCTCGATCTCGTCCAGCAGCTCCTGTGCCCTGGCCTCGACGGCTTCGCGCTCTTCCCCCGGCAGCGTATCCAGGAACTCCTCAAGCGTGCGTCCCATGGCCCACTCCTTTCAGGTATTCGTCGAACCGCCGGTCGGCGACGGCGATCAGGGTGCGGTAGAACCGCCGTTGCGAGACGCCGCTCTTGTCTCCGGCAACGAGAAGGATCGCGGCGCGTTCCGGATCGAAGGCGAACGCCACGCGCCACGCGCCGTCGCCGGCGGCGAAGCGCAACTCCTTCATGTTGCGGTGACGCGAGCCCGCCAGGGTGTCGGCATAGGGACGCCCGAGGGTCGGTCCCTCGATGGCGAGCAGCCTTGCGTGGGCCAGCAGGGCGACACGCACTGCCGGCGGGAGGTTCCGGACCTCATCCTCGAACTCGTCGTGCAGCCGCACCGTCCACGCCATGGCCGTATCATAGCCTGCGGGCTATGCGCCGATCAATAGCCTCTAGGCTATATGTGGCGGCGCCCCTCAGAACCGCAGCGTGAACACGGTCCCGCCGCCGTCGGCGTCCGAGACGCCGATGGTGCCGCCGTGGGCCAGCATGATCTGGCGGCAGAGCGACAGGCCGACGCCGGAGCCCTCGCGCTTGGTGGTGAAGAAGGGGACGAAGATCTTGTCGGCGACCTCGGGCGGGATGCCGGGGCCGTTGTCGGCGACCGACAGGATGACGCGGCCGTACTCGTCCAGGTGGGCGGCGACGCGGATGGCGGCGCCCTCGCGCCCCGCCAGCGCCTCCGCGGCGTTCTTCACCAGGTTGATCAGCACCTGGTCCAGCATGTCGGCGTCGGCCAGCACCTCCAGGCTGGGCGGCAGGACCAGCGTGTCCAGCGCCACCCCGCGCTCCGCCAGCGCCGGGCCCATCAGCTTCTCCAGCCGCTCCATCATGTCCTTCAGGCGGAACCGCTCCATCTGCGGGCGCGGCACCTGGGTGAACTGGCGGTAGCGCTCCACGAAGCGCAGCAGCCCGCCGGCGCGGCGGGTCACCGTGTCCATCGCCTCCGCCACGTCGTTGAGGTCTTCGGCCAGGTCCTGCCTGTCGGCCAGCCGCTCCCGCAGGTCGCCCAGCAGCGACTGGGCGGTGCGGGCCAGCGAGGAGACGGGGGTCAGCGAGTTCATCATCTCGTGCGTCAGCACCCGCACCAGGTCGTGCCAGGCGCGCACCTCCGTCGCCTCCAGCTCGCCCCCGATGTTCTGGAGGGAGACCAGCATGCGCGACTCGCCGCCGATGGTCATCTGGGTCGCCTGGACGGTCAGCTGCTGAAGCCCCGGGCCGCCCACCACCTTCACCAGCCGCCGCTCCCCCGGCTTCAGGGTGCGCAGCGCGTCGGCGACGGTGCCGCCCTCGTCCAGCCGGCGGATCAGGTCCTCGTGCCCCAGCAGCTTGCGCGCGGCGTTGTTCAGCAGCTCCACCCGGCCGTCGGGGAAGACGGCGGCCAGCGCCACCGGCACGTGCTCCACCAGCACGTTCAGGTAGTCGGCCTGCTGCTCCTTGTCGGCGCGGGTGGCGCGGAACTTCTCCAGCACGCCGGAGAAGGCGGTGCCCAGCTCGTCGAAGGCGGTGCCGAGGCCCCGCATGGAGAAGCTCTGCTGGAAGTCGGAATGGGCGATGGCGGTCAGGAAGCGCGACAGCTCCCGGTTCGTCGTCTGCACCACCCGCAAGAGCCCGCCGATCTGAAGCAGCAGCGCCACCGCGACCAGGAACGCCGTCGCCCGGTACTCGGTGGCGACCAGCAGGATGCCCAGCAGCATGGAGGTGAGCGCCAGCAGCGCCACCCGGATGGTGACGTTCAGCTCGAACCGGCGTGCGCCGACACGCTCAAAGCCCATGCTTTTCCATCCGGCGGTAAAGGGAGGCGCGGGTGATGCCGAGCTCGTCCGCGGTGTGGCTGATGTTGCCGGCGTGCTTCTCCAGCGCGCGGCGGATCACCTCGCGCTCCACCGCCTCAAGGTCCAGCGTCTTCAGGCTGAGCTCGCCGTCCGCGGCCGGGGCCGCGGCGGGGGCGGCGGCCGGCGCCGGGGCCGGCTGGCCGCCGGTGGAGGGCAGGGAGAAGTCCTCCGCCTCCAGCACGTCGGCGCCGGACAGGATCATCGCGCGCTCCACCGCGTGGCGCAGCGCGCGCACGTTGCCGGGCCATCGGTAGCTCATCAGCCGTTGCAGCGCCTCCGCCGAGACGCGCTTGCGCGGCATGTTGTACTTGCGGGCGTAGATGCCGATGAAATGCTCCAGCAGGGCCGGGATGTCGTCGGGGCGGTCGCGCAGGGGGGGCAGGTTCAGCTCCACCGTGTTGACGCGGTAGAGCAGGTCCTGGCGGAACATGTCCTCGCGCTGCAGCTGCTCCACCGGCATGTTGGTGGCGCAGATCAGGCGCACGTCGATGGGGATCGGCTTGTTGCCGCCGACGGGGAGCACCACCCGCTGCTCCAGCACCGACAGCAGCTTGCTCTGGAGGTAGAGGGGCAGGTTGCCGATCTCGTCCAGGAACAGGGTGCCGCCCTGGGCGGCGACGAAGCGGCCGATGCGGTCGTCCTTGGCGTCGGTGAAGGCGCCGCGCTTGTGGCCGAACAGCTCGCTCTCGAACAGCGTCTCCGCCACCGCACCCAGGTCGACCGAGACGAAGACCTGGTCGGCGCGGCGGGAGCGGCGGTGGATCTCCCGCGCGATGACCTCCTTGCCGGTGCCGTTCTCGCCCAGGATCAGGACGTTGGCGTCGGTGGGGGCGGCGCGGTCGACCAGGTCCAGCACCCGGCGCATGACCGGGGAGCTTCCCACCAGCGAGGTCGGCGGGCCGTCCAGCGCCGCCGTCAGCTCCTTGTTGCGGGCCCCCAGGTGCGCCGCCTCGCGCCGGGACGCCGTCAGCTTGATGGCGGACAGCAGCGTCGCCACCAGCCGCTCGTTCTGCCAGGGCTTCAGCACGAAGTCGGTGGCGCCCTGCTTCATCGCGTCCACCGCCGTGCCGACGTCGCCGTAGGCGGTGATGAGGATGACCGACAGCGTGGCATCGATCTCCAGCACCTTCTTCAGCCACTGGAACCCCTCGCGCCCGGTGTTGGCGCCGATGGCGAAGTTCATGTCCAGCAGCACCGCGTCGAAGGCGTTCTCCTTCAGCAGCACCGGGATGCGGTCGGGGCGGGATTCCGTGTGGACGGCGATGCCCTCTCGCTTCAGCAGCAGGCGGGCGGCGATCAGGATGTCCTCGTCGTCGTCCACCATCAGGACGCGGCCGGCGGTGGCCATGGTCGGTCGTGCTCGTGTCGTGGAAGGGGCGTCGTGGAAAGGGCGTCGGGGGCGGTGTCCGGATGCGGACAGGGCAACTGTCCGATATCGTACATCTGCACGGAAGCGAACGCATCCATTTTCGGCCGCATCCGGTCAGGAACCCAGGATTTCCGCGGCTTCCCGATCTGGCACGCCCCTTGCCATCAGGGGAACAACGGACCGACACCTTCACTCAAGGGAAGCCAGCCATGACCGACATCTCCATCCAGGCCACCGACACCTTCTCCTTCGGCAGCTTCCTGCGCGACGTGGTCGCCGAGCTGGCGAACCCGACGCTGGCCGTCGCCGCCGCCTTCGCCTGCGTGACGGTGAAGATGTTCGCCGGCTTCATGTGATCGGGGTCGAGTAAAGCCGGCAAACCTCCGGGCGGGGGCCCAGGGCGGGGAGGGAAGAAATGTTCCAGCACTACGCGACCATGGCCTGGCGCAACCTTGCGCGCCACCGGCTGCACGCCGCGATCAACCTGCTCGGCCTCAGCGTCGGGCTGGCGGCGGCGCTGCTGATCTTCATGTATGTGCGCCACGAACTCTCCTACGAGCGGCATTTCGCCAATTCCGACCGCATCTACCGCCTGGCGACGGAGCCGCTGGAGCCGGGGCAGGGCGACGACGGGCGCAAGCACGCCCTGTCGCCGCAGCCGATGGCCGAGCTGCTGATGCAGGCCGCCGACCAGATCGGCATCGAGGCGGCGACCCGGTACGAGTTCGGGACCTTCATCCTGGCGCGGGGCGAGGCGCGCTTCTTCGAGAAGACCACCTTCGTCCACGCGGACTTCTTCCGCATGTTCGACTTCCCCTTCCGCCACGGTGACCCGGCGACGGCCCTGGCGACGCCGGACGGGATGGTGATGTCCCGCGAGCTGGCCCAGAAATACTTCGGCGACGCCGATCCCATCGGCCAGGCCATCCTGGTCAACAACAAGCACCTGTTCCGCGTCACCGGCGTGCTGGACGAGCCGCGCGGCCCGTCGGAGCTGGAGGGGGAGCTGTTCGTCTCCACCGCCAACCCGGTCCTGTCGCCGCCGCTGTGGATGAACCAGAACGGCCCGTCCTTCGTGATGGCGCGGCCCGGCGTCAGCCAGGCGGAGCTGCAGCGCCGCATGGACGGGGCGCTGGAGGGGCTGCTGCCGCAGCAGGCGGTCGAGGACAACGGCCGCTTCCGCGTCCTGCTGGAGCGGCTGGCCGACACCCACCTGCATTCCGGGCGCTGGGTCTTCATCAACCAGGCCCCGGCCTCCGCCGACACGGTCTACGCCATGATCGGCATCGGGCTGGCGCTGCTGGCGATGGTCGCCATCAACTACACCAACCTCTCCACCGCGCGGGCCACCCTGCGCGCAAAGGAGATCGGCCTGCGCAAGGCGCTGGGCGCCGGCCGGGCGCAGCTGATCCGGCAGTTCATCGGCGAGTCGGTGGCGCTGTCGCTGGCCGGCCTGCTGCTGGCGCTGGTGCTGGTGGAGCTGTCGCAGACGGCCTTCGCCGACCATCTCGGCATCCGCTTCATGGGCTCCCTCGTGGGCGATCCCGTGGCGCTGCTGGCAGGCCTCGCCCTGGCGCTCGGCCTCGGCCTGCTGGGCGGCGCCTATCCGGCGCTGGTGCTGAGCGGCTTCCGCCCGGCCGCGGTGCTGCGCGCCGCCCGGGTGAACGTCGGCCCGGCCTCGCGGCTGCGCCAGGTGCTGGTCGTCACCCAGTTCGCCACCGCCGTGGTGCTCGCCATCTCCACCGTCGTCGTCTATGCCCAGGCCCGCTACGGCGCCACCGCCAACCTGGGCTTCCAGCCGGAGATGCGGGTGGTGCTGTCCGGCCTCGACCGCGAGCCCGTGGTGCAGCGGCGCGAGGTGCTGCGGGAGGAGATGCTGCGCATCCAAGGCGTCACCGGTGCCGCCACCTCCTGGATCGTGCCGGGCGCCTCGGGCTCCATGGGGCGCGGGCTCAGGCGGGCCGACCAGTCGCCGGAGGACGACACCAACGTCCAGCTCTTCCGCATCGGGCACGAGTACCTGGACGTGCTGGGCGTGCGCCTGCTGGCCGGCCGCACCTTCTCCCGCGAGGTCCCCGCCGACGTGATGCCCCCGGCCAGCCGCGGCCCTGTCACCGGTGCCGTCAACGTGGTCATCAACCGCGAGGCGGTGCGCCGGCTGGGCTTCGCCTCGCCCGAGGCGGCGCTGGGCCAGCCGCTGGTCTTCGAGGACGACAACCGCGATCCCGTCACGGTCGTCGTGGTCGGGGTCAGCGACAACGTCCGCCAGCACAGCGCCCGCAGCGAGATCCGCCCGGCCCTCTACATCGTGGAGCAGGAGGGGGTGTACCCGCAGTCCTTCATGACCCTGACCCTGGACGGGCGCGAGCTGGACCGGACGCTTGCCGCCATCGACGCCACCTGGCGCCGCTTCGCCCCCGACCTCCCGGTGCGCCGGCGCTTCCTGGACGACCAGCTGGAGGCCATGTACCTCCAGGACCGGCGCCTTGCCGGCGTGCTGGCGGGCTTCTCCGGCCTGACCCTGGTCATCGCCTGCCTGGGCCTGTTCGCCCTGGCCGCCAGCGAGGCGGAGCGGCGGACCAAGGAGATCGGCGTGCGCAAGGTGCTGGGCGCCGGCGTGCCCGCCCTGGTGCGGCTCATGGTGTGGCAGTTCTCCCGCCCCGTCGCCATCGCCATCCTGATCGCCTGGCCGCTCGCCTGGTGGATGATGGGGAACTGGCTGCAGGGCTTCGTCCACCGCATCCCGCTGGACCCCACCCTGTTCCTCCTGACCGGGGTGGCTACCCTGTTGGTGGCATGGATGACCGTCGCCGGTCACGCGTTCAAGGTAGCGTCGGCCAGGCCCATCCAGGCCCTCCGATACGAGTAAGGGCTTGCATCCGTTCCCTGCTCGTGACCTGGGGCCCGTCCGGACCGCTCTCCGGACGGGCCCGTTTTCCTTTGGGTTCTTTGCGGGGGCGTTCCGGCCATGCCCGCCTCAGCGGCAGTGGGGGGGCGGGGACAGTCCGGCGACAGCATGTGGCCTGAGCGCTCCCGGTCCCGACACTCACCCCGTCATTCCCGCGGAGGCGGGAATCCAGGCATTCAGCGTGCTATGTCCCTGGGCGGAAAGGCGCCCACGTCACCGCCGGCGCCCTTTGCCCGGGTTGGACAGCAGGCCGAATACCTGGACCCCGCCTCCGCGGGGGTGACGGCAAAAGGCGCGGAGGGCGCCCCCGTCCCCTATCTCACCCCGGCACGCTGCGCGGGGTGCGGTGGCGGCCGGAGCGGGTGAGCTCCTCCTCCAGGGCGGCGACCAGGTCGGCGACGGCGAAGGGCTTGGGCAGGAGGCGCGCCTCGTCCTTCGGCACCAGCTCCTCGCTGTAGCCGGTCATCAGCACGACCGGCAGCAGGGGCCAGCGCTGGCGCACGATGCGCAGCAGGCCGACGCCGCTGAGCTCCCCCGGCATGACGATGTCGCTCAGCACCAGGTCCGCCTCGTCGCCGGCCTCCAGCATCCGCAGCGCCTCGTCGCCCGAGGTGGCGCGGCGCAGGCTGTAGCCGAGGTCGCCCAGGATGGCGCTCAGCATGCTGCCGACGACCGGGTCGTCCTCGACCAGCAAAATGCGGCCGCCGACCGCGTTCAGGCTGCGCCGCAGGTCGCCGCGGCCGGCCGCCGGCACCTTGTCGGAGCGCGGCAGCAGGATGGTGACCGTCGTGCCGAGGCCCTGGCGGCTGTCGATCAGGATGGTGCCGTGCGACTGGCGGGCGAAGCCGTAGGCCTGGCTGAGGCCGAGGCCGGTGCCGCCGTTCGCCTGCTTGGTGGTGAAGAAGGGCTCGAACGCGCGGGCCACCGTGTCGGGCGACATGCCGGCGCCGGTGTCCTCCACCGACAGGGCGACGTAGGCGCCGGTCAGCTCGCCCGGGTCCACGCCGGCGCTGCGGTTGGTGTTGCGCGCGCGGATGGTCAGCACGCCCGGTTCCGGCATTGCGTCGCGGGCGTTCGCCAGGATGTTGAGGATCGTGACCTCGAACTGGGTCTGGTCCACCTCGACCGTCCAGAGGTCGGGGGCGATGTCCACCTCGAGCCTGATGTCGGGGCGCAGCGTGCGCGCCATCAGCTCCGACATGGCGAGCAGCTGGTCGCGGATGGCGATCGGCTTGGGCTCCAGCGGCTGGCGGCGCGCGAAGGCGAGAAGCTGCCGGGTCAGCTTGGCGCCGCGGTCGACGGCCTGGTGCCCGGCCTGGAGCACGGGCGCCAGGCCGGCGGCGGACGCCTTGCGCTCCACCAGGGTCAGGCAGGCCGCCATGGCCTGGAGCAGGTTGTTGAAGTCGTGCGCGACGCCGCGGGTCATCTGGCCCATGGCCTCCAGCCGCCGCGCCGCCTCGTAGGCGATGTCCTGGCGGCGGCGGATGCGCAGCTCGCGCACGAACAGCCAGGCGAACAGCCCGGCCAGGGCGACGCAGAGCAGCCCGCCGCCGGCCATCAGCAGGGCGGCCTGCCGCAGCGGCGCCGCGAAGATCTCCCGGGGCAGGCCGAAATGGATGGACCAGCCGACATCCGGCAGCTTGCGGTAGACCGAGCGCAGCGGGAACCCGTCCAGCCCGACGCTGTCGTAGAAGCCCTCCGGCTCCTCCCGGCGGACCTGGAGCACGCGGGCGCTGGCCATGGTGCCGACCAGCGCCTCGTCGCCGCGGGTGCGGGCGACGATGTGGCCGCTGCCGTCCACCACCACGCCGATCCAGTCGGAGGGCAGCCCGTTCGCCAGCAGGATCTCCTTGAGGTGGCGGGGATCGACCACGGCGGACAGCAGGTAGCGCAGCCTTCCGTCGCGCACGACGGGCACCCGCACCGCGAAGGCCGCCCGGTTGCGCGGGCCGCGCAGGACCGTGCCGACGACCGGCGCGCCCGTGGCGACGGCGCGGGCGTGGCTCTCCAGGTCGACGACCTTGCCGGGGGCGCCGGCCACCTGCTCGGGCGCGTCGGCCAGCCGGTTGCCCTCCGGGTCGCTCAGGACCAGCGTCTTCCACAGGGGCTGGTGCGCCCGCGCCCGCTCCGCCATGGCGAAGAAGGCGGCGCGGTCGAAGCCGCCGGCGTCAACCGGCAGCGCCGCCGCCAGCATCTGCAGGCTGGCGACCTGGGCCGCCAGGTCGCCCTCCAGCCGCTGGGTCAGGTGCGCCACGCGGTTGGCGGCATCCTGCTCCATCGCCGCCTGCCGCTGTTGCAGCCAGGCGGCGCCCAGCATGACCGACAGCCCGACGATGGGCAGCAGGGCCGCCAGCGCCAGCAGGCTGAGGTGCCGCTGGGAAGAGGGACTGCCCGCGCGGCCGGACGGGGAACCGGGACGGGATCGGAGCGGCCACAAGGCGTCTGGCGTCCCTTCGCTGGATGCCGGGGCGGCGGGGAGCGGCATCCTAGCCGAAAGCGCCCGGCGGCTTCACCCGCCTTGTCGGCATGGGAGGGGCGGGCGGCTGTCCGGTTCGGCGGGACCCTGTCCGCCGGCGCTGTCCGCATCCGGACAGTGTCCGGAAACGAACGGGGTAGATCGAACGATAAGTTATTGATTTTGCACGCGCCGGACGCTGGCACGCCGCTTGCTGATAATGCGGCGGGTAGAACACAAGAGGGGACGCCCGTCATGACCGAACCGATCACCCGCACGGACACGCCCGCCACGGAGCGCACCGTCACCGAGCGCATCGAGGATGCGGTCACGTCAGTCAACCCGGACGTCTGGCTCGCCAGCGCCCTCGTGGTGGTGGTGATCCGATGCCTGGGCGGCCTCGTCTGACCGTAGTCTCGTCGAGCGGGAACGACATCAAAATGGGTATGGACCGAAAGATCGAGAAGCGCTCGCGCTTCAAGCGCCAGCACCTGATCGGCGCCGCCGTCGGCGCGCTGGCCCTGGGGGCGGCGGGCTTCATGGCCGTCGGCGGCTCCGGCGGCAGCACCGTCCGGGTGGCCGAGGAGCGGCTGGTGACGGCCGAGGTGAAGCAGGGGCAGTTCGAGGACTTCATCCCCGTCCGGGGCGCCGTGGAGCCGCTGAACAGCGTGTTCCTGGACTCGGTCGAGGGCGGCCGGGTGGAGAAGCGCTTCGCCGAGGCCGGCCAGATGGTCAAGGCCGGCCAGCCCCTGGTGGAGCTGTCCAACACCGACCTGCAGCTGGAGGTCATCGCCCGCGAGGCGCAGGTGATCGAGCAGCTGAACCAGCTCCGCACGGTGGAGCTGGGCCTCCAGACCAACCGCCTCACCAACAAGCGCGAGCTGGTGGAGGTCGAGTACAAGCTGGTGCAGCTGAAGCGCGACCTCGACCGCCGCTCGCAGCTGGTGAAGACGAACGCCGTCAGCCAGGCCCAGTTCGAGGACAGCAAGGACGAGTACGACTACTACCAGCGCCGCCGCGAGGTCCTGCAGGAGAGCATCCGCGTCACCGACGGCATGCGCACCGAGCAGTACGAGCAGCTGAAGGCCGCCACCTCCAAGCTCCAGGAGAACCTGGAGTACGCGCGCCGCAACCTGGAGAACCTGGTGGTCAAGGCGCCTGTCGACGGCCAGTTGACCCAGCTGGAGGCGGAGATCGGCCAGACCATGCAGCGCGGCCAGCGCCTGGGCCGGGTCGACCGCATCGACGGCTTCAAGGTCTCCGCCCAGGTCGACGAGTTCTACCTGCCGCGCCTGGACGTGGGCCAGACCGCCGAGGTGCAGATGGGCTCGGCCAACACGGTGCTGCGCGTCGCCAAGATCTACCCGCAGGTCCGCGACGGCCAGTTCCGGGTGGACCTGGAGTTCGCCGCCGAGCCGCCCAAGGACATCCGCAGCGGCCAGACGCTCCAGATGCGCCTGAAGCTGGGCGCCACCACGTCGGCGCTGCTGATCCCCAACGGCGCCTTCTTCCAGGACACCGGCGGCGACTGGATCTTCGTCGTCGGCTCCGACGGCAAGTACGCCACCAAGCGCCGCGTCCAGCTCGGCCGCCGCAACGCCCAGGTCATCGAGGTCAAGGGCGGCCTGGAACCGGGCGAGCGCGTCATCACCTCCGCCTACGGCGACATGGTCCGCATGGACCGCATCCAGCTCAACTGAACGACCGAACCGATAGAAGGGAGTAGTCCATGCTGAAACTCGTGAACCTGACCAAGGTCTACCGCACCGAAGAGGTGGAGACGACCGCGCTGAATTCCGTGAACATCCATGTCAAGCACGGCGAGTTCGTCGCCATCATGGGCCCGTCGGGCTGCGGCAAGTCCTCGCTGCTGAACATCATCGGCATGCTCGACAATCCCAGCGGCGGCGAATACTGGTTCGACGGCGAGAACGTCGCCGGCTACGGCGAGCGCAAGCTGGCCGACATCCGCAAGAAGAACATCGGCTTCATCTTCCAGAGCTTCAACCTGATCGACGAACTCACCGTGTTCGAGAACGTCGAGCTGGCGCTGCTCTACCACGACATCCCGGCGCGCGAGCGCAAGGAGCGGGTCAAGGCGGCGCTGGAGAAGGTGAACATCGCCCACCGCGAGACCCACCTGCCGCAGCAGCTCTCCGGCGGCCAGCAGCAGCGCGTCGCCATCGCCCGCGCCGTCGTCTCCAAGCCCAAGATGCTGCTGGCGGACGAGCCGACCGGCAACCTCGACAGCGCCAACGGCGACGAGGTCATGAAGATGCTGACCGACCTGAACGCCGAGGGCACGACCATCGTCATGGTCACCCACTCCATGCCGCACGCCCAGTACGCGCGCCGCATCATCAACCTGTTCGACGGCCAGGTCGTGGCCGAGAACCTGCGCGCCGCCTGACCGGCGCCGGGTTCCTGGGGGGAAGTCCAAGGGGGGAGGGCGGCGGGATGCTGCGCAACTACATCGTCACTGCGGTACGCAACCTGCTGAAGCACCGGCTCTACTCGGCGATCAACATCGCCGGGCTGGCGGTCGGGCTGGCGGCCTGCATCCTGATCGCGCTGTTCGTGCGCGACGAGTTCAGCTACGAGCGCTTCTGGCCGAAGCTGGACCGGATGCACCGGGTCGCCCTGACCTTCTACATCCCGGGCCGCGAGCCCATGATGGTCGGCGACAGCCAGTTCGTCATGGGCCCGCTGCTGAAGGAGGACTTCCCCGGGATCGAGGAGGTGGTCCGCTTCGCGCCCCAGCGCACCCTGGTGGACCGCGCCGACAACCCCGCGCTGGAGGTGCTGACCTACGCCGACCCCGGCGTCTTCCGGGTGTTCGGCTACGAGTTCCTGCGCGGCACGGCCGACGGCGCGCTGGACCGCCCCGGCACCGTCGTGCTCACCCAGCGCATGGCGCGCAAGTGGTTCGGCGACGAGGACCCGGTCGGCCAGTCCCTGAAGGTCGACGGCCAGCACCTGCTGGAGGTCACCGGCGTGGTGAAGGACCTCCCTCACAACACGCACCTGAAGTCGGTCGACTTCCTGGTCGCCATGGAGTCGAAGAGCAACCGCCTGAACAAGGAGGCGCGGGAGAGCTGGACCACCATGCAGGGGTCCACCTACGTGCTGCTGCGCGACGGCGCCTCCGCCGCCGAGGTGCAGGCCGGGCTGAAGGACTTCGTCGCCCGCCGCGCCGGCAACATCGCCCTGCCGGGCGGCGCCGTCGCCGCCACCTCCATCTTCAAGTACGACCTCCAGCCCGTCGCCGACATCCACCTGCACTCCGCCGGCTTCCAGGGCGAGGAGGACCCGGGCGACTTCGGCATGGTCATGGCCTTCGCCGGCATCGCCGTCCTGATCCTGGGCATCGCCTGCATCAACTTCATGAACCTGGCGACGGCCCGCGCCTCGGGCCGGGCGCGGGAGGTCAGCATCCGCAAGGTGGTGGGCGCCCAGCGCCGCCAGATCGTGGCGCAGTTCCTGGGCGAGTCCGTGGTCGTCACCCTGCTGGCGCTGGTCATCGCCGTCGCCCTGGTGGAGCTGGCGCTGCCCTGGTTCTCCGGCTTCGTGAACAAGCCGCTGGGCATCGATTATGCCGGCAGCCTGGGCGACGTGGCGATGCTGGTGGCCCTGACCGTCCTGGTCGGCGTCGCCGCCGGTTCCTACCCCGCCTTCGTCCTGTCCGCCTTCAAGCCGGCGGCGGTGCTGAAGGCCAACAAGTCCTCGGCCGGCGGCGGGCGGCTGCGCGCGGTGCTGGTCGTGGTGCAGTTCGCCATCTCCATCTCCCTGATGGTGGCGACCGCCGTGGTGTACGCCCAGATGGAGTACGCGAAGTCCATGCGCCTCGGCTACGACCGGGAGCACGTGCTGGCGATCTCCGGCACCCACCGCGGCGCCGCCCGCGCGGCGATCGACAGCCTGCGCGAGGAGATCGGCAAGCTGCCGGGCGTCGTCACCGTGGCCCGCGCCGGCGGCTATCCCACGGACGGGAACGAGAACAACAACATCGTCCAGATGCCGGACAGCGATCCCAGCAACCCGCTGGTGATCGGCAACCAGAGCGCCGACGCCAACTTCTTCAAGGCGCTGGGCATCCAGACCGTGGCCGGCCGCACCTTCGACGAGAGCTTCGCCACCGACGTGCTGCCCGAAGACCCGGCGGAGGCGGCCAAGCGCCCGTCCGCCCTGGTGCTGAACCGCGCCGCCGTGAAGCGCCTGGGCTTCGCCTCGCCGGAGGCCGCCATCGGCCAGACCTTCAAGATCGGCGTCAGCGCCGACGGGCTGTCCCCGGTGACGGTGGTCGGCGTGGTGGACGACGTCCTCCAGGGCTCCATCCGGGCCGCGGTGAAGCCGATGATGTACTACATGGCCGACCCGTACCCCTTCCTGGTCGTGCGCCTGTCCGGCCAGGAGCTGAACGCCACGGTCAACCGGATCGACGAGACCTGGAAGCGCCTGGTCCCCGGCACGCCGATCCGCCGCACCTTCCTGGAGGACAGCTTCAACGCCCTCTACGCGGCGGAGGAGCGGCAGGGCCAGATGTTCGCCACCTTCTCCGGCCTCGCCATCGTCATCGCCTGCCTGGGCCTGTTCGGCCTGGCCTCCTTCACCGCGGAGAAGCGCACGAAGGAGATCGGCATCCGCAAGGTGCTGGGCGCCAGCGTGCCCGAGATCGTGCGGCTGCTGGTGTGGCAGTTCTCCCGCCCGGTGCTGGTGGCGAACCTGATCGCCTGGCCGCTCGCCTGGTACGCCATGCGCGACTGGCTGGACGGCTTCGCCTACCGCGTCGAGCTGAGCCCGCTCTACTTCGCGGTGGCCGGGATCGCGGCGCTGACCATCGCCTGGGCGACGGTCGCCAGCCACGCCACCCGGGTCGCCATGACCAAGCCCTCCAGCGCCCTGCGCTACGAATAATCCCTGGAAATCGGGAAACACAGATGCTCGGGAACTACCTGACCGTCGCCTTCCGGAACCTGGTCAAGCACCGGCTCTACTCGGCGATCAACATCTTCGGCCTCGCGGTCGGCCTGGCCGCCGCGATCCTGATCCTGCTCTTCGTCCGCAACGAGCTGAACTACGACGGCTTCCACCGGGACGCCGACCGCCTCTACCAGGTGGCGGTGGACGCCGAGATCCCCGGCCGCCCCGCCAACAAGATCTCGCGCACCATGCCGCCGGTCGGGCCGGCCATGAAGGACTACTTCGCCGAGGTGGAGGACGTCCTGCAGCTGATCCAGCAGAGCTCCGTCGTGCGGCGCGGCGGCGACGTCCAGTTCTCCGAGCAGATGATCAGCACGACGCCGAACTTCTTCGACTTCTTCACCTACCGCTTCGTGAAGGGCGACCCGGCGCGGGCGCTGGCGGAGCCCGACTCGGTCGTCCTGACCGAGAGCACGGCGCGCAAGTACTTCGGCGACGCCGACGCGCTGGACCAGGTCCTCACCATCGACCAGACCGACGTGCGGGTGACCGCCGTCGTCGCCGACCTGCCGCCCAACACGCAGCTGGACTTCACCATGCTGCTGAACCGGCAGTCCAAGGCCAGCCGCGCGGCGCCGTCGCTGCTGGAGAGCTGGGGCGCGCTCTGCTGCTTCACCTACGTGAAGCTGAAGGAGGGCGCCGACGCCGACCAGGTGCGCGCCAACCTGAAGGCGTTCATGGAGGCGAAGGCCCCGGTCCAGCGCACGCCGACCGGCACCTTCAGCCCGGCCGAATCCTTCAAGCTGATGCTGCGCAACGTCACCGACGTGCACACCGACCCGATGCTGGGCGACCTGCGGCCGGGCACCAGCCGGACGGAGATCTACATCTTCTCCGCCGTGGCGGCCCTGGTCCTGGTCATCGCCAGCATCAACTTCATGAACCTGGCGACCGCCCGCGCCACCCAGCGGGCGCGCGAGGTCAGCGTCCGCAAGGTGGTGGGCGCCAGCCGCACCCAGATCATCGCCCAGTTCATCGGCGAGTCCGTGCTGCTGACCGTGATCGGGCTGGTGCTGTCCATCGCGCTTGTGGAGCTGGCGCTGCCCTACTACTCCGACTTCCTGGGCCTGAAGCTCAGCTTCAACTACCTGTCGGACCCGGTCCTGCTGCTGATGCTGCTGGGGCTGACCCTGGTGGTCGGCACCGCCGGCGGCGCCTATCCCGCCTTCTTCCTGTCCGCCTTCAAGCCGGCGGCGGTGCTGAAGGGGGCGTCCAGCGGCACCTCGGGCGGCTCCGGCCGGCTGCGCGCGGCGCTGGTGGTGGTGCAGTTCTCCATCTCCATCGCGCTGATGACGGCCACCGCCGTGGTCTACGGCCAGCTCCTGTTCGCCACCGGCAAGGACCTGGGCTTCGACCGGGAGAACGTGGTCGTGCTGGAAGGCGTGGGCCGCCGCGACGCCCGCGACCGCCGCGAGGCGCTGATGGAGGCGCTGCGCAAGGACCCGCGCGTCGTCTCGGTGGCGTCGGGCAGCGTCATGCCGGGCGACGGGGACGAGAGCAACACCGGCATCCGCCTGCCGGGCGGCGACCCCAACGACAACCTGACGCTGCGCAATGACAGCGTGAACTACGACTACTTCCGCACCATGGGCATGCGGCTGGTGGCCGGCCGCGACTTCGACCGGGAGCGGGGCGGCGACGCGCTGGTCCGCCCGGCGACGCCGCCGACGGCCGAGAACCCGCAGGTGCTGAAGGGGGCCGCGGTGGTCAACCGCTCCGCCGTCGCCCGGATGGGCTTCGCCTCGCCGGAGGCGGCGCTGGGCCAGACCTTCCAGGCCGGCGACGCCCCCAACAGCTCGCTGGAGCTGACCATCGTCGGCGTGCTGGAGGACTTCCACTACCGCTCCGTCACCGACCCGATCGCCGCCGGCTTCTTCTACATCGACCCGGCCGACCAGACGCAGGTGGCGGTGCGGATCAAGGGCGGCGACGTGCCGGGCGCGCTCTCCTTCGTCGACCGCACCTGGAAGGAGGTCTATCCGGACCTGCCGCTGCGCCGCCAGTTCCTGGACGAGCGCCTGCAGCAGCTCTACGAGCGCGAGCGCACCACCTCGGAGATGTTCGCCGCCTTCTCCGGCCTCGCCATCGTGATCGCCTGCCTGGGCCTGTTCGGCCTGGCCTCCTTCACCGCGGAGCGGCGGACCAAGGAGATCGGCCTGCGCAAGGTGCTGGGCGCCAGCGTGTCCGACATCGTGCGGCTGCTGGTCTGGCAGTTCAGCAAGCCGGTGCTGGTGGCGAACCTGATCGCTTGGCCGATCGCCTGGTACGGCGCGTCGCGCTGGCTGGAGGGCTTCGCCTACCGCATCGACCTCAGCCCGCTGATCTTCCTGGGCGCAGGATTCGCCGCCCTGCTGATCGCCTGGGCCACGGTCGGCATGCACGCCACCCGGGTGGCGGCGGCGAAGCCGGTGACGGCCTTGCGCTACGAGTGATCCGCAGCGGGGCGCCCCTCCCCGGGCAGGGGGAGGGGCGCCCCCGATCTCAACCGGCGGCCCGGGGGGCTGGCGCCATGTTCCTCAACTACCTGACGGTCGCACTCCGCTTTCTGGCCCGGCACAAGCTCTATGCCGCGCTGAACGTCGCCGGCCTCGCCGCCGGCCTGGCGGCCTGCGCCATGATCGCCGTCTTCGTCCGCTACGAGCTGAGCTACGACGGCTTCCACGCGAAGGCGGACCGCATCTACCGGGTCAACCGGACCGAACACATCCCCGGCCGCGCACCCTCGACCTCCGGCGTCACCGCGCTGCCGACGGCGTCGGCCCTGAAGGACGGGCTGCCGGAGGTGGAGGCGGCGGTGCGGGTGCTGCGCTTCGGCGCCATCATCCGCCAGGGCGGGACCAGCTTCCAGGAACGGGTGGGCCGGGTCGATGCAGACTTCTTCCGCGTCTTCGACTACCGCGTCGTCTCCGGCTCGCTGGAGGGGGCGCTCGACCGGCCCGGCACCGTCGTCCTGACGGAATCCCGGGCGCGCAAGTATTTCGGCGACGCCGACGCGGTCGGCCGCAGCCTGGAACTGACCACCGGCCGGGTCTGGCAGGTCGCCGCGGTCGTCGCCGACCCGCCGACCAACTCCTTCCTGGAGAGCTACGGCATGTTCGTGCCGGTGGAGACCAGCTTCAGCGAGGGCTCCGACAAGCAGTTCCGCGACCGGCTGGAGGCCTGGGACAGCAACTGGGTGAACACCTTCCTGCTGCTGGCGCCCGGCGCCGACCCGGCCGCCGCGGAGGCGAACATCCCCGAGGTGCTGGCCCGGCGCGTGCCCGACTACCGGCCGCCGGCGGCCGGGCAGGGGCGCGTCACCTTCACCCTCTCCCTGCAGGCGCTGACCGCCATCCACACCGACCCGCAGGACGGGGAGCCCGGCACGCCGATGTCCGTCATCGTCGGCTTCGTCGGCGTGGGCGCGCTGATCCTGCTGATCGCCGGCATCAACTTCGTGAACCTCTCCACCGCCCGCGCCTCGCTGCGCGCCCGGGAGGTGGCGGTGCGCAAGACGCTGGGCGCCTCGCGCACGCGGCTGGTGGCGCAGTTCCTGGGCGAGTCGGTGCTGCTGGCGCTGCTCTCCGGCGTGGTGGCGCTGGCGCTCGTGGAGCTGCTGGCGCCCGCCTTCCTGGAGGTGCTGGACATGGCGCGGGTGAAGCAGGGCATGCGGCTGTGGGAGCTGGCGCTCTACGGGCTGCCGGTGCTGCTGGCGGTCGGGCTTCTGGCCGGCATCTACCCCGCCTTCGTCCTGTCCGCCTTCACCCCGGCGGAGGTGATGAAGGGCGGCAAGGCGGCGGGCGGGGCCGGGCGGCTGCGCGCGGCGCTGGTCGTCCTGCAGTTCGCCATCGCCATCGCGCTGGCGGTCAGCACCCTCGTCATGGTCTCGCAGACCCGCTTCGCCAGCTCCCAGCGCCTGGGCTTCGAGCACGAGAACCTGCTGGTGGTCCGGGCCATGCTGCTGGACGAGGTGCGGCCGCGGCGCGACAGCTTCATCGAGGAGGTGCGCCGCCTGCCGGGCGTCGTCTCGGCGGCGCTGGCCTCCTGGGTCCCGTCCGACTCCTCGGAGCGCACCACCGACTTCCGCCTGCCGGCCGCCCCGCCGGAGGAGACGCTGACCCTGCGCACCGAGCCGGTGGATTTCGGCTACCTGGAGACGCTCGGCGCCCGGCTGCTGGCCGGCCGCACCTTCGACCGGGCACGCGAGGCCGACGCCATGCCGGAAGGGGCGGAGCGGAAGGAGGCGGCCGTCGTCGTCACCGCCTCCATGCTGCCCGTCCTGGGCGCCCGCACGCCCGAGGAGGCGGTGGGCCGGACGCTGTACTATCCCCGCGACGAGGGCGACCTGACCCTGACGGTCGCGGGCGTGGTGGACGACATCCAGTTCTCCACCGCCCGCAACCCTGTCGTCCCGACCGTCTTCATGATCGACCGCTCGGCGCTGGGCTCGCTGGTGGTGCGGCTGGCGGCGGGGGCGGGGCCGAACACGCTGGCGGAGATCGACCGCACCTGGCGGACGATGTACCCCGACGTTCCGGTGCGCCGCACCTTCCTGGAAGACCAGATCCACCGCCTCTACGAAACCGAGGCGCGCCAGGGCGCGGTGCTGGCGGCCTTCGCCGGCCTCGCCATCGTGATCGCCTGCCTGGGCCTGTTCGGCCTCGCCTCCTTCACGGCGGAGCGGCGGACCAAGGAGATCGGCCTGCGCAAGGTGCTGGGCGCGCGGGTCGGCGACATCGTGCGGCTGCTGGTCTGGCAGTTCAGCAAGCCGGTGCTGCTGGCGAACCTGGTGGCCTGGCCGGCGGCCTGGTTCGCCATGCGGCGCTGGCTGGACGGCTTCGCCTACAGGATCGAGCTGGACCCGCTGGTCTTCCTGGCGGCCGGCGCCGCCGCCCTTGTGATCGCCTGGACGACCGTGGCCGCGCACGCCGCCCGCGTCGCCCGCGCCAAGCCCGTCAACGCCCTGCGCTACGAATAGACGACGAACAGACGTCCTGGGGGATGCCCGCCATGCTGATCGCGAACTACCTGACAGTCGCCCTGCGCCAGCTGGCGCGCAACCCGCTCTACTCCGCCATCACGGTGCTGGGGCTGGCCATCGGCCTGGCGAGCTGCCTGCTGATCCTGCTGCACGTCGAGGACGAGCTGTCCTACGACCGCTGGGCCCCCGACGCCGACCGCGTCTACCGGCTGCACACGACGACGGAGATCCCGGGCCGCTCGCCCTTCCGCACCGTGCGCTCCGCCGGCTACATGAAGCAGGCCTACCTCGACGATTACGGCGACGTGTTCGAGACGGGCGCCCGCCTCTTCGCCGACAGGGTCACCCTGATCCGCGACGACGAGCCCTTCTCCCAGACGATCGGGATGGTCGATCCCGCCTTCACCGACATCTTCCCCGTAGAGACGGTGGCGGGCGAGGGGACGGCGGCGCTGAAGGACCCGACCGCCCTGCTGCTGTCGGAGCGGGCCGCCCGCAAGTACTTCGGCGACGCCGACCCGGTCGGGCGCACGCTGACCCTCTGCTGCGTCGGGACCGAGAAGTTCGACTACCGCGTCGCCGGCGTCTTCCGGGACTTCCCGCGCGCCAGCCACCTTGAGCTGGAGGTGCTGGCGCCGATCGACGAGGAGCGGTTCAAGGCGCTGCCGAACATCTTCCGCACCTGGACCTCGGTCAACGTCTACACCTACTTCAAGCTGCGCCCCGGCGCCGACATCGGGCGGGTCGAGGCCGACGTCCCCGCCTTCATCGACCGCCACATCTCCATGAGCAACGCCGCGCAGAAGGCGTCCGACCGGATCCGCCAGCACTTCATGAAGCTGGAGGACATCCGCCTGCACAGCCGCGCGCAGGCGGGCGACCTCGGCGACATGAAGCCCAGCGGCGACGCCACCCAGGTCTACACGCTGGCGACGGTGGCGGCGCTGATCCTGGTCATCGGCTGCATCAACTTCACCAACATGGCGGTGGCCCGCTCGCTGCGCCGTGCGCGGGAGGTGGCGGTGCGCAAGGTGCTGGGCGCCGGCCGCCTGCAGGTGGCGGCGCAGTTCCTGGGCGAGGCGGTGCTGCTGGCCGGCATCTCCATCGTCGCGGCCCTGGTCCTGGCCGAGGTGGCGATGCCCTGGTTCAACGACCTGATCGGCAAGGAGCTGACGCTGGCCTACGGCGACCCCGGCCTGTGGCTGCGGCTGGCGGCCCTGGTGCTGCTGGTGGGCGTGCTGGGCGGCGCCTACCCGGCGCTCTACCTCTCCGGCTTCCGCCCGGCCCGCATCCTGAAGGGGGAGCGGCTGCGCGAGAGCGCCGCCGGCGGCGGCATCCGCACTGTCCTGGTCGTGGTGCAGTTCGCCATCTCCGTCGGGCTGATGACGGTGACGGCGGTGGTGTTCAGCCAGACCCTCTACGTCCGCGGGGCTGAGCTGGGCTTCGACCGCGGCAACGTGCTGATCCTGCGCAACGTCGGCGGCAGCGTCCCAGCCGCGACCGCATCGGCCCTGACGGAGGAGGTGCGGCGGCTGCCGCAGGTGGAGGCGGCCGTGCGCTCCTCCGACGTGCCGACCGACAATGACGAGAACAACACACGCATCTCCGTCTCCGGCGGCGAGCCGGAGGGGCAGGTGATGAACTACATCGGCACCGACTACGGCTTCTTCGACCTCTACCGCATCCCGGTCCTGGCCGGACGCGGCTTCGATCCCGCGCGCAGCGCCGACCCGCTGGTCCGGCCGGAGAAGGCGGGCGACCCCTCCACCGGCAGCGTCATCCTGAACGAGTCCGGCGCCCGCCGCCTGGGCTTCCGCAACCCGGCCGACGCCGTGGGCCAGACCGCGACCTTCCAGCTGTTCCGCACCGGGCCGACGACCGCCACCGTCATCGGCATCGTCCCGGACGTGCGGTTCCGCTCGCTGAAATACGACGTCCAGCCGAGCTTCTACTTCCACGGCGAGCCCGCCTTCAACGACCTCTCCGTCCGCTTCCGGGGCGACCCGGCCGCGCTGATGGCGGAGATGGAGCGGGTCTGGCGCCGGATGGTCCCCGACCGGCCGTTCACGGCCAGCTTCCTGGACGACATGATCGAGGCCCAGTACGCCGACGAGGCGCGCCAGGCCAAGGCCTTCGCCGCCTTCTCCGGCCTCGCCATCCTGGTGGCGTGCCTGGGCCTCTACGGCCTGTCCTCCTTCGCGGCGGAGCGGCGGACCAAGGAGATCGGCGTGCGCAAGGTGTTCGGCGCCACCGTCTGGTCCATCGTCCGGCTGCTGGTCTGGCAGTTCACCCGGCCGGTGCTGCTGGCGAACCTCATCGCCTGGCCGCTGGCCTGGATGTTCCTGGCCGACTGGCTGCAGGGCTTCGACCGGCGCATCGATTTGAGCCCGCTCTACTTCGCCGGGGCGACGCTGGCGGCCCTGTCGGTGGCCTGGGCCACGGTCGCCGGCCACGCCACCCGGGTGGCGCGGGCCAAGCCGGTGGACGCGCTGCGCTACGAGTGAGCCCTATCCCAACTGGCCCTTGCGCCCCGGTGGCCCGGTGATGCACCAAGGCCGTCGGCCGACAGGAGCGGGCGCGATGGCGACAGACGGCACGATGGTTCTCCCCGGCCCCGGGGACGTGGAGGATGCGGGCCGCCGGCTCGCCGGGCAGGCGGTCCCGACCCCGCTGCTGCGCAGCGACGCGCTGGACGCGGCGGTGGGCGGCATGGTGCTGGTGAAGGCGGAGCCGCTGCAGGTCACCGGCTCCTTCAAGTTCCGCGGCGCCTACAACCGCCTCTCCCGCATCCCGGAGGCGGAGCGGGGCCGCGGCGTCGTCGCCTGGTCGTCGGGCAACCACGCCCAGGGCGTGGCGGAGGCGGCGCGGCGCCTCGGCATCCCGGCGGCCATCGTGATGCCGTCCGACGCTCCCCGCATCAAGGTGGACAACACCCGCCACCTCGGCGCCGAGGTGGTCTTCTACGACCGCACGACGGAGGACCGGGAAGTCATTGCCCGCCGCCTCTGCGCGGAGCGGGGGGCGGTCCTGGTGCCCTCCTACGACGACTTCCACATCATCGCCGGGCAGGGCACGGTCGGGCTGGAGATCGGCCGGCAGGCGCGGGAGCTGGGGCTGACGGTGGACGCCTGCGTGGTCAACTGCTCCGGCGGCGGGCTCGCCACCGGGACCGCCATGGGGCTCAGGCTGAGCTTCCCCGAGGCATCCGTGCACACGGCGGAGCCCGCCGGCTTCGACGACATGGCGCGCTCGCTGGCGAAGGGGGAGCGGGTGCGCAACGCCGCCACCGGCGGTTCCGCCTGCGACGCGCTGCTGACAGTGACGCCGGGCGACATGACCTTCCCGCTGGCGCAACGCCTGCTGGGGGAGGGCTTCGCCGTCACCGACGAGGAATGCTTCGCCGCCATGCGTTTCGCCTTCCGCCACCTGAAGCTGGTGGTGGAGCCGGGCGGTGCGGCGGCGCTGGCCGCGGTGCTGACCGGCCGGCTCGACTGCCGCGGCCGCACCGTCGCCGTGGTGGCCTCAGGCGGCAACGTGGACCCGGAGCTGTACGCCCGGGTGGTGGCGGGCTAGGGACGCTCGTCGCCCGGCGCCGGCGGCGCGTCCCCGGCGCGGTCGAGGAACCAGAGCATGTCCTCGGGCTTCGCCTCGCCGGCGCGGCGCTTGAAGAAGGCGGCGGCCGTCTCGACGGCGCCGACCTTCTCCGCCACGGCGACGGCGATCCACTGGTTCAGGGAGACGCCGTCCTCCTTGGCCAGCCTCTGCGCCGCCTCCTTGATCGAGCGGGGGAGCTTGAGCGGGTAGGATGCCTTGTTCATGGCTGCGTTCCTTCAGGCCGTCGGGCCAGGCAGTTCCGCGGGCTTCGCCACCCTGAGGCCGAACCGGGCGGCCGCCGCGGCGAAGTCACGGACGTTGTGGGTCACGAGCGCGTCGGCGCGGCCGTTCACCGCCGCCTCCAGCACCATCTCGTCGCTCGGGTCCGTCAACTGCGGCCTCCAGTGGAAATGAACCTCGATCGGTTCGACGGCACTCGCCAGCGCGGCGAGGAACCGGTCGATCCCGGATGCGTCCAGCCCGTGCGCCGCCTGCTGCTCCGACCGCTTCAGCACATCCTCGTATTCCAGGAACAGCGCCGGCGTCGCGATGACCACCAGCCTGCGCCGGGCGACCAGCCGCATCACGGCATTCGCGGCACCCGTCCTGCTGCGCAGGGCGGCAACGATGATCGACGTGTCCAGGACGACCCGATGCATATCTCATGAGATATCATGCCGGGGCAGGCTCCGTCACCGGGGCGATCGCGCGCAGCGCCGCCAGCACCCCCCTGACCGCGTCCAGCCGGCCCGCCGGGTCGTCCCAGGTGACGCGCAGCTTGCCGTCGTCGCGCCAGTCGGCGCCGGGGACGGCAGGGTGGGCGGAATGGGCGTCGGCGTGGGAGGTGAGGAGCGCACCCTTGGGCCCGAGGTCCAGCTGGGCGATGCCGGCCGCCAGGCACAGGCGCTTCAGCTCGGCCCGGTCCAGCAGCGCGTCGACCTCCGGCGGCGGGGCGCCGTGGCGGCGGGTCAGGGCCGCCTCCAGCTCCGCCCGGGGCGCCTCCGCCGTCTCCAGGCGCAGGTACAGCTCCAGCCGGCGGCCGGGATCGGCGACGTAGGTCTCGGGGACCAGGGCGGGGCGGTCGAGGTTGACCTGGGGGCTCCAGTCCGGCGGCTCCGGTTTTCCCTTTGCCGCCGCCACGGCGCGGCGCAGCAGGTCCTGGAACAGGGCCGGCCCGATGTCGCGCAGGTGCCCGCTCTGCGCCTCGCCCAGCAGCTCGCCGCCGCCGCGCAGGTCCATGTCGCGGCTGGCGACGGCGAAGCCGGCCCCGGCGCCGGTCAGCGCCGCCAGGCTCTCCAGCCGCTCCCGCGCGGTGTCGGCCGGCGGCTTCGCCGGGTCGTAGGTCAGGTAGGCGTAGGCCTGGATGCGGGACCGGCCCACCCGGCCGCGCAGCTGGTGCAGCTGGGCCAGCCCGAAGCGGTCGGCGTGGTGCAGCAGGATGGTGTTGGCGTTGGGGATGTCGAGGCCGGTCTCCACGATGTTGGTGGCCAGCAGCACGTCGCACCCGCCCTCCACGAAGCGCGACAGCCGGTCCTCCAGCGCCTCCGGCTTCAGCCGCCCGTGCGCCTCGACCACGCCCAGCTCCGGGCAGGCCTCCTCCAGCAGGGTGCGCAGGGCGGGGATGTCGTCGATGCGCGGGCAGACCAGGAAGCTCTGCCCGCCGCGCTCGCGCTCGCGCAGCAGGGCGGCGCGCAGCAGCTCCGCCGTCAGCGGCTTCACCTCCGTGCGCACCGGGCGGCGGTCGGAGGGCAGGGTGGCGACCACGCTGATGTCGCGCAGCCCGCCCAGCGCCAGGCGCAGGGTGCGGGGGATGGGGGTGGCGCTCATCGCCAGCACGTGCACCCGGGCGGAGAGGGAGGCGAGGCGTTCCTTCTCCTTCACGCCGAACCGGTGCTCCTCGTCGATGACGACAAGGCCGAGGTCCCGGAAGCGGACGCCCTTTGCCAGCAGGGCGTGCGTGCCGACCGCCACCCGGATCGTCCCGTCGGCCAGCCCGGCCCTGACCCGCCGTTCCTCCTCCGCCGGCACCCCGCGGCCGAGATAGCCCGTCTCCAGGGGAAAGCCGGCAAGGCGGGCGGCGAAGGTCTCGGCGTGCTGGCGGGCCAGCGGCGTGGTCGGCGCCACGACCGCGACCTGCCGGCCGGCCATGGCGACGGCGAAGGCGGCGCGCAGCGCCACCTCGGTCTTGCCGACGCCGACGTCGCCGACCACCAGCCGGTCCATGGTGCGGCCGGAGGCGAGGTCGGCCAGCACCGCCTCGATCGCGGTGCGCTGGTCCTCGGTCTCGCGGTAGGGGAAGCCGGCCAGGAAGGCGCGCCAGGGGCGGCGGGCGGGGACGACGGGCTCCTGCCGGCGCGCGGCCCGGGCGGCGGCGCGCTCGACCAGCTGCCGCGCCACCTCGTCCACCGCGGCCCGCGCGCGGGCGACGCGGCCCTCCCAGGCGCCGCCGCCCAGCCTGTCCAGCGTCACCCCCTCGCGCGGCAGGCCGTAGGGGCGTACCGCGTCCAGATGGTCCACCGGGACCAGCAGCGTGTCGCCGCCCTTGTAGACGAGGCGCAGGCAGTCCCGCACCGCGCCGGCCGCCTCCACCGTCTCCATCCCGTCGGCGAGGCCGATGCCGTGGTCGCGGTGGACCACCAGCGCGCCCAGGGCCAGGGCGGGCTCGCCGGCACCGGCCAGGGCGTCGGCGGTGGTGTCGGTGGTGCGCGGCGCCTGCCGCTCCCGCACCATCTCGCCGCGCCCCACCACGGCGAGGCCGGGGGCGGTGAAGCCCTCCTCCAGCTCCAGCGCCGCGACGGCGACGGCGTCGGCCGGCAGCGCCGCCGCTTCCCGCCAGTCCGCCGCGGCCGCCGCGGGGCCGAGGCCGCCGCGCTCGACCAGCCGCGCCAGGCCGGCCGCCTGGGCCGGCCGCTCCACCACCGCCAGGATGCGCCGCTTCTCCCCGCGCCAGGCGCTCAGCCGCTCCGCCACGGCGCCCGGGCTCTCCGCCACGGACAGGCCGGAGCCGCGCCGGCCGCCGGCGTCGCAGGCATCCGCCTCGCCGGGCGGCGGCGGGTCGTCGTCCAGCTCCACCACGGCGCGGGCGGACAGGGCCTCCTCCCACTCCTCCTCCGTGAGGAAGGCGAGGTCGGGCGGGACGGGATGGTAGGCGGGCAGGCCGGCCCTGGCGTCCACCGTCCGGCGCGCCTCGCGGGCGCGGAAGCCCTGCGCGATCTCGGCATGGCGGATGGCGCGCGCCTGCGCCGCCCGCTCGTCCAGCGACAGCACGGCGTCGGGCAGCAGGCCGAACAGCGTGTCCGTGCGCTCGAAGAACAGGGGCAGCCAGTGCTCCATCGCCGGCGGGCGGCGCCCGGCCTCCACCGCCTCGCGCACCGGGTCGCGCGCGTCGGGCCGGCCGAACAGGCGGCCATAGGCGGTCGTGAAGCGCGCGGCCGCGGCGGCGTCCAGCGGCACCTCCGACACCGGGGGCAGGGTTCCGCCCGCGGCGAGGTCGAGGGAGAGGGGCGTGCCGTCCGGCAGCACGGCGGTCAGGGCGCCCGCCTCCAGCCGGAAGTCGCCGGGCTCCCGCGGGTCGGGCGACTGGAGGTATCCCAGGCCCAGCAGCCCTTCCTTCACCGCAGCCTCCTCGGTGCCGGGCTCCAGCACCAGGCCGGCCAGCGCCGCCGCGGGCGGCAGGCGGCGCAGCACCGCGCCCGCGGTCGACAGCACCAGCCGCGGCCCCGCGGCCGGCGCCGCCAGGGCGCGCAGGGCCGCGATGCGGCGCGCCATGACGGGCACGCTGGGGCCGATGCGGTCGTAGGGGCGGCAGTCCCAGGCCGGCAGGTCCAGCACCTCCACGTCAGGGGCGAAGAAGCGCAGGGCCGCCGCCAGCACGTCGAGCCGCCGCCGGCTCTCCGCCAGGTGCAGCAGCGGGCGGGGGGAGAGGCGCCGCGCGGCCTCGGCCAGCAGCAGCGCGTCGTGCCCCTCCGGCGCGCCGTACAGGATGCGGCGCCAGGGCGGCGGAAGCGTCGGGTCGAAGGGGAGCATGCGGGCCGCGGGATGCGGAAGGGGCGCGCCAGGTCAACCCCGGGCGCCCCGGCCGGTTCCGCGGCGCCCCGCCGCACCACCAAAGAGCGGTCCCTCCTTCGGGGATGGGCGCCCGTTCCGCGTGTTGTCACCGCGGGTTGATACCGACCGACGCCCGCGCGCCAGGGAGACAGCGGCATGGAATGGCTTGAAAGGCTGCTGGGGATACAGCCGTCCGATCCCCAGACGGCACCCGACACGCATGCCCACCAGTGGCAGGTCTGGCATACGGAGGCCGCGACGCCCGTCATGCGGGTCCTGGACGACTTCCACCTCCTGCTGCTCGTCATCATGGTCGTCATCTGCGTGTTCGTGGTGGCGCTCCTGCTCTACGCCGTCTTCCGCTTCCACCACACCCGCAACCCGGTGCCTTCGAGGACGACGCACAACACGCTGCTGGAGGTGGCGTGGACGGCGATCCCGGTCATCATCCTGGTCGTCATCGCGGTGCCGTCCTTCCGGGCGCTCTACTACCTGGACACGATCCCCCAGGACACGGAGATGACGGTCAAGATCATCGGCCGGCAATGGTACTGGGACTACGAGTACCCGGACCACGGCGGCTTCACCTTCTCCAGCTACATCGTCCCGGACGAGCAGCTGCCCAAGGGCGGCAAGCGCCTGCTGGAGGTGGACAACCGCATGGTGGTGCCGGCCGGCACCACGATCCGGCTGGTCATCACCGGCGGCGACGTGATCCACGCCATGGCCATGCCGGCGCTGGGCATCAAGCGCGACGCGGTGCCGGGCCGGCTGAACGAGTCCTGGATGAAGATCGAGCGCGAGGGCGTCTACTACGGCCAGTGCTCGGAGATCTGCGGCACCGGCCACGGCTACATGCCGCTGGTGATCGAGGCGGTCCCGCGCGAGCAGTTCGCCGCCTGGATCAACCAGAAGCGCACCGCCGCCGGGCTGGAGGCGCTGCCGCCGACGCAGGTGGCCGGCGGCCCGAAGGCGGGCGCGGCGGTCCAGACCGCCCAGCTGCCGGCACCCACCCAGAACAGCGACGCCCAAACCAGCGACGCCCAGACCAGCGACGCCCAGAGCGCGGGGGAATGACGCCATGGTAGAGGTATCCACCTATCCCACGCCCGGCCACGGCTCGCACGGCCACGGGGCGGACGACCACCACGACCACAAGCCGGGCTTCGTCAGGCGCTGGCTGTTCTCCACCAACCACAAGGACATCGGCACGCTGTACCTGTGGTTCGCCGGCATCGCCGGCGTGGTGGGGGCGCTGTTCTCCGTCATCATGCGGGCGGAGCTGCACCATCCCGGCCTGAGCGTGGTCGAGGACGGGCAGGTCTGGAACGTCATCGTGACCGCCCACGGGCTGATCATGGTGTTCTTCGCCATCATGCCGGCGCTGATCGGCGGCTTCGGCAACTGGTTTGTGCCGCTGATGATCGGCGCGCCGGACATGGCGTTCCCGCGCCTCAACAACATCAGTTTCTGGCTGCTGGTCCCGGCCTTCGCCCTGCTGCTGGGCTCCGCCTTCGTCGGCACGGGGGCGGGCACCGGCTGGACCATCTACCCGCCGCTGTCCGCGGCACTGGGCCATCCGGGGCCGAGCGTGGACATGGCGATCTTCTCGCTGCACCTGGCGGGCGCGTCCTCCATCCTGGGGGCGGCCAACTTCATCACCACCATCTTCAACATGCGCGCCCCGGGCATGACCCTGCACAAGATGCCGCTGTTCGTCTGGGGCATGCTGGTGACGGCCTTCCTGCTGCTGCTGGCAGTGCCGGTGCTGGGCGGCGCCATCACCATGCTGCTGACCGACCGCAACTTCGGCACCGACTTCTTCGCGCCGGAGGGCGGCGGCGACCCGATCCTGTTCCAGCACCTGTTCTGGTTCTTCGGCCACCCCGAGGTCTACATCATGATCCTGCCGGGGTTCGGCATCATCAGCCACATCATCTCCACCTTCTCCAACAAGCCGGTGTTCGGCTACCTGGGCATGGCCTACGCGATGGTGGCGATCGGCGTGGTCGGCTTCGTGGTGTGGGCGCACCACATGTTCTCGGTCGGCCTGGACGTGGACACCAAGGCCTACTTCTCCGCCGCGACGATGATCATCGCCGTGCCCACGGGCATCAAGATCTTCAGCTGGATCGCCACCATGTGGGGCGGCTCCATCCGGCTGGACACGCCGATGCTGTTCGCGCTGGGCTTCATCTTCCTGTTCACGGTCGGCGGCGTCAGCGGCGTGGTGCTGGCCAACGGCAGCATCGACACGGCCCTGCACGACACCTACTACGTGGTCGCCCACTTCCACTACGTGCTGAGCCTGGGGGCGGTGTTCTCCATCTATGCCGGCATCTACTACTGGATCGGCAAGATGAGCGGCCGCCAGTACCCCGAGTTCCTGGGCAAGCTGCACTTCTGGTCCATCTTCATCGGGGCGAACCTGCTGTTCTTCCCGATGCACTTCGTCGGCACCGCCGGCATGCCGCGGCGCATCCCGGACTACCCGGACGCCTACCATGCCTGGAACGCCGTCGCGAGCATCGGGTCCTACCTGTCCTTCGCCGGGCACACGCTGTTCATGGTGGTGGTGTTCTACACCCTGTTCGCGGGGCGCCGGGTCGGGGCGGACTACTGGAACACGGGCGGCTCCACCCTGGAGTGGACGGTGTCCAGCCCGCCGCCCTTCCACCAGTTCGAGATCCTGCCGCGGATCAAGTAGCCGCGGCCGGCCGATGGGGCGGGGAAGGGGCCGTCCCCGGGGGGCGGCCCCTTGCCGCGTCTGGCGCGGGCGTGCGGATTGGGCTAAGGGTGGCGCCGGCATGACGGCGCGGGGTCGGGCGATGAAGCTTGAGGACAGGCTGGCGGTGAAGCTGCTGGCGCAGGCGCAGGCGAGCCTGGGCAAGGCCGTGGCCGAGACGCTGTGCACCGAGCCCGACCCCAGGGTGGTCAAGGCCCTGGTGCGCGAGGCGGCGGAGCTGATCGCGGAGTTCGAGGACGCCTGGTTCGAGACGGCGGGGCGCTAGGCCGCGCGCGGCGCCCGGCCGCGCCCGGCGCGGGCCGGCGCCGCCTCGTCCTCCAGCCGCTGGCAGGCCCGGTGCACGGCCGCCAGCGAGCCGAAGCGGTGGCGGTCCAGCCGCAGGAACAGGGGATCGGCGCTGAAGAACAGGAACCCGTCGCCATCGGCGACGGCGACGCCGGCCGCATGGCCGACGGTCTCGATCACGTAGCTCTCGGACGACATCCGTTTCCTCCGGGGACACGCCTGCGCAGTCCCGGCCGTCGCCGGCCGGCCTTCCATGCGGCAGGAACGCCCCGCTTCCGGCCGGGACCGGAGGCGGTGAGGGCGGGGAGCCCTGTCGAGGTATCGGGCGAAACAACAGGTCGCCCTTGTGGTTTGTTCCTTGGTCCTGCCCGGCATACCGCGGCGGCGATCCCGGCAACCCGGGCCGCGCCTGCCCGCCGCCGCGCCGCGCATTGCAGGTGTGAAATGGCGTCTATCTACATCGCGGTTGACACGGGTGCCCCGATACCCAAGCTTCAGGAGGCGTGAAACGCATGGAAACACCGGAGCAGCCCCGCATGAGCATCCGCACCGCCGCGTCCCGGCCCGTCGCCCGCCTCGCCTCCGCCCTGCTGCTGGGCGCCGCGGTCCTGTCCGCCGGCGCCGCCCAGGCGGCCGAGGTGGTGGTCCGCGCCGGCTACATCCCCGTGCTGGGCGCCGCCCAGGCCTTCATCATCGACAAGCAGGGCTGGGACAAGGAGGCGGGCTTCGACCTGCAGCTGACCCAGTTCGACAGCGGCCCCAACATGATCCAGGCGCTGGCGTCCGGCACGCTTGAGGGCTACGTCGCCGGCGTCGGCCCCCTCATCGTCGCCCGCGCCCAGGGCATCGGCGTCCGCGTCGTCGCCTCCACCGCGGTGGAGGAGCTGGTGGTCGCCGCCGGGCCGGACCTGGCCGCCGCGGCCAAGGGCGGCAACGCCGCCAAGGCCATCGCCGACCTCTCCGCCAAGCTGGGCCGGCCGGTGAAGCTGGCGACGCAGCCCGCGGGCTCCATCCCCAACACGGTGCTGCAGTACTGGCTGTGGCGCGTCGCGGGCGTGGACAAGTCCAAGGTGGAGCTGGTGCCGATGGGCATCGACGCCACCCAGCAGGCGCTGCTGGCCGGGGCCGTCGACGGCGCCACCGTGCGCGAGCCGGCGCTGACCATCATCCGCGACCGGCTGCCGGCCGTCTCGGTGCTGGCCTACGGCAAGGACATGATCGAGAACCAGCCCGGCACCGTCGTCGGCGTGAGCGAGGAGCTGGCGACCAAGCACCCCGAGGTCGTGCAGAAGCTGGTCGACCTGACCGTGCGCGCCACCAAGCTCATCCAGCAGGACCCGGCCACGGCCGCCAAGGCGGTGGAGCAGGTGCTGGGCCGCGGCCTGATCGACGCCAAGACCATGCAGCGGGCCCTGACCTCGCCCGCCTCGCGCTTCTCGGTCGATCCCCGCTCCATCGTTGAGAAGACCAAGCTGATCCAGGACTTCCAGGTGGAGATCGGCGTGCTGAAGAAGGCGGAGCCGGTGGACGGTCTGTTCGACGCCTCCTTCTTCGACAAGTCCCCGAAGGGCTGAGGCGGCGGTGCGGCGCATCCTGCTGGCGGCGCTGGGCGTCGCCCTCTTCCTCGCCCTGTGGGAGGCGGTGCCGCGGCTGGGGCTGGTGCGGCCGGTGCTGCTGCCGGCCCCCAGCCAGATCCCGGGCACCTTCCTCAGCGAGATCCAGAGCGGCAGCTGGCTGTCGGCCGTGCTCGCCAGCCTCGGCCACTATCTCTGGGGATTGGCGCTGGGTTCGCTGCTGGGCGTCGGGCTGGGCGTCGCCGTCGGCATGTCGCGCACGCTGGAGGACCTGACCTCCTGGGTGGTGCGGCTGCTGCGGCCGATCCCCGGCCTCGCCTGGGTGCCCTTCGCCATCATCTGGTTCGGCGTCAGCCCGTCGGCGGCGACCTTCATCATCGTGGTCGGCGTCTTCTGGATCAATTTCTTCGCCGCCCTGGGCGCGGTGCAGGCGGTCGACCGCGACCTGCTGGAGCTGGCCGACGCGTTCGGCCACCGCGGCCCCCTGGCGAAGCTGACGAAGGTCGTGCTGCCCGCCGCCTCCGCCTCCATCCTGTCGGGCTTCCGCACCGGGCTGGGGCAGGCCTGGATGGCCGTGGTGGCGGCGGAGCTGTTCGGCGTGCCCGGCATCGGCCAGCGCATGATGCAGGCCTCCTCGCTGCTGGCGACCGACATCGTCGTCGTCTACATGATCACCATGGCGCTGCTCTACGGCATCGTGGACACCGTCTTCGTCGCCGTGCGCGACCGGCTGCTGGGGTGGAAGGCATGATCACGGTCGAGCGCCTGTCCCTGGCCTTTCCCGGTGCCATGGGGGGCGAGACGGTGGTGCTGCGCGACTTCTCGCTCGCCATCGGCAAGGGGGAGTTCATCGCCATCGTCGGCGCGTCGGGCGTGGGCAAGTCCACCCTGCTGCGCGTCGTCGCCGGCCTGATCCGGCCCAAGGAAGGCACGGTCGCCCGCGACAGCGACCCGCGGCCGGGCACCCGGCCCTACGGGCTGGTGTTCCAGGACGCACGCCTGCTGCCCTGGCGGCGGGTGCGGGCCAACGTGGAGTTCGGGCTGGAGGGGCTGGGCCTGCCGCGGGCGGAGCGGCGCCGCCGCGCGGACGAGGCGCTGGCCCTGGTCGGCCTCACCGACAAGGCCGACCGCTGGCCGCACCAGCTCTCCGGCGGGCAGCGCCAGCGCGTCGCCATCGCCCGCGCGCTGGCCGTGGACCCGGAGCTGCTGCTGATGGACGAGCCGTTCGGCGCGCTCGACGCCATCACCCGCCAGACCCTGCAGGACGAGTTGCTGGACCTCTGGCGGCGCACCGGCAAGACCATCCTGTTCGTGACCCACGACATCGAGGAGGCGGTCTACCTGGCCGACCGCGTGGTGCTGCTGGCCGGCTCCCCCGCCACCGTGCGCTCGGAGGACCGCCCGCGCGCGGCACGCCCGCGCCGCCGCGACGACGCCGACGCCCGCGACCTCGCCGACCGCATCCGCGACCGGCTCTCCGTGCTGATCGACGGGGAGGGGATCTAGTCCGCCTTCAGCGCCCGGCGCAGGCGGCGCAGCCCCACCCAGGCCGCCCCCAGCACCAGCGGCACCGCACCCGCAGCCAGCAGGTGGTGGTCCAGGTGCAGCCCCAGGGCCGGCAGCCCCTCCGCCACGACCTTCAGCAGTCCGATCAGGTAGTAGGTGATGGCGACCACCGACAGCCCCTCCACCGCCTCCTGGATGCGGAGCTGGGCGCGGGCGCGTGCCTCCATCGACCGCAGCAGCTCGGCGTTCTGCTCGGCCAGCTGCACGTCGACGCGGGTGCGCAGCATGGCGCCGGCGCGGCCCACACCCTCGGCCAGCTCCGCCAGCCGCCGCCGCGCCGCCTCGCAGGTGCGCACGGCGGGGCCGAAGCGCCGCTCCAGGAACACGCCGATGCGGGGCAGGCCGGGGATGCGCTCCTCCCTCAGCTCCTGCAGCCGCCGCTCCACCAGGGCGGCGTAGGCAGCGGTGGCGCCGAAGCGGAAGCGGGTGCGCCCGGCGGCCGCCTCCACCTCCGCCGCCAGCAGGGTCAGCCGGTCCAGCAGCGCATGCTCCTCCGCGGTGGAACCGGCGGCGGCGGTGCGCTCCACGATGGCGGCCAGCCGCGCCTCCATCTCCGACAAGGCGGGGGTCAGCGCGCGGGCGTCGGGCAGGCCCAGCAGCGCCATCATGCGGTAGGTCTCGATCTCCAGCAGCCGCTGGACCAGCCGCCCGGTGCGGGCCGGCGTCAGGGCCACGTCGCGCACCAGCATGCGGCTGCAGCCGTCCTCGCCCACGTGGAAGTCGGTCCAGGCCAGCGCGTCGCCGCCGTTCACGACGGAGCCCGCCAGCTGCCCGCCGGGGAACAGCGCCGCCAGGCTCTCCGGCCCGTGGCGGGGCTCGGTGTCCGCCTCCACCCGCAGGTGCAGCGCCGCCAGCCGCCCCCCGGCGATGCCGGCGGTCCATTCCTCCAGCTCCGGCGTCAGGGCCGACCAGCCGCCGTCGCCCGGACCCGGCGCCAGGACGGTCACGGTCACGAACTCGGCATGCCGCTCCCAGCGCAGCAGCCGGTCGCCGACCGGCATCTGGCCGTGCCGGTCCTCCGGGCCCGGCGCCGCGGTCCCATGGCGGGCGCAGAGGCCCGCCAGCCGGTCGAGGTCGGCGGCCGCCTCCGCCGGGTCCGCCAGCCAGGCGACGTGCGTCAGGCGGGACGGCGTCTCCACCCGCAAATGCGGGCGCGCGTGCAGCTCGTCGTTGAGGGCGGCGCGCAGCGGGTGGTCGGCGGGGTGGGCGGCGCTGTCCGGCATGTGGGCCCCCGGCGGGTTTCGGGAGCCAGCCTAGGCGCGGCGGGGGTACTCCGCAACCGTCGCATCCCCCAGCTCCCCCCTTGGGTGCTATGGTCGGCCACAAGGGTTCGCTGGGCGCGGGGATCGCATGCGGGTTTTCGGATTGGCGGGATGGAGCGGCAGCGGCAAGACCACGCTGGTCACGCGGCTGCTACCGGAGCTGCGCGCCCGCGGCGTCCGCGTCTCCACGGTCAAGCACGCCCACCATGCCTTCGACGTGGACCAGCCCGGCAAGGACAGCTACCGGCACCGCGAGGCCGGGGCGGAGGAGGTGCTGGTCAGCTCCGCCAGCCGCTGGGTGCTGATGCACGAGCACCGCGGCGCGCCGGAGCCGCCGCTGGCGGACCTGCTGGCCCGCCTGTCGCCGGTCGACCTGGTGCTGGTGGAGGGGTTCAAGCGCGACCCGCACCCGAAGCTGGAGGTCTGGCGCCGGGCGACCGGCAAGCCGCTGCTGCACCCCGACGACCCGCACATCGTCGGCCTCGCCACCGACGCCCCGCCGGAGGGCTGCCCGCTGCCCTGCCTGGACCTCGACGACATCCCCGCCATCGCCGCCTTCGTGCTGCGGGCGGCCGGGCTGGAGGGGCGCTGAGGCATGGCGCAGCTCTCCGACGACTGCTTCGCCTTCGGCGGCCCGCTGATGCGGCTGGAGCAGGCGGTCGCCCTGCTGCGCGACCGGCTGGCCCCCGCGGCGGGGACGGAGGAGGTGCCGCTGCGCGCCGCGGCCGGCCGGGTGCTGGCCGCCGACCTGGTCGCCCCCATCGACGTGCCGGCGCACGACAACTCCGCCGTGGACGGCTACGCGGTGCGCCACGCCGACCTGGCGGCGGACGCCGACACGGTGCTGCCGCTGGCCGGCCGCGTCGCCGCCGGCGACGACCCCGGGGCACCGCCGGACAGTCCCTGCGCCGTCCGCATCTTCACCGGCGCCCCGATGCCGGTCGGCTTCGACACGGTCATGATGCAGGAGGACGCGGTGGAAGAGGGGGGCCGGGTCCGCCTGCGCCCCGGGCTGAAGCGCGGCGCCAACCGCCGCCGGGCGGGGGAGGACGTGGGCAGGGGCTCCATCGCCCTGCCGGGGGGCCGGCGGCTGCGGCCGCAGGACGTCGGCCTGGCCGCGGCCCTCGGCGTCACGCGGCTGCCGGTGCGGGCGCCCCTGCGGGTGGCGCTGCTCTCCACCGGGAGCGAGCTGCACGAGCCCGGCACGGTGCCGGGCCCCGGCGGCATCCACGACAGCAACCGCTACATGCTGGCGGCCCTGCTGGAGGGGCTGGGCTGCGCGGTCACCGATCTCGGCATCCTGCGCGACGACCCGGACGCCATCGGCAGCGCGCTCTCCGCCGCCGCGGCGGGGCACGACCTGATCCTCAGCTCCGGCGGCATGTCCACGGGGGAGGAGGACCACGTCAAGGCGGCGGTGGAGCGGCTGGGGCGGCTGCATTTCTGGCGTCTCGCCATCAAGCCGGGGCGGCCGGTCGCCATGGGCCAGGTGGGCCGCGTGCCCTTCGTCGGCCTGCCCGGCAACCCGGTCGCCGGCATGGTGACCTTCCTGCTGCTGGCCCGGCCGCTGGTGCAGCACCTCCAGGGCGAGGCGCCCTCCGACCCGCCGCGCTTCCCGGTCCGCGCCGCCTTCGACTACCGCAAGAAGCGCGACCGGCGCGAATATGTCCGTGTCTGGCTGGAGCGCGCCGCCGACGGTGCGCTGGAGGCCCGCAAGTTCCCCCGCGACGGCGCCGGCATCCTCTCCTCCCTCGTCGCCGCCGACGGGCTGGCGGAGCTGGGGGAGGAGGTCACCTCCGTCGCGCCGGGCGACATGGTGGCGTACCTGCCGCTGTCGTCGGTGATTTGAGGGGGGTGCGGGCTGGGTGCGGCGGGCAGGTGCTGCGGGCTTCGACAGGCTCAGCCTGAGGAACGGGGGATGCCAGGCCCGGCGTGGACGGGGCGCGCCTGGGGGCTGGGGGCAGGGCGGGGTCCGGCGGCAAGGCGCCACGCCGCCCCCCACTCGACCGTCATGCCCGCCTCCGCGGGGGTGACGATCAAGGGGTGGGACGGGGCGCGGCTGCACATCACACAGTTAGGCCCCCCGGGGGAGCAGCACATCCTCCCTCAGGCTGAGCCTGTCGAAGCCCGCACCCCACCGCCGCTGCCGACGGACGGCGCCCGCCCCCTACAGCCCCGGATGCGCCGCCAGCAGCCGTTCCGCCTCGTCCAAATCCTCCGGCGTGTTGGCGTTGAAGAAGGGGTCGGCGGGGTCGGTGGCGAAGTCGGCGTGGGCGATGCCGTGCCGGGCGGTCCAGCGGTCGATCCGGCGGAGATCCTCGACGACCAGGGCGTGGCGCAGATCCTCGCGCAGCGCCACCGGCCACAGCCCCACCACGGGATGCGCCTGCCCGGCGGAGCGGGCGCAGGCGAGCGGGGTGCCGGCGGCCCGCCGCGCCGCCTCCAGCCGCGCCAGCAGGTCGGGGGGCAGGAACGGGCAGTCAGTGGGGACGCTCAGCACGTCGGCCGCGCCGGGCGCATGCTCCGCCGCCCAGTCCAGCGCCGCCAGCACGCCGGCCAGGGGCCCCGCGAACCCCTCCACCGTGTCGGCGACGACGGGCAGGCCCCAGGGGGCGAAGCGCGCCGGGTCGCCGTTGGCGTTCAGCACCAGCGTGCCCACCTGCGGCAGCACCCGGGCGATGACCCGGTCCAGCACGGCCGCACCGCCGACGGTCCGCAGCGCCTTGTCGCCGCCGCCCATGCGCCGCGCCAGCCCGCCGGCCAGCAGCACGCCCAGCACGCCGGGGACGGCCGCCTCACTCATCCCCCTCGGCCCCCTTGCGGCGGTGGCGGCGGTCCTCGTCTGGGTCGTGGCGCCAGTCGGCGTCGAAGACGATGCGCTCCGTCCCCGCGAGCGCCAGGAACCGCCGGCCGCGGGCGCGGCCGATCAGGGTCAGCCCGGCCTGCCGCGCCAGGTCCACGCCCCAGGCGGTGAAGCCGGAGCGCGAGACCAGGATCGGGATGCCCATCTGCACCGTCTTGATGACCATCTCCGAGGTCAGGCGGCCGGTGGTGTAGAAGATCTTGTCCTCCGCCCCGACCCCGTGCCGGAACATCCAGCCGGCGATCTTGTCCACCGCGTTGTGGCGACCAACGTCCTCCATGTAGACGACCGGCCGGTCCTCCACCGCCAGCGCGCAGCCGTGGATGGCGCCGGCCGTCAGGTACAGCGACGGGGCCGTGTTGATCTTGTGCAGCAGGGCGTAGAGCCAGCTGGTGCGGATGGTGGCGGTGCGCGACAGGGTGACGGAGGCGAACCGCTCCATGATGTCGCCGAAGGCGGTGCCCTGGGCGCAGCCCGAGGTCAGCGTCTTCCGGCGCAGCTTCTCCTGGAAGTCGGTGGCGCGCTCGGTGCGCACGGCCACGACCTCCACCTCCGGGTCGTAGACCACGTCGGTGACCCGGTCGTCGGCGCGCAGCATGTTCTGGTTCAGCAGGTAGCCGAGCGCCAGCTCCTCCGGATAGTCCAGGATCGTCATCATGGTGACGATCTCCTGGCCGTTCAGGTAGAGGGTCAGCGGCCGCTCCACCGGCACGGCGGAGGCCACGGGCTGGCCCGTCTGGTCGATGCCCTCGACGGGCCGCGACAGGCGCGGGTCGTCCGGGTCCGGCGTGATCAGGAATTCGTTCATGCCCCCGACGATACGGGGCCGGGAGCCCCCACCGCAAGGCGCGTCCGGGCGACCCCCCTCCGGGTAGCCCGGGCGGAGAGGGCGCTCAGCGGTCGTCCCACTCCGGCTCCTCGGCCTTCAGCAGCTCCACCAGCCGCGCGACGCGGCCGGTGACGTTGCGGCCCAGCGCCACCGCCAAGTAGTCGTCGGAGCCGAGCCAGGTCCGCGCCTCCATCAGCTCGGCCGGGCTGGCGCCGGTGCCGATGATGCTGGCGATGCGGAAATCGTCCAGGCGCCCGCAGATCTCGATCACCTGGTCGCGCGTCAGGGACTGCATGTCGGAACCTCCCCGCAGAGGGCCATGTCTCCGGGATAGGCCCGCCCCCGGCCGGATGCAACGGCGCATCCGGGGCGCATCCGGGGTGCCGGCCGCCACCCCCTCCGGGCAGGACTCGCCCACGTTGACATCGCCCGCCCGGAGGCCCTAACTGCCGCGCGGACAATGGCGGGGGGGGAAGAGGATGACGGGCGCGGTGCCCCGGACGGGTGGGCGCATCCTGGTGGACGCGCTGGTGGCGCAGGGTGCCGAGCTTGCCTTCTGCGTGGCGGGGGAGAGCTACCTGGACGTGCTGGACGCGGCGCTGGACCGGCCGCAGCTGCGCCTCGTCACCTGCCGGCAGGAGGGCGGGGCCGCCTTCATGGCGGAGGCCTACGGGAAGCTCACCGGCCGGCCCGGCATCGTCATGGTCACCCGCGGCCCCGGCGCCTGCAACGCCGCCATCGGCGTGCACACCGCCATGCAGGACAGCACGCCCATGATCCTGCTGGTCGGCCAGATCGAGCGCGGCCAGGCCGAGCGCGAGGCCTTCCAGGAGATCGACTACCGCCGGATGTACGGCCAGATGGCGAAGTGGGTCGCGCAGATCGACCGCGTGGAGCGCATCCCGGAGTACGTGAGCCGCGCGTTCCACACCGCGACTGCCGGGCGACCGGGCCCGGTCGTGCTCGCGCTGCCGGAGGACACGCTCTTCTCGGAGGCGGCGGTCGCGGATGCGCCGAAGCATCACGTCGTGCGCGGCGCG
>DASPKT010000428.1:0-2089 GCA_035627915.1 Azospirillaceae bacterium
GCTGCTGGGCATCCTGGCGATGATCCCGGCCTTCCTGCTGCTGATGTCGGCGCTGGGCGTGCCGGTGCGGTCGCTGAAGCCGGCCCTGTCGGGGTCGCTGTCCGGCATGGGGGGAGGCATCGGCGGTGCCGTCTCCGGCCTCTTCGGCACGGTCGCGGGCCTGGCCGGGCGCGGTGCCCGCGGGGCGGCCGGGCTGAAGGCGGCCGTCGCCGCCCGGTCGGAGGCCCCGGCGCGCGCCGCCGGCGGCCTGTCCCGCCGCGCCCCCAGCCTGGGCGGGGAGGAAGCGGCGGCGCGGCCCGAGCGGGCGGAGCCCAGCCTCTCCATCCCGAAGCTGGAGCGCGGCGCCCCGCCCCGCGCGGCCCTGGAGCCCGACGAGGACGATCCGGACGCCGGCGAGGCGGAGGAGGTGCGGCCCCGCGCCCGCCCGGCCGCCGTGGTGGAGCCGCCGGCAAAGCCCAAGCTGGTGGAGATCGCCCGCAAGGTCGCGGTGCGCCAGCCGACGCTGGACCTGGAACCGGACGAGCCCGGCGACTACGAGCTGCCGCCCCTCGACCTGCTGCAGCTGCCCGAGCCCGGCGCCCGGTCCCCGGCCCTGGACGAGGCGGCGCTGCAGCAGAACGCGGAGCTGCTGGAGAGCGTGCTGGAGGATTTCGGCGTCCGCGGCGAGATCGTGAAGGTCCATCCCGGCCCCGTCGTCACCCTCTACGAGCTGGAGCCGGCCCCCGGCACCAAGTCGTCCCGCGTCATCGGCCTCGCCGACGACATCGCGCGCTCCATGAGTGCGGTGTCGGTGCGCGTGGCGGTGGTGCCCGGGCGCAACGTCATCGGCATCGAGATGCCGAACGCCAAGCGCGAGACCGTCTACCTGCGCGAGCTGCTGGCGTCGGAGGCCTACGACAAGGGGCAGCAGAAGCTGTCGCTGGTGCTGGGCAAGGACATCGGCGGCCAGCCCGTGGTCGCCGACCTCGCCCGCATGCCGCACCTGCTGGTCGCCGGCACCACCGGCTCGGGCAAGTCGGTCGCCATCAACACCATGATCCTGTCGCTGCTCTACCGGCTGCCGCCGGAGAAGTGCCGCTTCATCATGGTCGACCCGAAGATGCTGGAACTCTCCGTCTACGAGGGCATCCCGCACCTGCTGGCCCCCGTCGTCACCGACCCGAAGAAGGCCGTCGTGGCGCTGAAGTGGACGGTGCGGGAGATGGAGGACCGCTACCGCGCCATGTCCAAGCTGGGCGTGCGCAACATCGACGGCTACAACGCGCGCCTGAAGGAGGCCCGCGACGACGGCGAGGTGCTGACCCGCCGGGTGCAGACCGGCTTCGACCCCGACACCGGCAAGCCGGTGTTCGAGGACCAGCCCATCGACCTGACCGAGCTGCCCTACATCGTCGTCATCGTCGACGAGATGGCCGACCTGATGCTGGTCGCCGGCAAGGACATCGAGGCGGCGATCCAGCGGCTGGCGCAGATGGCGCGCGCCGCCGGCATCCACATCATCATGGCGACCCAGCGCCCCTCGGTCGACGTCATCACCGGCACCATCAAGGCCAACTTCCCCACCCGCATCAGCTTCCAGGTCACCAGCAAGATCGACAGCCGCACCATCCTGGGCGAGCAGGGGGCGGAGCAGCTGCTGGGCCAGGGCGACATGCTCTACATGGCCGGCGGCGGCCGCATCACCCGCGTCCACGGCCCCTTCGTCCGCGACCAGGAGGTCGAGGAGATCGTCAAGTTCCTTAAGGCCCAGGGCGAGCCCAACTACGTCGACGCCGTCACCGAGGACGAGGAGGGCGGCGCCCCCTTCGACCTGGACGAGGAGGGCGGCAAGGGCGGCGGCAACGCGGCCACCGGCGACGACCTCTACGACCAGGCGGTGGCGCTGGTCTGCCGCGAGCGCAAGGCCTCCACCAGCTTCATCCAGCGCCACCTGCGCATCGGCTACAACAGCGCCGCCCGCCTGATCGAGCGCATGGAGCAGGAGGGCGTCGTCAGCCGCGCCAACCACGTCGGCAAGCGCGAAGTGCTGGCCCGCGACGTGGACGACATGGCGAGCTGAGGCGGGGAGCCGGTCAGGTGCGGTACCAGT
>DASPKT010000429.1:0-10460 GCA_035627915.1 Azospirillaceae bacterium
GGGCCAGGTGCACCGCACCCGATCCCGGCCGGTGCCGCAGTGCCGCCTCCAGCGGCGCCAGCGCGGCCCCCGCCTCGCCCAGCTCCTCCAGGATTTCGGCGAGCGCGCAGGTCGCCCCCGCGTTGCCCGGGGCGAGCGAGAGGGCGCGGCGGTAGAGGGTGCGGGCCTCCCGCGGCCGGCCCGCCTGCCGGCGCAGCAAGGCGAGGTTCGCGTAGGCGTCGGCGAGTTCCGGCTTCAGCACGACGGCCCGGGCGAACAGGCGGGCGGCGGCGCCGGCGCGGCCCAGCGCGCTCTCCACCACGCCCAGCAGGCAGGCCGCCTCGGCGCTGCCGGGCTCCGCGGCGACGAGGTCCCGGCACAGCGCCGCCGCCTCCGCGTGGCGCCCCTCCCGGAACAGCGCGTAGGCGCGGGCCAGGGCCGCCGGAACCGTCATCGGGGCGTGACCATCGCCGGGCGCCGGCCGGCCGTTCCGGGTCCGCATCGGTTTTCGGCTGTATGGCGGGCGCCGCTTGGATAGGATCGGCGGGCCGGGCGGCGGCACCGCGGCGGGCGCGCCGCCGGTCCCGCGGAGGCCCTCGCGGACGGAGACAGGCGTGGCAAGGCGATGATCCCCTGGACGGCGCGTATCCCTGACGGTTCCGCGGGCGAGCCTAGCATTTCCCGGAATGCCCTGTCGCGCGACCCGGGCCGCGGCGGGCGGGCGGGATGAGCGCGCAGGCCGATACGTCCGCCGGCACCGCGGAACCGGAGTGGGTCGCCAGTTTCCAGGAGGGCGCGGCCGCCTTCGCCGCCGGCCGGTACGACGAGGCGGCCCGCCGGTTCCAGGCGGCGGCCGAGGCGCAGCCCGACCACCCCGCCGTCCTGTTCAACCTCGGCCTGGCGCTCCGCGGGCTCGGGCGCCGGGCTGACGCGGCCGCCGCGTGGCAGCACGCCCTGGCGCTGCGCCCCGGGCATCCGCAGACACTGTCCCAGCTGGCGTCCCTGCTGGCCGAGGCGGGCCGCGCGGACGCGGCGGAGGCGCTGTACGGCCGGCTGGCCGCGCTCGATCCCGGCTTCCCCGGGGCGGCGCTGGGACTCGGCAACGCGCGCATGGCGCAGGCCCGGCCGGAAGCGGCGGAAGCCGCCTTCCGGCTTGCCGTCGCCGCCGACCCGGCAGCCCACGCGGCCGTCAACAACCTGGGTGCCGCGCTGATGGCGCAGGGCCGCGCGGAGGAGGCGGTCGCCCTCTACCGCCGCGCCGCCCGCCTCGCGCCCGCCGCGCCGGAGTACCACAAGAACCTGGGCACCGCCCTGCTCTCGCTCGGGCGCCTGGAGGAGGGGTTCCGGGAATACGAATGGCGCCGGCGGCAGGCGGTCTGGCGCTGGAACCGCGACTGTGGGGGCAAGCCCGCCTGGGACGGCGGGCCGCCCGCGGGCAGGACCATCCTGGTCCATTACGAGCAGGGGCTGGGCGACAGCTTCCAGTTCGTGCGCTACCTGTCCGTGCTGAAGCGGCTCGGTGCCCGCACGGTCTTCGAGTGCCAGCCCCGGCTGAAGCGCGTCCTGTCCACCGTGCCGGGCATCGACCTGCTGGTGGAGGAGGGAGAGCCGGTCCCGGAGTTCGACTGCCACGCCTCGCTGATGAGCCTGCCCATGCTGTGCGGGACCCGCCTGGACACGGTCCCGGGCGGCGTTCCCTACCTGCGGGCCGAGCCCGGGCTGGAGACGGCGTGGCGCCGGCGGCTGGACCCCAGCGTCTTCAACGTGGGCATCCACTGGCAGGCGAACGGCGCCGAGCGCTCCATCCCGCCGGAGCATTTCGCGGCCCTGGCGACCCTGCCGGGTGTCCGCCTCCACAGCCTCCAGCGCGGGGCGGGGCTGGACCGGCCGGGCATCGTCGCCTGGGGCGACGCCGACCGCTTCGCGCCAGGCGACGCCTTCGCCGACGATGCCGCCCTCATCGCCGGCCTGGACCTGGTGGTCTGCTGCGACTCCGCCGTCGGGCACCTGGCCGGCGCCATGGGGCGCCCGGTGTTCCTGATCCTGCCCTGGCTGTCGGACTGGCGCTGGATGCGGGAGACGGGGGAGACGCCCTGGTACCCGCGCACCCGCCTGTTCCGGAGCCCGCGGGAGGGCGGCTGGCCGGCGGCGATGGCCATGGCAGCCGAGGCCGTGGCGGCGCTGGCCGCGGAGAAGGCGGCCAAGCCATGACGGCGGACTTCGACACGGCGGCCGGCCTCTACCGCGCCGGCCGGCCAGCCGAGGCGGCCCTGGCCTGCCAGGAGGCGCTGGCGGCCAGCCCGGGGGACCGCGACCTGCTGAACCTGCTGGGCGTCTCGCTGCATGCCGCCGGGAACGCGGCGGCGGCGGCGGAGGTGCTGGGCCGGGCGGTGCGGGTCCACCCCGACCACGGGCCGCTGCTGCTGAACCTCGTGGTGGTCCTCCAGGGGGTGGGGGCCCTGGGGAGGGCCGCGGCTTACCTGCGGCGATTCCTGGCGATGGAGCCCGCGGCGGAGCCGGCGCTGAGCCGCCTGGGGACCGTGCTGCAGGAGCTCGGCGACCTCGATGGCTCGCTCCGGGTCCTGTCCCGCGCGGCGCGGCTGGCGCCGCTGTCGCCCGCCGCCCGCTTCAACCTGGCCCAGGCGCTGACGGCGGCCGGCGACACGGGCGGCGCGGCGGCGGAGGCGCGCCGGCTCGTCCTCCTCTCGCCGGACGCGGCCCATGCCTACATGCTTCGGGGAGAGGCGCTGCTGCGGCTCGGCCGGCTGGACGCGGCGTCGGAGGCCTTCCGCCGGGCGGCCCGGCTTGCGCCGGCCGACGCGGGGGCCCTCGCCGGGCTGGCCCGCTGCCGGGCCTACCGCCTCGCCGCATCCACCGTCGGCGGGGCGGCGGACGGGCTGGTCGTGCGGGGGCCGTTCTCCCAGCCCAGCGGCTACGCCCACCTGGGGCGGCGGCTGATCCAGACATTGAGGCAGCGCCGGGTCCCGCTGCAGGTGATCGGCGTGGTCGGCGGCGAGGTCTGGGAGGCGGAACCGCTCGACCGGCCGGTCGCGGCGCGGGCGATGCTGAACGTCCTCGTGCCCCAGGTGGTGGAGCGGGTGCCGGGCTTGGCGTCGGTGACCTTCACCATGTTCGAGGGGACCCGCATCCCGGAGGCGTGGCGGCGCCACAGTGCCGCCAGCGACCTCGTCGTCGTCCCCAGCCGGTCCTCCTGGACCGCCTGGGCGGCGGCCGGCTTCCCGGAGGACCGGCTGCGGCTCTGCCCGCTGGGCGTGGACCCGGAACCGGCGGCCGTCGCGCCGGGTCCGTTGCCGCTGGCGGTGGCGGGCGGGCGGCCGGTGTCCGGCTTCCGCCACCGCTTCCTCAACGTGTCCGACTTCATCGCGCGCAAGAACGTCGACGGGCTGCTGCGCGTCTGGCTGCGGGCCACCTCGCGCGCCGACGACGCGGTGCTGGTCCTGAAGCTGGGCAAGGGGGAGAGCGCTGCCGCGCGCGCCGCCCTGGCGGACCTCGTCGGGCGGGTGCAGGCCCAGGTGGGCCGGCGGATGGAGGAGGCGGCGCCGGTCCTGCTGGTCGACCAGACGCTGGACGAGGCGGGCATGACCGCCCTGTTCCACGCCGCGACCCACTATGTGAGCCTGTCGCACGGGGAGGGGTGGGACCTGCCGATGTCCAAGGCGGGCGCCATGGGCCTGGGGCTGGTGGCGCCCCGGCACAGCTCCTACCTCGACTACCTCGACGAGTCGGTGGCCCACATGGTCCCGGCCCGCGTCGCACCCGCCCGCCCGATGGCGGGGGAGCCGCCGCCCAAGGCGTTCTTCGGGCTGGACTGGTGGGAACCGGACGAGGACGCGGCGGCCGCGATCCTCGCCGACATCGTGGTCGGGCGCGCCGGCCCGCAGCGCTCCGCCCGCGACCGCCTGCTGTCGGGCTTCACCTGGGGACAGGCGGCCGACCGGCTGCTCGCCATCCTGCGGGAGGCGGGGCTGCTGGCGGACGGGCCGGCGGGGTAGGGGCGCGCCGTTGTTCCTTGCAAACCCCCGCCCCATGCCGGATTAGTTGGCCCATGATCGTGCCCTCGGAGGAAACCGCCGCATCGGGTGCCGCCCCATCCGCCGGGCGGCTGGACCGGGCGCTGGAGCATCACCGCGCCGGCCGCCTCGATGCCGCCGAGGCGGAGTACCGGGCTGTCCTGGGGGCCGACCCGTCGGACCCGCACGCCAACAACAACCTGGCCGTGCTCCTGCGCGCCGGCAACCGGCGGGAGGAGGCGGCCGCCTGCTACGCGCGGGCGCTGGCGGCACTGCCCGATCCCCCGATCTTCAACAATTTGGCCTGCCTGCTGACCGACCTGGACCGGCTGGACCAGGCGCGCCGGGCCGCCATGACCGCCGCCGCCCTCAGGCCGGACTACCCGGAAGCGTGGTTCAACCTCGGCAACATCCTGCGCCAGCTGGGCGACGCCGGCGCCGCCGCCATCGCTTATCGCCGCGCGCTGCGGCTGAAGCCGGCCATGGGGGAGGCGCTCAGCAACCTGGCGGACCTGCACGGCCAGGCGGGCGACCTGGCCGGGGCGGCCGAGCTCTACCGCCGGGCGATCGCCGTCCAGCCGGACCTGCCGCAGCCCTTCGTCAACCTGGGCGAGGTGCTGAAGGACCAGGGACGGGTGGAGGAGGCCCTGCTGGTCCTGCAGGCGGGGCTGGAACACCATCCGGACCTGGCGCTGCTGCATTCCAACCTGCTGCTGGCGCTGCACTACACGCCGTCCGTGCCGCCGGGGATCGTCTTCCGCGCGCACCGCCACTGGAACGACCGGCACGCGCGGCCGCTGCTGCCCGGGCCGCGCACGTATGCGAACGACCCTAGTCCGGACCGGCGCCTGCGCGTCGGCTACGTCTCGCCCGACTTCTGCAGCCACGCCTGCGCGCATTTCATCGAGCCGCTGCTGCGGGAGCACGACCGGGGCGTGGTCGATATCGTCTGCTACGCGGCCTCGCGGCGGGAGGATGCCACGACGGCGCGGCTGAGGGCCCTGGCCGGGACCTGGCGGCCGATCGCCGGCCTGGACGACGCCGCGGCCGCCGCGCTGGTGGAGGCCGACCGCATCGACATCCTGGTCGACCTCGCCGGTCACACCGCGGAGAGCCGGCCGCTGCTGTTCGCCCGCAAGCCCGCCCCGGTCCAGGTCGCCTGGCTCGGCTATCCCGACACGACGGGCATGGACGCGATGGACTACCGGCTGACCGACGCCGTCGCCGATCCCGCGGGCGAGGCCGACCGGTGGTCGGCGGAGACGCTGGTCCGGCTTCCCCGCGGCTTCCTCGCCTACCGGCCGCCGGTCGAGGTCGAACCGTCGGCGGCGACCCCGGCGCTGGAGCGGGGCCACGTGATCTTCGGCTCCTTCAACAACACGGCCAAGATCACGCCCGAGGTCGTGCGGGCCTGGGCGGAGATCCTGCGGCGGGTCCCGTCGTCCCGCCTGGTCCTGAAGAGCCGCGCCTACGGCGACGCGGCGACCCGCGACCGCTACGCCGGATTGTTCGCGGAAGCCGGCGTCGCCGCCGACCGCGTGGCCCTGCTGTCCCAGACCCCGGGGGCGGAGGCCCACCTGCGTGCCTACGACGGCATCGACATCGCCCTGGACACCTTCCCCTACAACGGCACGACCACCAGCTGCGACGCCCTCTGGATGGGCGTCCCCGTCGTGACCTGGGCCGGGCGGACCCATGTGTCGCGCGTGGGCGCGAGCATCCTGACGGGGTGCGGGCTGGGCGACCTGGCGGCGGCCGACCTGGACGGCTACATCGGGACGGCCGTGGCGCTGGCGGGCGACCTGCAGCGCCTGGCGGAGCTGCGGCGGACCATGCGCCGGCGCCTGGCGGCCTCGCCCCTGGCCGACCATCCGGGTTTCGCCCGCGAGGTCGAGGCGGCGTTCCGGGCGATGTGGCGGCGCTGGGCGGCGGGGCGGCAGGACGGGGCCCGGTAGGCGCGCGCTCAGGCCCCCTCGGCGGCCACCCGCCTGAGGTCGGCCTCGACCATCTCGGCCATCAGCTCCTCCAGGCTGGTCGCGGGATGCCAGCCGAGGACCCGGCGCGCCTTGGCGCTGTCGCCCGCCAGGCTCGGCACCTCGGCCGGGCGGAGCAGCGCCGGGTCGGTCACGATGTGGTCCTCGGCGACGAGGCCGGCATGGCCGAAGGCGATGCGGCACAGCTCGCGCACCGACGTCCTGCGCCCGGTGGCGACGACGTAGTCGCCGGGGGCGTCCTGCCGGAGCATGAGGTGCATGGCGGCGACGTAGTCCCGGGCATGCCCCCAGTCCCTGCACGCGTCGAGATTGCCCAGGCGGAGCTCGCGCTGCCGGCCCAGCTTGATCCGCGCGACCGCGTCGCTGACCTTGCGCGTCAGGAACTCGGGCCGCCGGAGCGGCGACTCGTGATTGAACAGGATGCCGCTGCTGACGTGCAGTCCGAAGCTCTCCCTGTGGTTCACGGCACTCCAGTGGGCGAAGAGCTTGGCGACCGCGTAGGGCGACCGGGGATGGAAGGGCGAGTCCTCGGTCTGGAGCGTCCCCTGCGCCAGCCCGTACATCTCCGACGAGGACGCCTGGTAGAAGCGGGCGGAGGGCAGGGCCAGCCGCATCGCCTCCAGCATGTTCAGCGCACCCTGGCCGGTCACGGCGGCGGTCAGGATGGGCTTCTGCCAGGACGTCCCCACGACCGACTGGGCGGCGAGGTTGTAGATCTCGTCCGGCCGGTGCTCGGCCAGCAGGCGCAGCAGGCTGGACAGGTCGGTCACGTCGCCGTCGACCAGCCGGACCTCGCCCGCTATGCCCAGCCAGCGCAGGCGCGCCGCCGCGTCCGTCCCGGCGTTCTGGCGCACCAGCCCGACGACCTCGTACCCCCGCTCCAGCAGGTGGAGCGACAGGTAGGCGCCGTCCTGGCCGGAGACCCCGGTGATGAAGGCGCGCCTCACCATGGCGGGGCCCCCGCGGCGTCTGGGGGCCCGGCCGCCACCGCCCGTCCCCCCGTCAGGGCAGCAGGTGGCGGCCCGTCGGGACCGCCGCCCGGCTGCCGTCGGGCACCGCCAGCAGCCGGTTCTGCGCGTCGCCGAGAAGATGGTCGCCGACGCCGGCTGCCAGAGCCTGGTCGTAGGGCATGAGCGGCATCCCTCCCAGCAGGCGGGCGCCGACCGCGTCCCTGAGCGCGGCGAGCCCGGCCTCGTCCAGGCGCGCGGCGTCGGGCAGCGCGCCGGCGCCAAGCGGGCGCGCCGGCAGGCCGTCCGTCGCGGACGCCGGCGACGCGGCGATCGCGGGGGCCGTCTGCAGGTCCCCGATCCCGCCGAAGCCGGGCAGGGCCAGGGGCGCGATGACCGCCGGCTCGTCCGCGGCCGCGGCCTGGACCGCCGGGGCGCCGGCGGCCGGCTTCGCCGCCCGGGCGGTGCCGGCAGGGGCGTCCGCGAGGCTCCCCTGGGTCAGCAGGTCGCTCTGCCCGAGAACGCCGCCCAGCCCGTGGAAGGCGAGGCCGTCCCAGTAGAGGCCCTGGCCGTTGTCGGCGTTGCGGAAGACCATGTCGTCGAACCCGTCCCCGTTGGCATCCAGGGCGCCGACCACGCCCCAGCCGCCCAGGAGCGGCAGGGCAGGGCGGAACCCGTCGGCACCGCGCGACGCGTCCCAGACATAGAGCCGGCGCGTCGCCTGCTCCATCAGCAACAGGTCGTCGCCGCCCTTGTCGCTGAAGTTCCCGACGGCCTCGATGCTCCAGCCGGGGGCCAGCGTCAGCAGCGCCGTGAAGTCGCTCCCGGTCCAGTGCATGACGCGGCCGTCGGTGTGCTGGAGGACCACGCCTTCCTTCCCGGCGGCGTCGAGGTTGCCGATGCCCGCCAGCGACCAGCCGGCGCCGAGCTGCGCGAAGTGCTCGGTGGCGCCGCCGGCGATGTCGAGGAAGCGCAGCCGGCCCGTGGCGTCGTCGATCAGCAGCACGTCGTCCGCCGCGGACCCGGTCAGGTCGGCGACGCCGGCCACGCGGAACCCGCCGAAGTCCAGGCGGCGGCGGGCACCGCCCTGGTCGGTGTCGGCCCAGAGGGCGCCGGTCGCGTCCCGCATCAGCAGGTCGGGTTTGCCGTCGCCGTCGAAGTCGCCCGTCCCGGTCACCGTGTCGCCGGCCTGCACGCCGGCCAGCGAGGTGAAGCCGGCGGCGCCCCGGGTCGCGTCCCACGCCACCGCCAGCCTGGGCCCGGTGAGGATCAGGGCCTCCGGCCTGGCGTCGGGCACCAGGTCGCCGTCGGCGAAGCGCAGCCGCTCCACGTTGGTCAGCGTGTCGGTCCCGTCGGCACCGCCGTTGCGGTGCGTCACCGTCGTCACCCCGGCGGAAGTGCTGACGATGTAGTCGGCGCGGTTGCCGGAGTACACGGCGCTGTCCAGGCCGGACTCGCCGTCGATGGTGTCATTGCCGGCGCCGCCGGAGAGCCTGTCGTGGTTGTCGCCGCCCAGCACCCGGTCGTTGCCCTCGTCGCCGAAGAGCGCGTCGTCGCCGGTGGTGGAGCCGATGGTGTCGTTGCCGCCGCCGCCGTGCAGCGTGTCGTCTCCCTCGCCCAGCACCATAAACTGGGCCGTCCCGTCGCCGATGGCGACGTTCGAGCCGGTGCCGCCGATGGCGAAGACCGGGCCGGTGATGATGGCGTAGTCGACGTCGCGCAGCTCGATGACCGTCCCGGACGGCAGCGAGCGGCTGTCGATGATCACCGCCTCGACGGTGGAATTGGCCGTCGTGGTCGAGCGGGGCACCGAGATGACGATCGGCTCGGCCGGGGCGGTGGTCTGCCCCGTCGCCAGGGTCGGCGTGATGGTGCGCAGCGTCACCGGCGTGGACGACGGCAGCACGGTCGACAGGCCGGTGACCGGGATCGTCTCGGAGACGGGCGCACCCGTCGCGTTGACGCGCGACGTCTCGGTCGCGGCGGCCCCCGCCAGCTCGCCCAGCGTCAGGGTGGTGGCGGGGCCGACCACGTTGAGGCCGGCGCCGTTGGGCAGGGTGGCGACGAGGGTCGGCGCCTCGTTCGTGCCGCCGATGCGGATGTCGGCGTTCACAGTCGGCGTGCCGGCCACCTCCTGGCGTTGCGCGGTGACCGGCGCGATGACGATCTGCTCCACCTGCATGCCGCCGCGGGTGGCGTCCGCCCCGGTGCCGCGCTGCACGCTGGCGCCGTCCTCGGTGACGGGCTGCGACAGGGTGACGACCGGCGCCGGTGGCGCCTCGATCGGCCGGTCCGAGGGCGGCGGCGACGGCAGCACCGGCGGCGTCGTCTGCGGCGGGATGACCACCGGCGTCGGGGTCGGCGTCGGGGTCGGAGTGGGCGTCGGGGTCGGGGTCGGGTCCGGCGTCGGGGAGGGCGTCGGGGTCGGCGTCGGGGCGCTCGCCACGGACAGGACGAAGGTGGCGGCCTCGCTGGTCGCCGTGCCGTCGCTGGCCGTCACGCTGATGGTGGCGTCGCCGGCGGCCGTCGGGGTGCCCGTCACCTTCAGGGTCGTGGCATCGAAGCTGAGCCCGGTGGGCAGGCCCGTCACCGCGTAGGTGACGGCCAGTCCTTCCGGATCGGTGAAGGCGCCGGTCGGCAGGGTGAACTCCAGCGCCGTGCCCACGGTCCCGGTCCGGTCGGTCAGGGTCGTTGCGAGGACGGGCGCGTCGTTCACCGCGGTGATGGCGATGGTCTTGGAGACGGTCGCCATCTCCGCCGTGCCGGAGGTTCCCGTGGAGTTCGCGTCGTCCAGGGTCAAGTCGAGGGTTACGGACGCGGGGGGCGTGTCGTTGGTATTCACGTAGGTGATCAGGCGCAGCGCCTGGGTGAGCAGGGCCATGGTCGCCGATTCGTTCAGCGTGACGTCCAGCAGGCCGCCCTCGTTGCTGGTCACGTAGCCGATGTCCGTCCCGCCCACGCTGAAGGCCTGTCCTGTCTCCAGCGTGCCCAGCGCGCCGGAGGCGGCGAAGACGTCCTCGCCGTTGGCCCCGCCCTGGCGCTGCAGGGTCAGACGGCCGCCGGTCATGGCGCCCGACCCGACGTCGATGTCGGAGACGGTGACGTCCGCGTCGATGGCGGCGCCGGGGTCGTTCTCGCTGTAGGCCCCGGACTCGGTGAAGGAGGAGATCGTCGGGGCGACGTTGATCGACGTCACCGCGACCACAAGGTCGGTGGCGCTGGTGGCCTTGCCGGCGGCGTCGGTGCCGATGACCTGGATCGTGTGGGTGGGATTGCTGGCCTTGTTGAGCCCGGCGTTGCCGGTGTAGGTCAGCGTGCCCGACGCGTCGAGGGCGAAGCGGCCGCCCGCGTCGCCGCCGGAGGCGAGCGCGTAGCTCACGGTGGTGGCGTCGGTCGACACGACCGTGCCGACCCGGGCGCCCGCGTCGGCGTCCTGCGCGATGGCCAGGGTCCCGCCGAGACTCGCCGGCGCCGCCGTGTCGACCGTCAGGGACATGGCGTCCGAGGCG
>DASPKT010000430.1:0-5004 GCA_035627915.1 Azospirillaceae bacterium
GCCGAACCGCGCATCGTCCCCTCCCTCAATCCACGATGTAGCCGGCCGGCGCCGCGGCCTTGAGGGCGGGCGCAGGCGGCGCGGCGGTGCGGTCCAGCAGGCGGCCGTGCAGCACGCGCTCCGCGTCGTCGGCCGGCACCAGCCCGTCGACCGGCGTCGCCAGGCGGGTGGAGCTGGGCTCCACCAGGTAGGGCGTGACGATGATGACCAGCTCGCTCTCGTCCCGCTGGAAGCGGGTGGAGCGGAACAGCGCGCCCAGGACCGGCACCTCGCCCAGCAGCGGGAAGCGGGCGATGCTCTGGTTCACGTTGTTCTGCAGGAGGCCGGCGATGGCGAAGGACTGGCCGCTGCCCAGCTCCACCGTCGTCTCGGCGCGCCGGGTGGTGAGCGCCGGGATCTCCACCGAGGAGACGCGCACGGCACCGGCGGAGGAGAGCTGGCTCACCTCCGGCCGCACCTTCAGCCCGATCCGCCCCTGGCCCATCAGGGCCGGGGTGAAGGCCAGGCTGACGCCGAACTGCTTGAACTCCACGGTCAGCTTGCCGTCGGCGTCCACCAGCGGGATCGGGAACTCGCCGCCCGCCAGGAAGCTGGCGGTCTCGCCCGACAAGGCCGTCAGGCTGGGCTCCGCCAGGACGGAGATCAGCCCCTCCTCCGCCAGCGCGTCGACCAGCACGTTGATGTCGGTGCTGCCGTTGCGGAAACCCAGCAGCAGATTGTCCACCCCCTCCAGCCGCTGGATCACGCCCTCGCCGTCGACGATGTCGGCGCCGCGGGCGAGGCCGTAGAGGAAGTTGCCGGAGCGGCCGATGGACTCCCAATTGATGCCGAACTGCTTGCTGACCTTGCGCGACACCTCCGCCACGCGGACGCGCAAATGGATCTGGGTCGGGCCGGAGATCTGGATGCGGTTGATGACGTCCTTCTCGTCCGCCACGAACCGGGCGGCCAGCCGGCGGGCGTTCTCCGCCTCCTCCGGCGTCGCCACCCGGCCGGTCAGCACCAGCCCGCCCTGGACCGAGCGGGCACCCACGGCCGCCCCCGGCAGCAGGTCGGCCAACGCCCGGTTCAGGCCGGAGAGGTTGTGGCTGACGGTGATGCGGCGGTTCAGCAACACCCGGTCCTGGGTGTCCACCGCGAACAGGGTCGTCTCCCCCGCCCCCTTGCCGAAGACGGTGACCATGGTCGGCGACATGACCTGCACGTCGGCGACCTCCGGGTTGGCGACGAAGACGGAGGCCACGGGGGCCGACAGGCGCACCAGCGTGCCCTTGTTCAGCTCCACCGTCATGGCGGAGTCGTCCACCGCCGGCGGGCGCACCGCGGCCTGCTGCACGGGCGGGCGGAAGGGCACGTCGGCGGATGCCGCGCCGGGCAGCAGGGCGGAGAGGGCCAGGGCCGCGGCCAGGAGACGGGTGCGCATGGGCTCAGTTCCTTCCGAAGCTGACTTCCTCGGCCTTGCCGCCGCGGATGACCTGGATTTTCCGGATGCGTCCGGGGTCGGGCAGGACGGTGCTGACGTCGCTGTCCCAGGTGTAGGTGCGCCGCGGCTTGGCCGGCGCGGCCTCCGCCTTCGCCCCGTCCGGCGCACGCTCCAGGCTGCGCAGGCTCAAGGAGAGCTGGCCCAGCTCCACTACCAGCGGCAGCCACTCCGCCTGGCGGGGCGAGACCTCCAGCGTGGCGATCTGGGAGACGACGGGCTTCTGCGCGTCCTGGTCGTTGGTGCGCTGGTCGATGGCCAGCACCCGCACGTCGGTCAGCACGGTCTCCGCCGCCCGCCGCTCGGTGCGCTCCGGGTCGTCCTGGCGCTGCACCGTCTGGGTCAGGATCACGTCCACCCGGTCGCCGGGGAAGACGAAGCCGGCGATGCCGGTCACCGCGTTGATGGGGACGGAGACGGCGCGCATCTCCGGGTTCAGAACGGCCGCCAGGAAGCCGCGCTCGCCCGGCTTCACCACGCGTCCCTCGAAGACGGGCTCGCCGGCGCGGATGCCGGTGCGCACGACGGCGCCGACATATTCCTGGGGCGTGCGCCGCCCCTCCACCAGGTAGGCGCCGTCCAGGCCGTCCTGCGGCCAGGGGCGCCAGGTCAGCTGCTCCGCCTGCACCAGCGTGCCGGCGGGCAGGTCGGCGGCGGCGACCAGGACGCGCACGGTGCGCGTCGTCTCCACCACCGGGGTCGGCGCCGGCTCGGCACCGGCGGGCTGCGGGACGATGACCTGTTCCTCTCCCCCGCCGAAGCCGCCGGCCAGCCGGATGGTGGCGACGGCGATGCCGAGGGCGGCGGCGACGAGGACGATGCGGCGGGTCTGCATGGGGGCTGCCTCCGGGTCAGGCCGTCAGGGAGGGGGCGAGTGCGGCCAGGCCGCCGGTGGCGATAGCGACGCCGTAGGGCAGCCGCAGCGCCGCCGCCCGCTCCCCGCCGCGGGGCGCGGACAGCCGGTGCAGCGCCAGGACGATGAGGGCCAGGAAGCCGCCGGCGACGGACATGACCACCAGCAGGTGGGCCGCGCCGGCGGGGCCGGCCCAGAGACCGGCGGCGGCCAGGAGCTTCACGTCGCCGCCGCCCATGGCGCCCAGGGCGAACAGCCCTGCGCCGGCGGCGAACAGCAGGGCGGCGATGGCGAGATGCGCCGCCAGGGGCGCCTCCGTGCCGGCGAGGGCGGCGTGGGCGGCGAAGGCCAGGGCCAGGGCCGCCGGGAAACGGTTGGGGATGGTGTAGCGTCCGGCGTCGCCGACCGCGGCCCAGACCAGCAGGGCCGCCGCGGCCGCCGGGCCCAGGAGGGTGATGTCCATGGCGGGCCCCCGGCAGGCGGGTTGGCGGGAACGCTCTCGGGCCGGCCCTTCCGGGAAGCCCTCCGGGGGATGCCGGAGGCCGCCGCCGCGGGTCCCCTGGGGAAGGAAGGGGCCCGCGGCGGAAGGCACTCGGCTCCGCGCCCGGTCAGGTGGTCGGGCAGGTCTGGCCTTCGCCCGGCGTGCCGCCGACGGCGCAGGTCAGGCGGGTCGCCACGTTGGTGAACATGCCGTCGAGCGAGGTGCCCATGGCCGACATGGCGGCGATGGCGGCGATGGAGACCAGGGCCGCGATCAGGCCGTACTCGATGGCGGTGGCGCCGGAGGTGTTCCGGACCAGGCGGCGGATGGTGAGGATCATGGCTTGCCTCCGTTGGTGTTGCCGCTTCCTGCGCATCGGCCGGGGCGGCGTCGGGCTGTGTGCACAGACTGAATACCCCTTCAGAACGTATATCCGCAAGAAGAAAATCCCCATTTCCTCTTTAAAAAATGTGCCTTTCATTTAGATCGTAACCAGTTTTCACTTTGGTTCGACAGAGCATCGACATTGGCGTGACGATGTTTTTACTTTAACCCGCATTCCCCGCCTAAAACGCCGCGAAATTCGAAGCAGTTTGCCGGTACTGTGCGAATACTTAAGACGCAATCGCTGTTTTACTGCCGATATGATGCAGTTTCTTCAGTTGAATACTCATTCGTCTGGACAATGCGCCGACAGGCGGGAATAATCGGGCCATCCAACAGCAGCGTGGACCCCGATGCGCACCACCCGCCTCGCCCTGCCGGGCCGCGGCCTGACGCACCGCCTGTGGAAGGACCGCGGCGGGGCGGTGGCCGTGGTGCTGGCCGCCCTCATCATCCCGCTGGTCGGCTTCGTCGGGCTTGCCATCGACACCGGGCGCGGCCAGGCGGTGAAGGCCCGCCTCGCCCAGGCGCTGGACGCCGCGGCGCTGGCCGGCGGGCGCGTCTATTTCGAGGGGCGGCGCGACGACGACATCCGCATGTTCTTCGCCGCCAACTTCCCCGCCGGCTTCATGGGGGCGCGCGTGCAGCCGCTCGCCATCCGGGAGGATCTGGCGGCCGGCACCCTCACCGTCTCCACCACGGCGACGCTCGACACCTCCTTCATGAGCGTGCTGGGCTTCGGCGAGATGACGGTGGCCGGCCGCACCGTGGTGCGCCGCGCCGACCGCGGGATGGAGCTGGTGCTGGTCATGGACAACACCGGCTCCATGTACCAGGGCGGCGGCAGCGGCAACCGCATCAACCGCATGAAGGCGGCCGCGGCGGAGCTGGTCGACATCCTCTACGGCAACCGCGAGGTCATCGACAATTTCTGGATCGGGCTGGTGCCCTACACCGCCTCGGTCAACGTCGGCAGCGGCCGGACCTCCTGGCTGGTGCCGGGCTCGCTGGCGGGGCTGAACTACGGCACCAGCAGCTGGAAGGGCTGCGTGGAGGCGCGCGACCAGACCGGGCACGACATGAACGACACGCCGCCGTCACAGGCGCCGTTCAAGCCCTTCCACTTCGCCAGCTTCGCGGAGGACAACAACTGGCCCTCCATCGACGAGACGGCGAAGACCAACACCACCAGCAACAACGGCCGCGGCCCCAACCTCGGCTGCGGCCCGGCGATCACCCCGCTGACCGCGTCCAAGGCCACGGTCAAGGCGGCCATCGCCAACATGAACTCCTGGCACCGCGGCGGCACCACCAGCAACGAGGGGCTGGCCTGGGGCTGGCGGGTCATCTCGCCGCGCTGGCGGGGGCTGTGGGGCGGCGCCACCCCGGCGACCCTGCCGCTCGACTACGGGACGCGCCTGATGGACAAGGTCGCGATCATCCTGACCGACGGCAAGAACGAGCTGTACCGCCACAACAACAGCAGCCTGGGCAGCGACTACGGCGCCTTCGGCCGCCTGAAGGCCGGCCGCCTCGGCACCACCACCAACCTGACCACGGCGCGGCGCGAGCTGAACCGCCGCACGCTGGAGATCTGCCGGGCGATGAAGGCGCAGGGCGTCATCATCTACGCCATCACCTTCGAGGTCGACAACGACACCGCCGGGCTGGAGGGCAAGCAGACCTTCCGGGACTGCGCCACCACCCCCGCCCACTATTTCGACAATCCGGTGGGCACCGACCTGCGCCAGACCTTCCGCGTCATCGCGGGGCGGCTGGGCAACCTGCGGCTGGCGGAATAGCCGC
>DASPKT010000431.1:0-22857 GCA_035627915.1 Azospirillaceae bacterium
CCGTCGGAGGTGCCGGAGCAGTTCTACCAGGCCCGCAAGAAGCTGGAGGACGAGGCGCCGCGGCTGCCCCGGGGGGCGCTGGGGCCCTTCGTGAACGACGAGTATTCCGACGTCACCTTCGCGCTCTACGCCCTGAAGGCCAAGGGCATGCCCATGCGCCAGCTGACCCGCGAGGCGGAGGCCGTGCGCCAGCGCCTGCTGCATGTGCCGGGCGTCAAGAAGGTCGACATCCTGGGCGAGCGGCCGGAGCGGGTCTTCGTGGAGTTCTCCCACGAGCGCCTGGCCACGCTGGGCACCGACGCCGCCACGGTTCTGGCCGCCCTGTCGGCGCAGAACGCGGTCACCCCCGCCGGCTCCATCGACACGGCCGGCCCGCGCGTGCTGCTGCGCCTGGACGGCGCCTACGCGGACGAGAAGGACGTCGCCGAGACCCCCATCCGGGCCGGCGGGCGCACGCTGAAGCTGTCCGACGTGGCGGAGGTGCGCCGCGGCTACGAGGACCCCGCCACCTTCCTCATCCGCCACCACGGCGAGCCGGCGCTGGCGCTGGGCGTGGTGATGCGGGAGGGGTGGAACGGGCTGGAGCTGGGCCGGGCGCTGGCGGCGGAAACCGCGGCGATCCGCGACGGCCTGCCGCTGGGCCTCTCCCTCGACCTCATCACCGACCAGTCCGTCAACATCACCGAGGCGGTGGGCGAGTTCATGGTGAAGTTCGCCGCCGCCCTCTCTGTCGTGCTGCTGGTCAGCCTGCTCAGCCTCGGCTGGCGGGTCGGCATCGTCGTCGCCGCCGCGGTACCCCTGACCCTCGCCATGGTCTTCGTGGTCATGCTGGAGACGGGCCGCATCTTCGACCGCATCACGCTGGGCGCCCTGATCCTCTCGCTGGGCCTGCTGGTCGACGACGCCATCATCGCCATCGAGGCCATGGTGGTGAAGATGGAGGAGGGCATGGAGCGGACGGCGGCCGCCGCCTACGCCTGGAGCCACACGGCGGCGCCGATGCTGTCGGGCACGCTGCTGACCATCGTCGGGCTGCTGCCCGTCGGCTTCGCCCGGTCGGGCGCCGGCGAGTATGCCGGCAACATCTTCTGGGTCGTGGGCTTCGCGCTCATCGCCTCCTGGATCGTGGCCGTGGCCTTCACGCCCTACCTGGGCGTCAAGCTGCTGCCGCGAATAGCACCCGTTCCCGGCGGCCACGCCGCCATCTATTCCACGCCCGGCTACCGGCGGCTGCGCGCCGTCGTCGCCTGGGCGGTGCGGCGCAAGTTCGCCGTCGCCGGCCTGGTCGTGGCGGCCCTGGCGCTGTCGGTCGTCGGCATGGGGTCGGTGAAGAAGCAGTTCTTCCCCGCCTCCGACCGGCCGGAGCTGCTGGTCGAGGTGCAGCTGCCCTACGGCAGCGGCATCGAGGCGACCTCCGCCGCCGTGACAAAGGTCGAGGCTTGGCTGATGGAGCAGCCGGAGACGGAGATCCTGACCGCCTACATCGGCCGCGGCGCCCCGCGCTTCGTGCTGTCCTACAATCCGGAGCTGCCCGACCCCTCCTTCGCCAAGATCGTGGTCCGCACGCCCGATCCCGCGGCGCGCGACGCGCTGAAGGCCCGGCTGCGCGACCGCGTGGCCGACGGGCTGGTGCCGGAGGCGATGGTGCGCGCGGCCCAGCTTGTCTTCGGCCCCTACAACCGCTTCCCCGTGGAATTCAGGGTGACCGGCCCCGACCCGCTGGTGCTGCGCGACATCGCCGACAAGGTGGAGGCGGTGATGCGCGCCAACCCGAACATGCGGCAGGTGAACCGCGACTGGGGCACGCGGTCGCCGGTCCTGCACTTCGTCCTCGACCAGGAGCGGCTGCGCCGCATCGGCCTCACCCCGGCCGCCGCCGCCCGGCAGCTGGAGTTCCTGCTGACAGGCGTGCCGGTGACGCAGCTGCGCGACGGCATCCGGGCCGTCGACGTGGTCGCCCGCAGCGCCGGGCCGGCCCGCCTGGACCCGGCGCGCCTGGCCGGCTTCTCCCTCACCACCGCCGACGGCCGGCAGGTCCCCGCGGACCAGATCGGCCGGCTGGAGGTGCGCATGGAGGAGCCGGTCCAGCGGCGGCGCGACCGCATGCCGACCATCGCCGTGCGCGGCGACATCGGCGCCGGCATGCAGCCGCCCGAGGTCTCCCTCCAGGTGCGCGCGGCGCTGGCCCCCGTGGTCGCGGCGCTGCCGGCCGGCTACGAGGTGCAGATGGGTGCCGCCATCGAGGACTCCGCCCGCGCCAACCGGGCGCTGGCCGCGGTCTTCCCGGCCATGGTCGGGGCCATGCTGGTGGTCATCATGCTGCAGGTCCGGTCCTTCGCCACCACGGCGCTGGTGGTGCTGACCGCACCCCTTGGCCTCGCCGGCGCCGTGCCGGCCCTGCTGCTGTTCGGCCAGCCCTTCGGCTTCAACGCCATCCTGGGGCTGATCGGCCTCGCCGGCATCCTGATGCGCAACACCCTGATCCTGGTCGAGCAGATCAGGGAAGGCCGCGCCCAGGGGCTGGACCCCTACCACGCCGTCGTCGAGGCGACGGTCCAGCGCGCCCGCCCGGTGATCCTGACCGCCCTGGCCGCCGTGCTGGCCTTCGTCCCGCTGACCCACTCGGCCTTCTGGGGGCCCATGGCCTTCACGCTGATCGGCGGGACGGCGGTGGGGACCCTGCTGATCCTGCTGTTCCTGCCGGCGCTCTACGCGATCTGGTTCAGGGTCCGCCCGACCTCCGGCCATGCCGCGGACCGGCCGGCCGCCAGCCCGGTACCGCCTTCCGCCCAGCCCCTGCGGGCGTCGGCGGCGGAGTAGGGCCCGCCGCTTCCCGTCCTTTAACGTTGATATCAAGGGAGTTCTCCCATGGACCGCCGCATCGTCGCGCTGGCGCTCGCCTCCTTCGCCATGGCGACCGAGACCTACGTCTATGCCGGCCACCTCGCCGTCCTCGCCGCCGACCTCGGCGTGACGGTCGCGGCGGCGGGGCAGCTGGCCGCCGCCTTCGCCATCGTCTACGCCCTGACGGCCCCCTTCACGGCCGGGCTGACCGCGTCGCTGGACCGCCGGCGGGTGCTGGTCGTCGGCCTCCTGCTTCTGGGGGTGCTGAACGCCGCGGCGGCGCTGGCGCCCGACTACGGGTCGCTGATCCTGGTCCGGGTGCTGTGCGGGTTGGCGGCGGGCGCCGTCGGCCCCGCCGCCTCGGCCGCCGCCGCGGCTCTGGCGGCGCCCGAGCGCCGCGGCAAGGCGATGGCGGTCGTGCTGGCCGGCACGACGGTGGCCTTCGTGCTGGGCATCCCGCTGGGCAGCGTCGTCGGCGAGTTGTTCGGCTGGCGCGCCACCTTCCTGTTCTCCGGCATCCTGGCGTTCGGCGCGGCGGTGCTGATCCGCTTCGTCCTGCCGCCGCTGCCGGGCGGCGACCGGGTCGGGCTGAGGCCGCTGCTGATCGTCCGCCGGCCGGCCGTGCTGAAGCCGCTGGCCTTCACCCTGGCCGGCTTCGCCGCCACCTTCTCCGTCATCGCCTATATCGGCCCGGTCGCCACCCGGATCGCCGGGCTGGAGGGGGCCGGCGTCGGCGCCATGCAGGCGCTGATCGGCGTCGGCAGCATCCTCGGCATCGTCGCCGGCGGCGCCCTGGCGGACCGTGCGGACACGGCGCGCTTCATGGTGCTGAGCTTCCTGCTCTCCGCCGCGGCGCTCGGCGGCTACTCCGCCCTGCTGGCGGCACCGCCTAACCTGCCCTGGGTGGCGACCGGCCTGCTCTCCCTGGCGATGGTAGCGGGCGCCTCCGCCCTGTTCGCCCGCACGCCCGTCATCCAGGCCGGCCTGGTCGCCGCGGCGCCGGAGGCCCGCTCGGTCGCGCTGGCGCTGAACGGCTCGGTGATGTTCATCGGCCAGGGCATCGGCGCGGCCCTGGGCGGCGCCGTGATGGTCGCGGGCGGCATCGCCTGGATCGGCGCCGCCGGTGCGGTGCTGGCCCTTATCGGCGCGTGGCTGGCGATGGCGCCGCGCGCCGCCCGGGCGGTGCCGCAGCCGGCGGAGTGAGACGCGGTACGCCCGCCGCGCGGGCGGGGGCGCCGGAACCCCCCGCCCCTGTCCGCTCAGAGCGGCTTGATGCCCTGGCCGTAGGTGAACAGGTCCGACTTGTCGTAGGCGGTCTTCACCTGCCGCAGCCTTGCGTAGTTGGCGCCGTAGTAGGCGCCGGCCCAGTCCTTCAGCGAGGGGTCGGGGAAGTTCTGGAAGGCGCCCGCCGCCTTGGTCGCCTTGTTGACGTCGGCGTAGAACACCTCCTGCCAGGCCAGGTTCTCCTCCACCCGCGCCTTCGGGTCCTTCTTGTCCCACCAGTTCACTTCCGAGGAGAACAGCCAGTCGTAGCCGCGGTGCACATAGGCCGTGGCGTCGGCCGCCGTGGCGTTCACCTTGCCGCCCACCTGGAAGAACTTGAAGGAGTTCGCCATGCAGGTGCCGGGCATGCGGCGGGCGAGGCGGAACATGGCGGCGACGGCGTCGGGGGTGATGCCGTCCGCCTTCATGTAGCTGGACTTCTCCTGGTAGAAGTAGGGATAGGTGAACTCGCTGAGCAGGTCCTGCGCCTGCCAGTAGGGCAGGTCCTTGCGGATGGTCTTCTGCGAGGCCTTCTCCAGCACCGGGCCGAAGATCGCCTCCACCGTCGTGTTGCACCTGTGCAGCTGGCCCAGGATGGACAGGGTGATCTGCCGGTCGCCGGCGCCCAGCGGCGGGACGGTGGCGCTGATCTTGCTGCCGAACTCCGGCGGCGCGTCGGGCAGCCGCTTCAGCAGGGTGTAGAGCACCTCCTCCACGTCCGCGGTCCAGGTGATGTTGAAGAAGGTCACCGGGTCGGCCTTGGCGGTCTTCAGGGTGAAGGAGGTGTTGATGCCGAAATTGCCGCCGGCCCCGCCGCGGCAGGCCCAGAACAGGTCCTTGCCGGGGCCGCCCTCCCCGATGTCGGCGTGCAGCGCGCCGTCGGCCGTGACGATGCTGGTCGACTGCAGCAGGTCCGATCCCATGCCGAGCAGGCGCATGTTGAAGCCGATGCCGCCGCCCAGCAGGAAGCCCGCCGCCCCCACCGTGTCGCAGCGCCCGTGGGTGATGGTGCGGTTCATCCGCTCCAGCGCCTTGTAGACCATGCTGTTGATGACGCCGCCACCGACCTTCACCAGCCCGTCGCTGCCGGGCTGAGGGGCCACCGCGTTCATCTGCGTCATGTCGATCAGCAGGCCGGGGGTGGTGGAGAAGCCGGCGTAGTTGTGCCCGCCGCTGCGCACCGCGAAGCGGAAATTGTGCTTCCTGACCCAGGCGACGCAGGCCTGCACGTCCTGGTCGCTGGCGCAGCGGGCGATGGCGGTCGGCAGGGTGCTGAAGCGCAGGTTGTTGGGCCGGGCGATGTCGCCGAAGAACGGGTCGTCCGGCAGCAGCACGCCGCCCTTCACGGCGCTCGCCAGGTCCTTCAATGCCGAGCTCTCCACGACCGTGGCGCGGGCCTCCTGCGCGGAGGCGGTGCCGGCGAAGGGCAGGGCGTTGGCGAGCGTGGACGCGGCGGCGAAACGACCGGCCCCGACCAGGAAGGTGCGGCGGCTGGGCTGGACGGACCTGAACATGGGCTTCTCCTCCGGATTACCCCGACAGTATATACAACTGCATGGGTGATGTATGGAAGAGGTATGCTCGCATTGATGCACAGTAAGGGCGCCAGCCGGGCTGATGGGCGAAGTCCGGATCATCCTCGCTTTCGGGTAGCTCCGCACCCGGGCGCGGCGGAGAAAAGCGGGAGCGGTGCGCCGCCGGCCTAGATGAAGGCGCCGTGGCGGCGGAAGGCCGGCCTTTCCTCCAGCCGGGCGAGATAGGCGGAGATCTCCGCCGGGACCTCCTTGTCGAAGGGCATGCGCAGCCAGCGGCCGACCGACAGTCCGATCACGATGTCGGCCAGGGTGAAGGCGTCGCCGGCGACGTAGGCGCCGGTCCGGGCGAGCTGCCCGGCGACGAAGCCAACGTTCCGGGTCCACTCCTCCACGCTGCGGGCGATCAGGGCCGGGTCCGCGTGGTCCGGGCTGTTGCGGACCAGCCCCATGAAGGCGTAGCGCCAGCTGTTGTTGAAGTCGCTCGCCTGCCAGTCCATCCACTGCTCCACCGCGGCGCGGGCGGCGGGACCGGCCGGCAGCAGGTCGTGGCGCCCGGCCTTGGCCGCGAGGTAGCGGCAGATGGTGTTCGACTCGACCAGCACGGTGTCGCCGTCCACCAGGACCGGCACCAGCGCCCGTGGGTTCAGCGCCAGGAAGGCCGGGTCCGTCGTCGGGCGGAAGCCGCTGCCCCAATCCTCCCGCTCATGGGCGAGGCCCACCTCATCGAGGGTCCAGAGCACCTTGCGGACGTTGATCGAGGCGGCCTTCCCCAGCACGCGCAGCATGGTCCCCTCCCCCGTCGGCCCCGGTCTACGCCATTATGGGCGGCCGGCGGCGCGGCGGCGCAAGCGGTTTCCCGGCCCTACTCCCCGCCGGCGGGCCTCTGGCCGGCGCAGATGTCACGGACGCAGGCGCGCAGCCAGCGGTGCGCCGGGTCGGCGTCCATCCTGGGGTGCCAGATCAGGGAGACGGTGACGTCGGGCACCGGGACCGGCAGCGGGAAGGCGTGCAGGCCGGCGCGCAGGCCCTCCGTGTGGCGGTCGGGGACGGTGGCGACCAGGTCGGCGGCGCGCGCCAGCGCCAGGGCTGCGGAGAAGCCGCCGACGACCGCCGCCGCCTGCCGCGCCAGCCCCAGCGGCGCCAGCGCCGCGTCCACCGGCCCGTTCTCGGCGCCCCCGCGCGAGACGAGGACGTGTGCGCCCGCGGCGTAGCGCGCCGCCGTCACCTCGCCGGCGCAGAGCGGATGCCCCGGCCGCACCACCCCGACGAAGCGGTCGCGGAACAGCGCCTGCACCTTGAGGTCGGGACCGGTCGAGCCGCCCACGACGCCGGTCTCCAGGTCGACGGTGCCCTCGCGGAGCGCCGCGCCCTCCCGGTCCGGCTTCTGCAGGAAGCGCAGCCGGACGCCGGGCGCGTCAGCGGCGGCACGGGCGATCAGCCCGGCCCCGAAGGTCTCCACGAAGCCGTCGCTGGTCCGCAGGGTGAAGGTCCGCACCAGCCGCTTCAGGTCGAGCGCCTCGGCCGGGCGCAGGACGGCGACCGCCTCCTGCACCAGCGGCCCGACCCGCCCGCGCAGCTCCAGCGCCCGCGGCGTCGGCACCAGGCCGCGGCCGGCCCGCACCAGCAGCGGGTCGCCCGTCGCCTCGCGCAGCCGCGCCAGCGCCCGGCTCATCGCCGAGGGGCTGAGCCGCAGCCGCCTGGCCGCGCGGGCTACGCTGCCCTCGGCCAGCAGCACGTCCAGCGTGACGAGCAGGTTGAGGTCGGGCATCGTCATGCGCCCACCATAACACGGCTCCGCCGTGATACATGGCGTCAAACGCACGAATGGAGTGCAAACGGTGCGCGTTCCGCCATGTCGGCCGGAGGCGTACGTCTGAGGCGGCTCCCTCTTTCGCGGGAGCGGCTGGAGACGGAGGTCGCGATGAAGACGCCCAGGGACGGAAATGACGCAACGGGGGCCGCGGCGGCCCCGGTGCAATGGGCGCTCGCCGCGCTGTCGCTCTCCATGCTGCTGTCCGCGCTCGGCACCAGCATCGCCAACGTCGCCCTGCCGACCCTGGCGCAGGCCTTCGCCGCCTCGTTCCAGGAGGTGCAGTGGGTCGTCCTCGCCTACCTCCTCGCCATCACCACCCTGATCGTCGGCGTCGGGCGCCTCGGCGACATCGTCGGGCGCCGCCGGCTGCTGATGGGCGGCATCCTCCTGTTCACCGCCGCCTCCGTCCTGTGCGGCACGGCGCCGTCCCTGTGGCTGCTGATCGCCGCCCGCGCGGCGCAGGGGCTGGGGGCGGCCGTCATGATGGCCCTCACCATGGCCTTCGTCGGCGCGACGGTGCCGAAGGCGCGGACCGGCAGCGCCATGGGGCTGCTCGGCACCATGTCGGCGGTCGGCACGGCGCTGGGCCCGTCGCTGGGCGGGGTGCTGGTCGCCGGCCTGGGCTGGCAGGCCGTGTTCCTGGCCAACGTGCCGCTGGGGCTGCTGGCGCTGCTGCTGGTCCGCCGCCACCTGCCCGCGGACGGCCGTCCAGCGGAAGCCGGGCGAGAGGCCTTCGACCGGCTGGGCATGCTGCTGCTGGCGGCCACGCTGACGGCCTACGGGCTCGCCATGACGATGGGGCGCGGCAGCTTCGGCCCGCTGAACCTGGCCCTGCTGGCCGCCGCCGGGATCGGCGCCGGCTTCTTCCTGCTGGCGGAGGCGCGCGCCGCCTCCCCCCTGGTCCGGCTGGAGATGTTCCGCGACCCCGTGCTGGGCGCCGGCCTCGCCATGAACGTGCTGGTCATGACGGTCATGATGGCGACGCTGGTGGTCGGGCCGTTCCACCTCTCCCACGCGATGGGGCTGGACGCGGCGATGGTGGGGCTGGTCATGTCGGCGGGCCCTGTCGTCTCGGCCTTCACCGGCGTGCCGGCCGGCCGCGCGGTCGACCGGTTCGGCGCCGGGCGCATGACGGTGGCCGGGCTGGCCGCGGCGACCGTCGGGACCTTCGCCCTCTCCGTCGTGCCGGTGCGCTGGGGCATCCCCGGCTACGTCGTCCCGCTGGTCCTGCTCACCGCCGGCTACGCGCTGTTCCAGGCCGCCAACAACACCGGCGTCATGGCCGAGGTCGCGCCGGACCGGCGCGGCGTCGTCTCCGGCATGCTGAACCTGTCGCGCAACCTCGGCCTGGTCACCGGCGCGTCGGTCATGGGCGCGGTCTTCGCCGCCGCCTCGGGCACGATGGAGGGTGCGGCCGCCGACCCCGCCGCCGTCGCGGCCGGCATGCGGACCACCTTCGGGGTCGCCGCGGCCCTGGTCGGCACGGCCCTGGCCGTCGCGGTCGGCAGCCACATCCTGGCCGGCCGTCCTTCCCTGACCGGCGGTGCGTCGTGAGCGGCTTCAAGCTCCGGACGGCCATGGTCCCCGCCCTGTACCGCCTGTCCGCCGCCGGCCTGGCCGCCCTTCTGGCCCTGCCTGCCGCGGCGGCGGAGCCCGGGGACCGGCCGGGCCTGACCCTGGCCGCCGAGGCCCGCCTGCGCTACGCCGCCTTCGACGATGCGCAGCTCGCCCGCGGCAACGACTACCGGCAGGGCCAGTTCCGCGGCGTCGCGGGCGCCGAGCTGCGCCTGTCCCCGGCGCTCCGCTTCTTCGGGGAGGTCGGGACGGGGCAGGTGGAGGGCAGGCGCCGCGCCGCCTCCGCCGGATTCCAGAACGACGCCGCGCTGCAGCAGCTCTATGTCGACGTCCGCGGCCGGGCCGGCCAGGTCCTGCTGGGCGCCGCGGCGGGGCGGATGGAGTTCGCGGACGCGCCCCGGCAGCTGCTCAGCATCGGCGACGGCGCCAACCTGCACCGGACCTGGAACGGCGTCCGCCTCTACGCCCAAGCCCCCGGGGTCCGGTTCGGCGCCTTCGACTTCCGGGTCACCCGCCCCGGCCGCGGCGCCTTCGACGACGGCGTCCGCAGCGGGGAGCGGCTGCGGGGCGCCAACGCCGGCTTGGCCCTTCCCCTCGGCGGGGCGGAGGTCAAGCTGGACCCGTTCTGGCTGCGCACCGTGAACCCGGCCTTCCGCGCCGGCGACCGGACCGGGCGCGACCGCCGCGACACCGTCGGCGCCCGCCTGCGGGTCCGCCGCGGGCCCGTCGCGGTCGACTGGACCGCCGCGCGGCAGACCGGGCGCTTCCTGGACCGCCCCGTGGAGGCCTGGGGCCTGTTCGCCATGCAGAGCGTGGCGCTGTCGGCGGAAGGCTGGAAGCCCCGCCTCGGCCTCCGCATCGATGCCGCCTCGGGCGGCGGGACCTACGGGACCGGGACCGTGAGGGCGTTCAACCAGCTCTACGCCAGCTCCGGCTACCTGGGGGAGGGGCTGTTCCTCAGCACCAGCAACCTGCTGATGGCGGCGCCGGGCCTGTCGGTCGCGCCGACGCCGTCCACCACCCTCTCGGCCGAGTACGGCGTCGCCCGGCGCCTGACGGAGGACGACGCCGCCTATGCGGGCCAGATGCGGCCCCATCCGGGCACCCGGAACGTCCCCGGCCACCGGATCGGCGGTCTGCTCCGCGTCGCCGGGACCTGGACGGCCACGGAGCACCTGACCCTGTCGGTCAATCACGAGCGGCTCGCCGCCGGCCCGGTGCTGCGGCGCGCGGGACGGTCGTCGGGCAGCTACAGCTACGTCAGCGCCACCCTGCGCTACTGAGCTACTGCTGGTCCTTCACCCGCCCCTGCTTGGCGGCGAGCTGGGCCATGGGGCTCTCGGCGGCGATGATGCGCTCGCCGTAATAGGCGGGCATGACGGGGGACTTCCAGTCGCCGGCCTGCTGGGCGCCCAGCACGCTGGCGCCGTTCGCCAGCAGGTCCTGGCAGGCGCCGACGCGCAGGGAGTGGCCGGAGACGCCGCCCTCCCCCATGACGGAGAAGCCGGAGATGCCCGCCGCCCGGGCGGCGGCCTGGATCACCGCGGCGACGCGCTTGCCGGGGTCGGGGCCGGCGACCAGCAGCGGGCCCAGCGGCCCGTGGTCGAGGCCGGCCGCGCGGTCGGACCCGAACTGCACCCAGGCGTAGGGCTCCGCCAGCCGCAGCCGCGCCAGCCTTCGCTCCAGCGCCTGCCAGGGTGCGCGCAGCTTCCGGCGCTCCCCGGCGGCGCGCAGGACCGCCCCGATCCGGTTGGCGAGCAGGGTCTCGCGCAGCTCCAGCCAGGCGGTCAGCCGGTCCACCGTGTCGGGGGCGAGCCAGCACCAGCGCCCCTCGCCCATCTGGTCGGTCTTGCCGCGGGGGACGAACAGGCGCCCGGTCCCGTCGCGCTCGCGCGCCAGGTGCTTCAGCTCGATGCGGGCGAGGTCGGCGCGGCGGCGCAGCGTGTCGTAGCCGACGCAGATCAGCGCCGCCGCCTGCAGCGACTCCGCCGTGCCGTCCTCCTCCAGCGCCTGCAGGATGGCGTCGACGTCGGTGCGGCGCAGCGGGGCGGCCTGGGTGCCGCGCAGGCCGCGGCGGCGGACCAGCCCCCGCACCTCCTCCCGCGCCAGCGCGTCCTTGGTGGGGTCGGGCAGGTCGCAGGCGCGGTGCAGCGTGGCGATGGTGCTCTGCCGCCGCGCGATGGTGGCGGCCGACGCCGGGCCGCCGCCCCGGCCGCCGCTTCCCGCCACGTCGTGCAGGTAGGCGGTGACCGTCTCCGGCGCCGCCGGCACCGCCAGCAGGCGCCGGGATGCGCACCAGCGGATGTAGTGGCGGGCGTCCGCCTCCAGCGCGCGGGCGGTGTTGGGCGGCCGGTTGGCGAGGAAGGCGCGGCGCCAGCGCACCAGCCGGGCGACCACCACGCGCGGCAGCGACCAGCCGGTGACGAAGCGGTCGGCGGGATCGAGCGGCACCGGCAGGGTCATGGGCACTGGCACCAGGTCAGGGGGCGGAAGCGGAGCCTCGCGTTCTCCATAAGTTCTGGGCCCGCCGCGGGCGCGCTGTCAAGGCTCCGCCGCCACCGCGGGGCCCCGCCCCCGATTTGCGACAGCGCCGCGCCACGGCGCGCCCGGGGCCTTCACGTAGGTGGCGACGACGTAGCCCCAGGGGATGGCGGGCAGGATGACGACGGTGACGAGGCAGTCGGTGACGGTGCCCATCGTCCGCTCGTCCATCTGCCCGGCCAGCCACAGGGGCGCCGCGACCAGGGACAGCCAGATCGACTTCCACACCAGCTCGAACAGCAGCACGGGAAGCATCTGCAGCGGGTAGCGCAGGCCCAGCAGCGCCAGCACCGACACGCCGCCGAGCAGGGCGGCGACCACGCTGTTCATCAGCGGCCAGTCGGGCCCGTGGCTGAGGAGCCGCGGCCAGATGGTGACCGCGAGGCCGAGGCCGACCAGGAGGTAGGCGGCCCTCAGCACGTTCAGGCGGACGATGGACACCTCGGTCATCGGAACTACTCCTCCTCGTCTGGGGTGGACGGCGCCGCGCCGTCGGCGGCGGGCGTGTATTCCAGGATGTCGCCGGGCTGGCATCGCAGCTCCCGGCAGATCGCCTCGAGCGTCGAGAAGCGGACGGCGCGCGCCTTGCCCGTCTTCAGGATCGACAGGTTGGCCAGCGTGATGTCGACCCGGTTCGCCAGGTCGGTGAGCGTCATGCGCCGGGCGTACAGCATGTCGTCCAGCTTCACGGTGATCGGCATCAGACCACGCCCTCCAGCTCCTCCCGCATCCGCGCGCCGTGCTCGAAGACGCGGGCGAGCACGAGGAGCAGCAGCACGGCCAGCCAGCCGGTGACGGAGAAGCTCCAGTCGAAGCCGTGCGCCTCGTCCGAGGCGCCGATCGCGACCGCGATCGACAGCAGGTGCAGGACCTCCAGCCCCAGCAGGGCCCAGGCCATGTGCGCCAGGCGTCGGGCGTTCCCCGACACGAAGGGGTCGCCGTCGCGCACCGTGTCGATGACCCCGACCAGGCGGGTCAGGACGATGTGCGCCAGCGGCACCGAGCACAGGCCGATGACGCCGAACAGGGCGAACCCGGCGACGACGGAGGGCGAGGCGCCGGGCGCGCCGAGCATCGCCGCCAGCTGCGCCGGCGCCGCCGCCCAGGCCAGCAGGCCCGCCGCCACGGCGGCGGCGAAGACCAGGTTGACGGCGCGCAGCGCCACCAGGATCCTGCGGAAGGCGGTCAGCACCGCCGGAAAGCTCGACATTGCCTGCCTCCGAAATCTTATCGCAAATCGATAAGACGTTCTTCGGCGGAGGTCAAGCGGATTTATCGATAAACGGCAAGTCCGGGGTCCCTGCCCCCGAGGCGAGGCCGGACGGGGCGGAACAGGGGCGGCCCGGGTTCGTTGACCAAGCGGACAGGAGCCGGCGGAAGCGGGTCCGCCGGACCTCGGGCCCGGGTGACGGGAATGGACATGCTGTGCCGCCGGACTGTTGCCCAGGCGCTGGCGCTGGGCCTCCTCATGGCCCTGGCGACGGACGCCGGCATGGCGGCGGAGGGCCGGCCGCCCGCCAGCGCCACGGAGAGCGAGCGGGCCATGCTGGAGGCCATGGTCGGCAAGCCCGCCGTCGGGCCGGGACGCGAGCGCCTGGGCGAGGTCGCCGACATCATCCTGGACGATTCGGGCCGGGAGCCCCGCCTGCTGGTGATCGCGGTCGCCGGGACCTCCCGGCAGGTGCTGGTCGCGTTCCGGGGCGTCGGCTTCCATATGGGACGGCAGGAGGTCCACCTCTCCGGCATGACGCTGACGGAGCTGAACCGGATGCCGGAATTCAGCCCCCGCGCCGACTCCGACATGGTCTCGCTGCGGCGCGGACCGGCGCCGCAGAAGGGCCGGCCGGTCCCGCGGTGACCCGGCCGGCGGAGATCGGCGCCCCGGCGGGGCCCTGCCTCACGACCGGCGGGCGGCCCCGCCGTCCCGGACCGGCGGCTGGGCGGCATCGGGCCAGAGCACGGCCTGGGCGACGATGACCGATCTTCCGTCCCAGGTCGCCGCCGGCGACCCGTGGAGCCGGTAGCCGAGGTCGAGCATCTCGCTGACGCGGCGGCAGAAGACCGCGTCGTCGGGGCCGGTCAGGAGCCGGTAGCGGGGCATCCCGCCGGGCGGCCCGTTCTTCACGTCGTCAGGTGGCATGAGCGGTCTCCATGCAGGGGTTGGGGCGGCGGGGCGCTTTCCGGGCCCGGTGCATCCGGGGGGCGCCCTGTGCGAGGATACGGAGCACCCCGGTACAGGCGGAGGATCGGCCGGCCATGGATGACAGGGACAGGCGCGTCGTCCCCCTTCTCGACCTTTCCTGCCTGCGCTCCTTCGTGGCCGTGGGCCGCTCGGGCTCGATCTCGGCCGCGGCGTCCCTGGTCCACCTGTCGCAGGCGGCGGTGTCGCTGCAGATGCAGCGGCTGGAGGACCAGCTGGGGCGCCCCCTGCTGCTGCGCCACTCCCGGGGCGTGCGCCTGACCGCGGCCGGGGAGGCGTTCCTGCCGCTGGCCCAGCGCGTGCTCGACGCCAACCGGGAGGCCGTCATGGCGGTGCTGGGGGGCGGGGACGCCGGCACCGTCCGCCTGGGCGCGCCGCACGACGTGCTGCATCCCGGGGTGACCGCCGCCATCCGGCGCTTCGCGGAGAGCCACCCCGCCCACGAGGTCGCGCTCCAGACCGCCTCCAGCCGCGACCTGCGCGACAGGTTCGCGAGCGGCGAGCTGGACGTCATCGTGACGACCGACTTCGACGTGCCCGAGGGGGCGCGCCCGATCGGCCGGCGCCGGGTCGGCTGGGTGGCGGCCCGGGGCAGCGGCCTCGCGGCCCGCCGGCCGGTGCCGCTCGCCTTCACCCGGGGCTGCGTCTTCCGCGCCAAGGCGCTGGCCGCCCTGGACGAGGCCGGCGTGCGGTTCGTGCACGCGGTGGAGTCCGGGGACGTGCGGGCGGTGGAGGCCGCCGTGGCCGCCGACCGGGGCGTCCATGCGATGATCCTCGACGGGCTGCCGCCGCATCTGGGCGCCGTCGGGCCGGAGGCGGGCCTGCCGCCCCTCCCCGACGTGCGGGTGAACCTGCACGTCGCGGACGGTGCCCGCCAGGGTCCGGCCGCGCTGGCCCGGACCCTGGAGGAGGCGTTCGCGGGGGAAGCGCTCGCCACGGGCGCCGTCTAGGCCGGACCGACCCGGGTGAAGGTCTTGGCGACGATGCGCCAGCCCTCCGCGGTCCGGACCAGGTTCAGATGGTCCTCCATGATGTTGTCGAACAGCCGGAGGCGCACGCGGGCCACGGCCATGCTGTCCGACAGCATGTCGACCATCAGGACCGTCTCGCTGCGGGGCTGTCCGCGCGAGGCCGGCGAGGACCGGTTCACCACCATCTCCCGGTATTCGGCGAAGGGCCGGATCACCGTTTCCCCGTCCTGCTGCGAATAGAGTGTGGAGTTGGGGTGGAAGACACGGTCGAAGATCGGGAGGTCCTGCGTGTACAGGGCCTCGAAATAGTCGGACAGGAAGTGCGCGATCTCATCGAGAACCATCGGGGACTCCGTCGATTTCCGCTCGGGCGTTTGACCCTTGCGCCGGGTCATCTAAGCCGCCCCGCCCGGCCGCCACCAGCGGGATGATCTTGAGGCAGCCATAAGTGACGCTTATGGCCGGTGCCGGCCGCCTCAGCCATCTGAGTTCCTGCATTCCCGGCCGAACCGATCCATGCTGGGGCCCTGACCCGACAGAGGAGGAACGAGGCGATGAGCATGCATCCGTCCCGCCGTACCCTGCTGGCGCTCGGCCTGGGCGTCCTGGCCGCGGCATCCCTGACCGGCGCACCCATCGACACCGCCCTGGCCCACCATGGGTGGAGCGGATACGAGACCGGCAAGCCGGTGCGCCTGACCGGCACCGTGCGCAGCTTCACCGTGGAGAACCCCCACGCCACCATGGTGCTGGAGGCGGAGGGGAAGGCCTGGACGGTCATCCTGGCGCCGCCGTCGCGCATGCAGGCGCGCGGCCTGCCCGCGGGCTCGCTCGCGGAAGGGCAGACGGTCACAATCGAGGGGGAGCGCAGCCGGTCGGAGGAGTCGGAAATCCGGGCCGAGCGGGTCATCCAGGGCGACAAGGTCTTCGAGATGCGGGCCTGAGGGCCGGCGACAGTGGACTGGGCCGACTGGCTGGGCGCGCTGGAGGGATCGGCGGCGGCCGCGTCCCTGCGCGCCTCGCCCTGGCTGTACCCGGCGGTCGAGACGGTGCACATCGCCGGCTTCGCGCTGCTGGTCGGGGCCATCGCCGTCTTCGACCTGCGCACGCTCGGCCTCGGCCGCGGCATCCCGGCCGAGGCGCTGGCCCGGCTGGCGGTGCCCCTCGCGGCGGCCGGCCTCGCCGCCGCCGCGCTGAGCGGGACGGCGCTGTTCATCACCGACGCCGGAGACCTCGCGGGCAACCCGGCCTTCCTGCTGAAGATGCTGGCCTTCGCGGCGGGACTCGCCAACGCGGCGTTCTGGCACGCCGCGGCACGGCGCCGTCCCGGCGCGGCGCGCCTCTCCGCCGCGGCCTCGCTCGCGGTCTGGATCACCGTGCTGACGCTGGGCCGGCTGATCGCCTACGTCTGATTGCGCCGCGGCGCGGGGGCGCAGGGAACCCTCCGCGGGCGATCCGGTTGGTAGCACCGCTTTGGGCGGACTCCTTCCGGATGGAACGACCGCCCGGGGGAGCACCCCCGAAGCGGAAAGGCCCTCATGACCCGTTACCAAGCCGCCGCAAGGTCCCTCGCCTGGGTATGCCTGGAGAGCGGCGGCGTATCCCTGCTGTCGTTCCTGACCGTGCTCGTGCTGGCGCGCCTGCTCGGCCCGACGGAGTTCGGGACCGCGGCCATCGCGCTCGGCATCGTGCAGATCCTGTTCCTGGTGCCGGAGACCTTCTTCCACGACGCCGTCGTGCAACGCAAGGAGGTGGGGCCGGACGTCCTGGACAGCGCGCTGACCGCCAGCGTGCTCGCCGGTGCCGTGCTGGCGGGCCTGTGCTGGCTGCTGGGCCCGGCCGCCGAGCGGCTGTTCTCCGCCCCCGGGCTCGCCGCCGTCCTCGGCTGGTCGGGCCTGAGCCTGCTGGCGGGGGGGCTGGGCGGCATCCCCATGGCGGTGCTGCGCCGCCGGCTGGAGTTCCGGCACCTCGCCCTGCGCTCCCTCTCCGGACGCGTCGTCGGCGCCGCCGTCGGCCTCGCCATGGCATTCGGCGGCTACGGCGTCTGGGCGCTGGTCGGCCAGCAGCTGGCGGGGTCCGCGGTGGCCGCCCTGGCGATCTGGGCGGTGCCGCCCTGGCGGCCGCGCCTCCGGCTCTCCCCCGCGGCGCTGCGCGGCCTCGTCCCCTTCGCCGTGCCCGCCTTCACCGCGGCGCTGCTGGCGCACGCCAACCTGCGCGGCCTGGTGCTGCTGACCGGCTACGTGCTGGGTCCCGACGGCGCCGGTGTGCTGGCGGTGGCGCTGCGCCTGGTCGACACGGCCCGCCAGATCATGGGGGCCGCCCTGCAGCAGCTGGCCCTGCCGCTGTTCTCCCGCTGCCGCGACGACCGGGCCGCGCTGGCGCGGGGCTTCGCCGGCGCCACCGAGATGACGGCCCTGGTCGCCGTGCCGCTGTTCGCCGGGCTGGCGGCGCTGGCGCCGGCCATGGTGGCGGTGGCGCTGGGCCCGCACTGGGAGGCGGCGGTGCCGCTGGTCCGGGTGTTGGCCCTGGCCGCCATCCTCCTCCTGGCGCAGCAGCATGCGGGCACGGTGCTGACGGCCGTCGGCGCGCCGCACCGGCTGGCGCTGCTGAACGCGGCGGGCCTCGCCCTGCTGGCGGCGCTGCTGCTGGCCTTCGGCGCGGCGGGCCCGCTCGCGGCGACCCTGGCGTGGCTGGCGCGGACGGCGGCGACCGTCCCGGCGGGGGCCTGGATGCTGCGCCGGCAGGCCGGCATCGGCTGGGCCGACCAGGTGCGGCCGCTGGCCGGCCCAGCCGCGGCGGCCGCGGTCATGGCGGCGGTCCTGGTGCAGCTTCCCCCCGACCCGGACCCGCTGGCGGCGCTCCTGGTCCAGGTTCCCCTGGGCGCCGTCCTCTACGCCGCCTCCCTGGCCGTGCTGGACCGGGGCGCCCTGGTCCGGCTGGCCCGGTTCCTCGGCGCCATGGCGGCGCGGCCGCAGGATGCGTCCTCCCCCCGCGCCGGACGCCAGGCGCCGGCACCCGCGGCACCGGGCCCGGCCTGCCTTCCCTCCTATCCGCCCTGACGGGGAATCGGGAGCCGGACCCCTAGATCAGAGGATAGCCGCCCAGGAACAGGTCGCCCAGCGCGCGCCGGCGCAGGAAGGTCAGCCGGCGCTGGCGGCGGAGGAACTCGCGGTCCTGGCGCAGGTGGCAGCGGCCGCACAGGCAGACCAGGTTCTCCTCCTGGCAGTCCCAGGGCTCGTGGTTGCGGGGGCAGGCGGCCAGCCTGACCTGCTTGGCCCGGCGCGCGGACAGCTCCACCAGGTCGGGCGTGCCCGCCGGCCGGCCCTGGTCGTCCCGCCACGTGCCGGACGCCTCGTCGAACCAGCGCCCGTCGGCGAGCTGGGACACCAGCGAGCCATGCGGCCGGCCGCAGGCCTCGCACCGCCCCTTGGCCCGCTGGAAGCGGATGCGCCGGGAGATCATCTCCCAGTCGACCGGGTAGAGGAAGCGCGTCTCGCGGCGGATCGGCATGCGGCGGAACCCCGGTCCGGGAAGCCTCTGGAATCACGGGAACTCTAGCCCAGGGCCGCCCGGATGGGGAAGCGGCATCGCAGCGGCGGGCGCGGCCCGCCCGGGGTACCGCCGGGGCAGGCTCCGGCAGTTGATCAGCCCTGCCCGGCCGCTGCATTCCCGCTCCCGCATTCAGCCGATAGCCGACGAACTGATGAATGGACGGCATCGGGGAGCCATGCACACCGGAATGGCGGATGGAGGGACGGCACGTCGGGAAGGGGTTGACGGGCCGTCGCGGGCTGGTGCAGAGAATGCAAATCATTATCAATACTAACCGCCAGAACCCGCCATGACCCGCCCCCTCCCCGCCCGGCGCACCCGCGCCGCCCTCGCCCTTTCCGCCGCCGCCGTCGCCCTCGGCGCTCTGCCGGCCCAGGCCCAGGAAGCAGGTGGGGCGGCGGCGACTCAGGTCGCGGCGCTGGAGGAGATCGTCGTGACCGCCGACCGGGTCGGCAGCTTCGGCGCCGGCTACGTCCAGGCCGGCACCTTCCGCAACGCCCGCCAGATCGACACGCCGCTGACCGTCAGCGTGGTCCCGCGCGAGGTGCTGGACGCCCAGCTCGCCACCTCGCTGCACCAGGCGCTGCGCAACACCGCCGGCGTCACCCGCTCGCAGCTGAACGGCGCCACCTACGACAATCTGGCGATCCGCGGCATCACCGTGGAGAACCGCGGCAATTACCGGCTGAACGGGTCCCTGCCCATCGTCAACCTGGTCGACCTGCCGCTGGAGAACAAGGACCGGGTGGAGGTGCTGAAGGGCGTCTCGGCGCTGTACTACGGCTTCACCTCGCCGTCCGGCATCGTCAACATGACGGCCAAGCGGCCGGGGCGCGAACCGGTGACGGAGGCGACGCTGTCCGCCACCTCGCACGGCGGGGTGACCGCCCATGCCGACGTCGGGCGGATGAGCGCCGACGGCACGCTGGGCGCCCGCTTCAACGCGGTGGCCGGGCGGGTGGAGACCGGCATCGACCATGCCGATGGCGACCGCGCCCTCGCCTCGGCGGCCGTCGACTGGAACCCGACCGACGCCCTGTCGCTGAAGCTGGACGCCGAGCACATCCGCAAGGACGTGGCGGAGCCGGCGGCCATCGCGCTGCTGCCGGCGGTGAACGGCGTCATCCCGCTGCCCGACCTGCCCGACTCCGAGCGGAACCTGGCCGGCGACTGGATGGACTACGACGCCGACGCCACCAACCTGCTGGCCCGGGCCGACTGGCGCTTCACGGAGAACTGGGCGGTCACGCTGGAGGCCGGCCACGCCCACACCCAGCGCGACCGCGCCTTCTCCCAGTTCCAGAACTACAGCCTGGCGACCGGCGAGGGGCAGCTGCTGGCCTTCCTCACCCGCGACCAGGACTACCGCAACCGCAACCTGCGGGCGGAGGTGGCGGGGGCGGTGGCGACGGGGCCGGTGCGCCACTCCGTCACCGTGGGCGCCACCCACAACCGGCGCCGCCAGAACGGCCGCGTCTCGCGCCAGGTGACCTTCGGCCAGAACCTGTTCGACCCGCGCCCGATCCCGGAGACGCCGACCCCCGACGACATCGCCACCAACCCCTCCGAGATCGAGGACCAGGGCGTCTACCTGTTCGAGCGGGCGGAGATCGGGGAGTGGCTGCAGCTGCTGGGCGGCCTGCGCTACAGCGACTATGAGAGCGGCACCGCCACCCAGCGCTACACCGCGACCGAGACCTCGCCCGCGATCGGCGCTGTGCTGAAGCCGCTGCCCTGGGTCAGCCTCTACGCCACCTGGATCGAGGGGCTGGAGGAGGGCGGCACCGCCCCCGCCAACGTCGTCAACGCCAACGAGATCCTGCCGCCCGCCATCAGCGAGCAGTGGGAGCTGGGCGTGAAGGCCGAGCCGCTGGAGCGGCTGCTGCTGACCCTGGCGCGCTTCCAGGTCGACCGCCCCTCGGCCTTCACCAACGCCGAGCGCGTCTTCGTGCAGGACGGCCGCACCCTCTACGACGGCTGGGAGGCCAGCGCCACCGGCGAGCTGAGTGCCGAATGGTCGGTCTACGCCTCCGCCCTGCTGCTGGACGCGGAGCAGCGGCGCGCCGCCAACCCCGCGCTGATCGGCAAGCGGCCGGAGAACACCCCGCGCTTCTCCGGCTCCGTCTTCGTGGAGTACCGTCCGGCGGCGGTGCCGGGGCTGGGCCTGTCGGCCGGCACCTTCCATGTGGGCAGGCGCGCGGTGAACAACCTGAACCAGGGCTTCGTCGGCGGCTACACCACCTACGACCTGGGCGTGCGCTACGGCTTCGAGGTGGCGGGGACGCGGATGACGGCGCGGCTGGCGGTGGAGAACGTGACCGACCGCCGCTACTGGAACTCCGCCGGCAACAACCTGCTGGGCGTCAGCCTGCCGCGCACCGCCAAGGCGGCGGTGACCGCGCGGTTCTGACGCCCGGCCGATCCCGATGCCCGCCCCGCGCCTGCGCCGGTTCTGGCGCCCCTGGCTCAGCCGGACCCACGCCTGGGCCGGGCTGGTGCTGTCGGTCTGGCTGGCGCTGCTGGGGGCCACGGGGACCCTGCTGGCCTTCAGGGACGACTGGGTCCGGGCCGCCGTGCCGGAGGCCGCCGCCCCGCCGCCCGAGCAGACGCCGGAGGGGCTGGCCGCCCGCACCCGGGCCGCGGAGGCGGCGTTCGGCAGCGGTGCCGTGCGCCGCGTGCTGTTCGCGGGCGGCCGCATCGGGGTGGACCAAGTCTACCTGAACGACGGCGGCGGCGCCTATCTCGACCCGCGCACCGGGGCCGTCCTGTCCCGGTGGGAGGAGCATGGCCGCGCCGTCGACATCCTGTTCGAGCTGCACCACCGGCTGCTGCTGGGGGAGGCGGGGCGGCAGCCGGTCGGCATCCTCGGCCTCGCCCTGGTCCTGCTGACGCTGGCCGGCCTGTTCCTGGCGCCGGCAAGCTGGCGGTCCTTCCGCGGCCGGGTGTGGCCGGCGAACGGGCGCCGGGCGGCGCTGCTGGCGGCGCACCGCGACCTGGGCCTGATCGCCGCCCCGTTCCTGATCCTGATGGCGCTGTCGGGCGCCGCCCTGTGCTTCCCCCAGAGCTTCCGGGCGGTGGCGGCTTGGCTGTCCGGGCCGCTGCCGGGGCCGGCGGCGACCCGGCCGGAGGGGCCGCCGCCCCCGGCCATCCCCTGGGAGGCGGTGTTCCGCGCCGCCCGCGATGCCTTCCCCGACGCCGCGGCGCGCATGGCGAACTGGCCGACCGCTTCCTCGCCCGGGGTGGAGCTGCGCCTGCGCCGCGCCGCCGAGTGGCATCCCAACGGCCGCACCACGCTGCGCGCCGACCCGCGCGACGGGCGGGAGCTGGCCCGGTTCGACGCGTTGTCCGCCCCGCCGGCGTTCCGGGCGCTGCTGGAGGCCTATGCGGTGCATTCCGCCCGGGTCGGCGGGCGGCCCTGGCAGGCGGCGGTGGCGCTGTCGGGGGTGGCGCTGGCGCTGCTGTCCGGCTACGGCGCGCTGGCCTTCGTCCGCCGCCTGCGCAACCGGCCCGGCACGCGCGGGACCGGAGCCGGGCGCGCCGCCCCTCACGGGGCCGTGACTGGATATCGGAAGGGCCCCGCCCCATCTCTGGCGCAACCGCATCATAGTGAGTCCGACCATGAGCCTGACCATCGATCCCTGGTCCTTCCCCGACCCGCAGCAGGACATCCGGGAGACTGAGAGCCCCGCCCGCATCGTGCTGGCCGGCGGCTGCTTCTGGTGCACCGAGGCCGTCTACAGCCAGCTCGACGGCGTGCTGTCGGTGCGCCCGGGCTATGCCGGGGACAGCGCCGAGACGGCCGACTACAAGACCGTGTGCACCGGCAGCACCAACCATGCCGAGGTCATCGAGGTCACCTACGACCCCGCCCGCATCGGCCTCGGGCAGATCCTGAAGCTGTTCTTCTCCATCGCCCACGATCCCACCCAGAAGGACCGCCAGGGCAACGACATCGGGCGCCAGTACCGCTCCGCCATCTTCTACGCCAACGAGGCGCAGCGGCAGGCGGCCGAGGCCTACATCCGGCAGATCGACGCGGCGCGCCTCTTCACCGCACCGGTCGCCACGACGCTGGAGCCGCTGGAGGCCTTCCACGAGGCCGAGGCGTACCACCACGGCTACGCCGCCCGGAACCCGGAGCAGCCCTACATCCGCGCCGTCTCCACGCCCAAGGTGGAGAAGCTGCGCAAGGTCCACGGCGACAAGCTGCGCCGCTGATACCGGCCCCCACGGGGACGGACACCGACGCCGCGCGGGGGCAGCCCCGCGCGGCGTTGCTTTTTGCATTGCTGTGCGCTGTCCGTTTCAATGATTTCTGCAATGCCAGCGGCAGCGATGCGGCCTCCAGCCTGCCGGAGCCTGGATCGACCCCCAGGCGGAATGAACGCATTTACAGGCACTTCGCCGGCTTGGCCCCGTCTGGCACGCGGGTTGCTTTTCCCTTTGGCATGAACCGGAGCCGCAAAGGCCCGCCGAACCGAAGGGAACCCAGACGATGTTCAGCCGCTTCTTCGCCCCCGCCGCCCTGATCGCCGCCACGCTGATCGCCGCCCCGGCCGTCGC
>DASPKT010000432.1:0-12632 GCA_035627915.1 Azospirillaceae bacterium
GGGAGTGCACCCCGGGATAGCAGCGGGGCACGGCGGGGACTCGCGCCAAGGCGGGATGGCGGCCATGTGGCGCGCCCCCTCGCCATTGCCGCCCGGCCCGGGTAAGCATGGGGCGTTTGTGCCCGGGCGCGCCGGTCAGCCCCGCGCCACCTCGACCGTGACGTGGCTGAGGCAGGGCAACCCCTCCAGCCGGCGCTTGTACGCCTCCGCCGGCAGCGGTTCCCCCGCCTCCAGATGGACCAGCACCGCCATGTGGCCGGGGCCGAGGCGCCAGAGGTGCAGGTCGACGACGCGGGCGCCGTCCCCCTCCAGCCGGTCGCGGATGGTGCCGGCCAGGCCCTGGTCCGGCACCATGTCCAGCAGGACGGCACCGGCCTGCCGCACCAGCCCGACCGACCAGCGGGCGATGACCACGGCGCCCAGCACGCCCACGGCGGGATCGACCCAGCTCCAGCCGAACTGCCGCCCGGCCAGGAGCCCGGCGATGGCCAGCACCGAGGTCAGCGCGTCCGCCAGCACGTGCATGTAGGCCGAGCGCAGGTTCAGGTCGCGGCCATGGTCGTGTCCCTGGTCGTGATGATGGCCGTGGTCCCCGTGCGCGTGGTCGTGCCCGTGTGCATGGCCATGCCCCTCGTGCAGCAGGGCGGCGCTGGCGAGGTTGACCAGCAGTCCGACGACGGCGACCAGGATCGCCTCGTCGTAGGAGATGGGCCGGGGCGACAGCAGCCGCTCCAGCGACTCCCACCCGATGGCGAGCGCCACCAGCCCCAGCACGATGGCGCTGGTGAAGGCGGCGAGGTCGCCGACCTTGCCGGTGCCGAAGCTGAAGCGCCGGTCGCCGGCGTGCCGGCGGGCGAAGGCGTAGGCGGCGGCGGTGATGGTCAGCGCCCCGGCATGGGTCGCCATGTGCCAGCCGTCCGCCACCAGGGCCATGGAGCCGAAGACGGTGCCGGCCCAGATCTCCGCCGCCATGGTCGCCAGGGTCAGGGCGATGACCCAGCGGGTGCGCGCCTCGTTGCGCCCGTGCGCCTCGCCCAGGAAGCCGTGCTCCCCGCGCTGGGCGCAGCCGGCCTGGGGTCCGGCATGGCCGTGATCGTGGTCGTGGCCGTGATCGTGGTCGTGGTCGTGGTCGTGATGGTGGCCGTGGCCCTGGTGGTGGGTATGCGCCGTCACGGGCTCAGCCCTCCGCCAGCAGCGACAGCGCGGCCGGCGTCAGCCCGCCCGGCAGCCAGCCGTCGGGCGGCAGGGCGTGCAGCCGCAGGCCGGGAGGTGCCGCCGGCACCCCGCCCAGGGCCAGCACCGCGCCGCCGCGCCGCGCCAGCGCCGGGCCGGCGGCCTCCAGCAGGGGCGCCAGCTCTTCCGTGGCGCCGGCCAGGATGTCGAGGCCGCCCCAGCAGGCCTCCGCCTCCTCCGCCAGGAAGGCGGCGAAGCCGGGTTCGGCCGGGTGGCCGGGATGGAAGATCGCGCGGCCGCTCTCCCCGGTGTTGACCTCCAGCACGGTGCGGCGTCCCGCGGGGCCGTCGGCGTCGGCCAGGACCAGCACCGCGCCGGCCCGCGCCAGCCCCCGTGCCAGTTCCGCCCCGACGCCGCGCCCGGCGCCGGTCACGATCGCCACCTTGCCGTCCAGCCGTGCAGCCGTGCCCATGATCCCGTTCCCGTCGGCGGAGTCCCACGATGGACGCAGCCTGACAGCATCCCACGTGGCAGGGTCAAGCCCGCATATGGAGCCTGCCCCCGGCAGGCTCCCGTCACGCCGCCTTGCCCGGCGGCGGCACGCCGATCAGCGCGCGCACCGGCAGGTGGTCGGACGCCCGGCGGGTCAGCGCGTTGCGCACCACCTCGAACCCGGCCAGCTCCAGCCCGTCGGACACGAAGATGCGGTCGAGCCGCAGGGTCGGCAACCGGGCGTGGAAGCTGCGCGGGGCGGCGCAGTCGGGGAACCGCTCCCACAGCCGCTTCAGCCGCGGGGCGCTGGGCCGCCACTCGTTGAGGTCGCCCATGAAGACGGTCGGCAGGCCCGGCCGCTCCGCCAGGTGGGCCAGGATGCGGGTGACCTGGGCATTGCGCTCCCAAGGGTCGAGGCCGAGATGGGCCACCACCACCCGCACCGTGGTGCCGCCCGCGTCCAGCAGGGCGGACAGGGCGCCGCGCGGCTCCCGGATGGGCAGGGACAGGTCGATGGGCGCCACGTCCAGCACCGGCAGCCGGGTCAGCAGCGCGTTGCCGTAGTGGGCGGCCTTGTTGTGCTTGGTCGGGCCGGGGATGGCGCGCAGGCCGGTGGCCTCCGCCAGGAAGGCGAACTGGTCGATGCCCATCTCGCCGCGATGGTGCCAGCCGACCTCCTGCAGGCCGATGACGTCCACGTCCAGCCCGCGGATGACGGTGGCGGTGCGCTCCGGCGCGAAGCGGGCGTCGACCCCGACGCAGGAATGCACGTTCCAGGTGCCGGTCGCCATCGGCGTCCAGCCCGCCGGCACCGCGCCGACGCGCCGGTCGCCGCGGTCGGGGTCGCCGTCGCGCACCGATCGGGCGAGGGTCTGGAGGCGGTCGGGGATCATCCTGTCCTCGGGCTGTCCTCGGGCTGGCGGGTCCGGCCACTACAACCGTCCGGCCACTACAACCGTCCGGGCGGGGGAAGCGCTCCCGCCTCCCCCGACCGGCCAGGGCACTATAGCCGTGCCTCGCCCGTTTTCCCTACCCCCTTGGGGCGGGATCAGCCCTCGGCGCGCTGCTTCGCCATGGCGCCCAGGCGCAGGCGCAGCGCGTTCAGCTTGATGAAGCCTTCCGCGTCCTTCTGGTTGTAGACGCTGTCGGCCTCGAAGGTGACGTAGTCCATGCGGTAGAGCGAGTTCGGGCTCTTGCGCCCGACCACGCTGGCCATCCCCTTGAACAGCTTCAGCCGGACCACGCCGGAGACGCGCTCCTGCGTCTGGTCGATCAGCGCCTGGATGGCCAGCCGCTCCGGCGCGAACCAGAAGCCGTTGTAGATGAGCTTGGCGTAGCGCGGCATCAGCTCGTCCTTGAGGTGCATCGCCTCGCGGTCCAGCGTCAGGCTCTCAATGGCCCGGTGGGCGACCGACAGCACGGTGCCGCCCGGCGTCTCGTAGACGCCGCGGCTCTTCATGCCGACGAAGCGGTTCTCCACCAGGTCCAGCCGCCCGATGCCGTTCTTCCCGCCCAGCTCGTTCAGCTTCGTCAGCAGCGCCGCCGGCGACAGCCGCACGCCGTCGACCGCGACCGGGTCGCCCTTCTCGAACTCGATCTCGACGTAGGTGGGGGTGTCGGGGGCGGCGGCGGGGGAGACGGAGCGGGTGAACATCTCCTCGTCCGGCTCCACCCACGGGTCCTCCAGCGCCTTGCCCTCGTAGCTGATGTGCAGGAGGTTGGCGTCGGTGCTGTAGGGTGCCTCGCCGCGCTTGTCCTTGGCGATGGGGATCTGGTGCTTCTCCGCGAACTCCAGCAGGGCGGTGCGGCTGTTCAGGTCCCACTCGCGCCACGGCGCCACGATGCGGATGTCGGGCCGCAGCGCGTAGTAGCCCAGCTCGAAGCGGACCTGGTCGTTGCCCTTGCCGGTGGCCCCGTGGGCGACCGCGTCGGCGCCGACCATATTGGCGATCTCGATCTGGCGCTTGGCGATCAGCGGCCGGGCGATCGAGGTGCCCAGCAGGTAGGTGCCCTCGTACAGCGTGTTGGCGCGGAACATCGGGAAGACGAAGTCCCGCACGAACTCCTCGCGCAGGTCGTCGATGAAGATGTTCTCCGGCTTGACGCCCAGCAGCTGCGCCTTGGCGCGCGCGGGCTCCAGCTCCTCGCCCTGGCCGAGGTCGGCGGTGAAGGTCACGACCTCGCAGCGGTAGGTCTCCTGCAGCCACTTGAGGATGACCGAGGTGTCGAGGCCGCCGGAGTAGGCGAGGACCACTTTCTTGACGCTGCTCATGGCGGGGCAATCCGAACGTGGGGTTGGGGAAGCGGCCGGACGTTACCGGCGCCTCCGGCGTCACGCAAGATTGCTGCGCAACCGGAGGACGGCTTGCAGGGTTGATGCATTGTCATGACCGCCGCCGGAGGAGAGCGCCCCCATGCGTGGAACGACACCGGCGGCCATTGCCCTTCTCCTGGCCCTGCTCCTGCCTGAGGCGGCCATGGCCGCCGGCGCGCCCGAGGGGGAGGGCATCAGCGTCACCGGCCTGCTGGTCCTGGCCGCCGCGGTGCTGGCGCCGCTGGCGCTGGGTGCCGGGCTCCTGGCGCTCTGCTTCCACAGCCATCGCTGCGGCCTGGACCGCGCCGTCCACGAGGAGGAGCGGCGGCGCTTCCCCGACATGGTGCACTAGGACCGGGCCGGCTCCGGCAGCAGGAAGGTGCGCCGTGCCGCGGGCGAGGACAGCCGGTCCCGCCCGTACCAGCGGGTGAGGCAGGCGGGGTCCATGAGGTCGGGGTTCGCCCGCTCGAACGCCTCCCAGCCCTCACCGGGCGCCGCCTCCATCCGTTCCCCGATCAGGGCGAGGAAGGCGATGGTGACGGTCAGGTTGAACTTCTCCGGCGCGCCGGCGGCCCGGGTGGCCGCGCGCAGCCCGGCGGCGTAGCGGGTGAGCGCCCCCTCGAACCCGTGGCGGGCCAGCATGCCGTGCGCCAGCCTCACATGGTCGCGGTGGCCGAAGCGGCCGGGCGGCAGGCGCCCGGCGGCGAAATCCTCGAGTTCGTCTGCGGCATCAATCCGGGTCGCGGCGCCCATGCCCTTCCTCCCTCAGCTGGTGGCTGTCGGCGGCGGTGAGGTCGAGGCCGTAGACCTCCTTCAGCCGCCCGATGCGGGAAAGCGTCTCCGGCCCGAAGGGCGCCTTGCCCTCGAACGCGTGCAGCACGATCCCCTCCAGCAGGTCGCCCAGCGAGAGGTCCAGGTACTCCGCCAGGCCCTTCAGCACCTTCAGGGTCCGCTTCTCCAGCCGCACGCCGGTCTGCACCCGCTCCACCACGGCCATCGTCCGCTCCATCCGCTTCGGCTCATGTACCTTGGTACATTGGTACACGGCGAGTCAAGGGGGCGCGCAGGCGGGCACCCGCCGCCCGGGGCAGGCGACGGGCCGCGGCCGGGACTGGGGCGGCGGGGGATCAGCCCTGGCCGGGCTCGTCGCGGGGCGGCTCCTGCCGGGGCCAGCGGGCGAAGGCCAGCGCGACGAGGGCCGGCAGCAGGGTCATGGGGATGAACAGCACCAGGGCCCAGTAGGGGGAACGGCCGGCCTTGGCCAGCGCCAGCCCGGCCATGCAGACGCCCCAGGCCGCGATGACCGAGATCAGCAGCATCGCCGCCCAGTCCGGCAGGAACCAGAGCATCTCGCGGGCGCCGTAGGGGATCATGGCGCGCCTCCGTCGGTCGCGGCGCCCCGGGCCGCCGCCTCACGCTCACGCCGCAGCCGCTCGCGGCTGTGCAGCTTCTCCGGCTTCGGCGGCAGGGTCGGCCAGGGCCGCCGCGCCAGCAGGGTGGCGAGCATCGCCGGCCCCGCCAGGGGGACCAGCAGCCACAGCGCCCAGGCGGCCGGCAGCCCGGCGCGGCGCAGCACCCGCACCGCGGGCCAGGCCATCGCCAGGGTCAGGAGCCCGTGCACGAGCAGGGGCTGGGTCAGGGTCGGGTCCGCCACGCCGGCGCCTCCATCGTTCCGCCGCCCCGACATAGCACGCCCGCCGCCGCGGTCAACCGCGCACGGTGTCGCCAAGAAGAAGCCGGGGGCCGCAGGGCTGATTCAAATGAAACACTCGACATGCCGCCGGGGAACTCATGACACGGCTGCCAACCCGTGCAAGTCCGCAAAGTTTTCACCTTTCGCCGGCCTGTGATCGTGATATAGACACCGCCGCCGTTGATCGTTGCGGGGCGATCGCGGACCGGGGCTGAACAAGGGCACGGCCTGCATCACATGACTGAGACGACCCCGCCGGGTAGGGCGCCCCGCACGCCCCCCGGCCGGCCGACGGCCCGGCACGCGCCCGGCCCACGGCCCCTCCTGACCATCCTCATGCTGGCCGGCGCGCTGCACGCCGGCCCCGTGCCGTCCGCCCGCGCGGCGGAAGCGGCCGGGACCCCGTCGCCCGCCGCCGTGCAGGAGGCGCGCACGCCGGAGCGGGCGCTGCGCATCGCGGTCCGCGCCATGGCGCGCACGGCCGACCCGCACGTGACCTCGACCGTCACCAGCTACCAGCTGATGGACCACCTGCACGCGCCCCTGGTGGTGGAGGACGACCGCCTCCAGGTCCGCCCCGCCCTGGCGGAGCGGTGGGAGGCGGCGGGCGACGGGGCCTGGCGCTTCACGCTGCGCCAGGGCGTCGTCTTCCAGGACGGCAGCGCGCTGGACGCCGCCGACGTCGCCTACAGCTTCTGCCGGGTGCTGAACGTCGCCGCCGACCCCGACAGCATGGCCCCGGCCGTCGCCGACCTGGCGGCGGTGGAACCGGTGGACGCGCGCACGGTGCTGCTGCGCTTCCACCACGCGGTGCCGGCCCTGCCGGACGCCGCCACCACCGTCCCCATCATCGCCGCCCCGCCGGAGGCCGAGCCCGTCTTCGACGGCAAGGGCGGCTGCGCCGTCGACCCGATGCCCGCCAGCGCCGACTTCGACGAGGGGCGGCTGTCGGTCGGCGCCGGGCCCTACCGGCTGCTCTCCTTCGGCGCGGGCGGTGCGGTGATGGTGCGCAACGACCTCTACTGGGGCCCGCGGCCGCCCTGGGACCGGGTGGAGTTCCGCCCCATGCCGGCGCAGGAGCAGATGCGGGCGCTTCTGGAGGGCAGCGTCGACCTGATCGACGCGGTGCTGCCCAGCGCCGCCGACTATCTGCGCCAGCGCGGGATGCACGTCGCGTCCGCCCCGTCCAACACGCTGGTCTACCTCCAGTTCAACCGCGCCGCGACCGGGCCGCTGGCCGACGAGCGGGTGCGCCGCGCCCTGGCCGGCGTGCTGGACCGCCGGCTGGTGGTGGAGCGGGCGCTGGGCGGCTTCGGCACGCCGACGGAATCGCCGCTGCTCCCCTCCACCCCCGGGGTGGGGCCGGTGCAGGGCCTGATGCCGATGATGGACGTGGCGGAGGCGCGCCGCCTGCTGGCCGAGGCCGGCCTGCCCGACGGGTTCGAGGCGAGGCTGGTGGTGCCCGGCAGCCTGGCGCGGGTGGCGGAGGTCGTGGCCTACGCCTTCGACCGCATCGGCGTGAAGGTGTCGGTCGCCGCCTCCGACAGCGCCACGGCGTCCGCCCGCATCGACCGGGGCGAGTACGACATGTCGATCAAGGGCTGGATGATGAGCCCGCTGGACGAGCCCCGGGCGATGCGCGGCCTGGTCCGAGTCCGCGGTACGGCGGAGGACGGCCATGGCGACCTGCCGGAGCTGGACGCGCTGCTGGCCGACGCCGCGCGCCTGCCCGCCTCGGCGGAGCGGCGGGCGCTGATGCGGCGGGCGGAGGCCCTGATGGCGGAGCGGGTGGCGATGGTGCCGCTGTTCTTCGCCCACGGCCGCTGGGGCCTGCGCCCGGGCCTGGTGTTCCGGCCGCGGCTGGATCGGGTGGTGCACGCCTGGAACGTCTTCCCGACGCCGGACTACGTCCCCATCGACGAGGGCATGCCGGTGCCGATCCTGACCCGGGCGCGCTGAGGCGCCCGGCCGGCTCCAACCCCGGCGGCCCTCATAGCGACAGCTCGGCTTCCTTCTCCGCCACGCGGGCGGCGTACTCGGCCTGCAGCGCCTTGTGCGCCTCAAGCTAGGCCATGCGCTGGGCGGCGCTGGGGCGCACGCTCTCGCTCTTCAGCTGGCCGCAGGCGGCCAGGATGTCGCGCCCGCGCGGCCGGCGCACCGGCGAGGCGTAGCCGGCGGCGTTGATGTAGTCGCCGAACTTCTCGATCTGCTCGTCGTCGGAGCATTCGAAGGGCGAGCCCGGCCAGGCGTTGAACGGGACCAGGTTGATCTTGGCCGGGATGCCGCGCAGCAGCCGCACCAGCTCGCGCGCGTCGGCCAGGCTGTCGTTGACGCCCTTCAGCATCACGTACTCGAAGGTGATGCGGCGCGCGTTGGACAGGCCGGGATAGTTGCGGCAGGCGTCCAGCAGCTCGCGGATGGGGTACTTGCGGTTGATGGGGACGATGCGGTCGCGCAGCTCGTCGTTCACCGCGTGCAGGCTGACCGCCAGGTTGACGCCCAGCTCCGCCCCGCACTGCCTCATCATCGGCACCACGCCCGAGGTGGAGAGCGTGATGCGCCGCTTGGAGATGGCGATCCCCTCGCCGTCCATGACGATCTTCAGCGCCTTGGCGACGTTGGCGTAGTTGTAGAGCGGCTCGCCCATGCCCATCATGACGATGTTGCTGAGCATGCGCCCGTCGGGCGGCGAGGGCCATTCGTTCAGGTGGTCGCGCGCCAGCATGACCTGCCCGACGATCTCGTCCGCGGTCAGGTTGCGCACCAGGCGCTGCGTGCCGGTGTGGCAGAAGCGGCAGGTCAGCGTGCAGCCCACCTGGGAGGAGACGCACAGCGTGCCGCGGTCCTCCTCGGGGATGTGGACGGCCTCGATCTCCTGCCCGTCATGCATGCGGGCCAGCCACTTGCGGGTGCCGTCGGTGCTCTTCAGGTCGCGCACCGCCTGCGGCCGGTCGACGACGTAGAGCTCCGCCAGCTTCTCCCGCACCGGCTTGGCCAGCGTGGTCATCTTCGCGAAGTCGGTCTCGCCGCGGTGGTAGATCCAGTGCCAGAGCTGGCGGGCGCGGAACTTCTCCAGCCCGCCCTCGACGACGGCGGCCTCCAGCTCCTCGCGGCTCAGCCCCACGAGATTGGCGCGCCCGTCGGCCCGCGGGGGCGGCGGCGCGAATTCCTTGGAATGACTTTCGATGCCCATGGGCCGGTAGATGGGGCAGTTTGCGCCCCGAGTCAAAGGCCGGATGCGGGGGGCGGGGTTGCGCGTCAGCCCCGCTCCGCCCCGCAGGCCTGGCTGATCGCCTGGAAGGCGGCGGACGAGCCGGCGAGGCTGTAGGTGTCCACCGTCCGCGTCCCGCGCGAGGAGGTGCCGCGCACCACCATGCTGGCGGCCTGCCGGATCGCCTGGACCAGGGACCGGTCGGCGCCGTCGTCGCGGGTCCAGGCGGTGTCGCCGTCGGTGAACAGGCGGAACTCCTGGCTGCCCACCTTGACCGACACCTCGGTGTCGGCGGCGTAGCTGTAGCCGGCGACGAAGCTGACCACGTTCCAGCTGCGGTCGGAGGGGCGGTGGGTCACCAGCGCGAAGACGTCGCCGCGGCGGGAGAAGTCGCCCTCCTGCTTCTTCGGCATGCTGGACATGAAGCAGACCGGGCCGGTCTCCTCCTCCACCCGGTAGGCGTCCCAGTCGCGGAAGCTGCCGATGAGCCGGGGCTCCGCCGCAGCGGCGGGCGGCGCGCCGGCGGCCAGGGCGAGCAGGACCGCCAGGGCCGCGGTCGGTATCGGGGATGTCGGCCGGTGCCGCATTGCTGCGCTTTGTCTTGTTCCTCCCGGGCCGCCTACCCTAATCCGCCCCGGCGCCGATCGTGTGAAAAAAAAGCGTCGGGCCCGGTGATCCGGGAGCCTACCCCGTCCGTAAGCGGCATCATGGAGATCGATGTCGACATGCGGGAGCGCGCGGCCGCCGGCGGGGACCATCCCCGCGGGCGTTCCGGTCCCGTGTGCGGGACGGGGCGGCCCTCCGGGGCCTCGGGCGGAACAGGGCGGCCCTCCGGGCCGGCGGGCGGGACGCGGACGACGGACGCCGCAGCCGAGGCGGCGCGGCTGGACGCCCTGGTCGTGCAAGTGGGCCGTGACCGCGACAGGGAGGCGTTCGTCGCCCTGTTCCGGCACTTCGCCCCGCGCCTGAAGTCCTACCTGATGCGCCAGGGGGCCGCCCCCGGCGCCGCCGACGAGGTGGTGCAGGAGGTGATGGTGACGATCTGGCGGCGGGCCGACAGCTTCGACCCGTCGCTCGCCTCCGCCGCCACCTGGGTCTTCACCATCGCCCGCAACCGGCGCATCGACATGATCCGGCGCGAGGCGCGGCCGGAGATCGACCCGGACGACCCGGCCCTGGTGCCCGCGGCGCCCGAGGCCGCCGACCGGCTGATCGAGGCCGGCCAGGACCAGCGCCGCCTGCACGGGGCCATCGCGGAGCTGCCGCCGGAACAGGCGGAGCTGCTGCGCATGGCCTATTTCGAGGACAAGCCCCACAGCGTCATCGCCGCCGAGCGCGGCCTGCCGCTGGGAACAGTGAAGTCGCGCCTGCGCCTGGCCCTGGAGCGCCTGCGCAGGGCGATGGGAGAGGAGAGATGACCCAGGCGTCGAACCGGGCCCCGGCCGCCGTGCCGCCCCTGCACCACCCCGGCGAGGCGGTCCTGATGGACTATGCCGCCGGCGCCCTGTCGGAGGCCGTGGGCCTCATCGTGGCGACCCACCTGGCGCTCTGCCCCGCCTGCCGGGCCGAGGTCGCCCGGCTGGAGGCGGTCGGCGGCGCGCTGCTGGAAGGGATGCCGGACGGGGAGCCCGACATGGACCTGCTGGAGGGCGTGCTGGCCCGGCTGGACGCGCCCGCCCCGGCGGCGCCGCGCCGACCCGCGCCGCACCCCGCATCCGCCGTGCTGCCGGAGCCGCTGCGCTCCTACCTCGGCGGCGACGTAGGCCGCATCGGCTGGCGCCGGGTCATGCGCGGGCTGGAGGAGGCGCTGGTCGACTGCGGGCGCGACAAGGTCCGGCTCATGCGCATCCGCGCCGGCACCGCCATGCCGCGCCACACCCATGCCGGCAACGAGTACACGCTGGTGCTGGCCGGCGGCTTCAGCGACGCGCTGGGGCATTACCTGCGCGGCGACTTCATCGCCACCGACGCCGCCATCGACCACCGCCCCGTCGCCGACGATGGCCCGGACTGCCTCTGCCTGGCGGTCACCGACGCGCCCCTGCGCCTGACCGGGCCGGTGGGGCGGCTGCTTAACCCGTTCGTGCAGTTCTGAGGGGGGAGGCGGCGAAGCGGTGCGTGCTTCGACAGGTTCAGCATGAGGAGCGGGGGATGCCAGGCCGTCCAGCGCCCCGGGCAGCGGCAACCTCCCCAGGGAGCATCTGAACGCCCCTCAGCCTGAGCCTGTCGAAGGCCGCACCCCGCACCCGCTGCCGGCGAACCGCCCCGGCCCTCACGCCCCCTCGGCGATGTCCAGCAGCTGGTCCATGTCGGTGATCTGGACCTTGTTGCCCTCCAGCAGGGAGATGACCCGGGCGGTCTTCAGCTGGGTGAAGGTGCGGCTGACCGTCTCGGTGGTCAGGCCCAGGTAGTCCGCGATGTCGGCCCGGCTCATCGGCACGTGGACCGGGTTCTCCTTGTGGCCGCGGCGGGCGGCGCGCTGGGACAGCAGGTGCAGGAAGGAGCAGATCTTCTCCTTCGCGGTCTTGCGGCCCAGCAGCAGCATCTGGTCCTGCGCCGCCGCCAGCTCGTTCGACGCCATGGAGAAGAGCCGGCGCTGCATCTTGGGGAACTCCTCCAGCAGCGCCTCCATCTTCCGGCGGGGGAAGCGGCAGAGCATGCTCTGGGTCACCGCCTCGGCCGTGTAGGCGTAGGTGTCGTCCACCGACAGCCCGACGAAGTCGCCGGGCAGCAGGAAGCCGGTGATCTGCCGGCGGCCGTCGGGCATCAGCTTGTACAGCTTCACCGTGCCCGAGGTGACGTTGTAGAGGATGTCGGCCGGGTCGCCCTCGGAGAACAGGGTCTGGCCCGCCTCGAATCGCTGGGTCTGCAGGATGTCGGCGAGGCGCCGCAGCTCCTCCGCCTCCAGCGCCGCGCAGACGGTCAGCGGGCGGATGGTGCAGGCCCCGCAGGGGTGCATCTCGGCCCCGGCCGCGCCGTCGCGGAGGCGTCCCGTCTCGTGGGGAGGCATGACCTGCTCCAGTCTGCGCCCGCCGGCGCTCCAGTTGTCGGCGAACCTTGCCCGGCGCCAGCCTTTGCCGGCCGGCACCGTGCGAGGTCCAAATGGTATCGCCGCCGAACCATGTTGAGCGGCGAATACCGTCGCCCGAACATTGGTCCTGTCGCGGCCGGAAGTGGATGCTACACTTCGTCGCGCTGGCTGGCGACATGGGAAACGGCGCGAACGATTGGTTCGCCGCGATGTTTGATTCATGTCAACGCCGGCAGGCGGAACGATGGGCATCGTTGGCACCGTCCCAACCGGTGGAACCGCCATGCCCGACCGCTACGTCGCGAAGACCATCGACGCCCGGCAGATCGACCAGGCCTTCCCGGTCGTCCAGTCCTGCGTCCCCGGCCTCGACATCGCCCGCTGGCGCGGCTTCGCAGCCGAGCTGGTGGGCAGCGGCGCCGCCGCCCGCCGCCGCGGCGGCATCGTCACCGCCCAGCTGGGCCGGGGCTACATCCACGGGCTGTTCTGCTACATGGTGGTGCCCAGCCTCTGCCACGGCCGGGTGCTGCAGGTGGAGAACTTCGTGGCGCTCGACATGTTCGACCCCGCCGCGACGGCCGACCGGCTGATGGCGGCGATGGAGGAGCTAGCCCGCGAGCTGGGCTGCGGCGCCATCCACGTGATGATGCGCGACCGCCGCCAGGGCGGCCGGCTGCAGGTGCTGGAGCGCTTCCAGGAGAGCGGCCACGAGACCGAG
>DASPKT010000433.1:0-14872 GCA_035627915.1 Azospirillaceae bacterium
TCCGATCCGCACCTGCCGCTGGCCGCCGGCCGGCCGGCGCTGGGGTTGCTCGCGTCCAAGCGGCTGCTGGGCTACCTGTCCTGGCGGCGCAAGCGCCACCGCATCCACCGGCCCGACGTGCTGGCCGCCATGCTGGCCGACATCCAGGCGCACGCGCCCGACCACCGCGTCGTCACCGGCGACCTCGTGAACATCGCGCTGCCCGACGAGTTCGTGCGTGCCCGGGACTGGCTGGAGACGGTCGGGGCGCCGGCGGACGTGACGCTGATCCCCGGCAACCACGACGCCACGGTCACCTTCCCCTGGGCCGAGGGCCTGGGTCTCTGGCGCGACTGGATAGCGGGTGACGGATGCCTTCCGGCAGAGGGCGGGGAGGGGCCCGAGTCGCTGTTCCCCGCGGTTCGGGTGCGCGGACCGGTCGCCTTCGTCGGGCTGTCGACCGCGGTGCCGACCCTGCCGCTGCTGGCCACCGGCCGGCTGGGGGAAGCGCAGCTGGCCCGCGCCGAGTCGGTGCTGGCTGACCTGGGGCGGCGCGGCCTCTACCGAGTCGTCCTGCTCCATCATCCGCCGGTCGAGGCGCACTGGGGCCAGAAGCATGGGGGAGAGCGCAAGGCGCTGACCGACCGCCACGCCTTCCAGGCGATGCTGGGGCGGGTCGGGGCGGAGTTGGTGCTGCACGGCCACACCCACTGCGCCCGCCTGACTTCCATCAAGGGCCCCGCCGCCTCCATCCCCGCGTTGGCGGTGCCGTCGGCCTCCGCCGCGCCCTCGTCGAAGGGCGACACGGCGCGATGGCATCTCTATGCGGTGGAGCGGGCGGGCGACGCCTGGCGGCTGGAGGTCACCGCGCGGGAGTGGACGCCCGAGGGGTATGCGACGGCGGGACGCTACACGGTGGAGGTGCCGGCCGTGGATGCCCCGGCCGCCGTCAGTACCGCATCGTGACGGTCAGGTCGTTGTCGCCGGCGGCGGCCTGGAACAGCACCGCCTCGAACTTCGGCAGCCCCAGCGTGGTGTCGGCGTCGTTGGAGAAGGCATAGCCCTCGTCCGGCAGGCCCACCATGGTCCGGTCGAACTTCCGGTTGCCGTTCTCGTCGTGGTAGACGGCGACGGCGTAGCGGCCGGAGGCGGGGACGGGCAGGCAGACCCTGGTGTCCGGCGCCGTCGCCAGGACGCGGACGCGCGCGACCTTGCCGCCCTTGGCGAGGAAGCGCTGGGCGTCGTCGGGGTAGACGGTCACGACGACCTCGCCTTTCGGCTTCTTGACGCCCTTGACGGTGACCTGCAGGCGCACGTCGCCGTCCGGGCAGCCGGCATCGGCAGCGGCCGCGGGAGAGGCTGCGAGGAGGAAGGCGAGGAAGGTCAGGGCGTAACGCATGGCCGGTGGTGTCGTTGAGGGGCTGCGAGCGGTTTGCTTGGCCCGCGGCATATCTCTAGACTAGTACGGACACCCCTAAGATTCTGTGGCGGCCGTCACATCCTTTTTCGGCCGGAACCGCGAGACCGGAGCCCATGAGCAATCCAACCCTGCTGAAGTTCGGCTATCCCGACACGCTGGTCGCCGGGACGCCCACCTGGAGCGTGCTGGTGCGCCCGCAGCAGGTGACGCTGGGCTCGCTGGTGCTGGTGTGCCGCGATCCGGTCACCGCCTTCGGGCAGGTCAGCCCCGCGGCCTTCGCCGGCCTCCAGCCCGTCGTGCAGGCGGTGGAGCACATGCTGGGCGAATTCGTCGGCTACCAGCGCATCAACTACCTGATGCTGATGATGGTGGACCCCGACGTCCACTTCCACGTCATCCCCCGCTACGAGGGGGAGCGCGAGTTCCGCGGACGGATTTTCCCGGACACGGCTTGGCCCGGTCCGCCGAACCTGGCGAACGCCACGGCCCTGCCGGAGGAGGACCTGCAGGCGCTGGTCCAGCAGCTGAAGGCTCACTGGCCGGGGGCCACCGGCTGATGAGCATCGCTGAGCGGGTCCGGCCCGGCGTGCCCTTCGGCACCCGGCTGATCGACCGCTACATCCTGGCGGAGACGGCGAAGCCGCTGCTGGCGTCCCTGGCCGTGGTGCTGGTGGCACTGCTGCTGGAGCGCCTGCTGCGGCTGTTCGACCTGCTGGCGCACCGTGGCGGCGCCTTCGACATCATCATCCGCATGGCCGCCAACCTGGTCCCTCACTATCTTGGGCTGGCGCTGCCGGCGGCGTTCTTCATCAGCATCTTCATCGTCGTCGCCAAGTTCGGCGACGACAACGAGCTGGACGCGCTGCAATCCAGCGGCCTGTCGATCCAGCGGATCGCCCGTCCCTTCCTGTGGCTGGGCCTGGGGCTGGCCGTGTTCAGCGTCGCCCTGTTCGGCTTCATCCAGCCCTACAGCCGCTACGGCTACCGGGCGCTGTACCATTTCGTCACCAACGCCGCCTGGGACGCCACCGTGACCGAGGTGTCCTTCATCGATGCGGGCGAGGGGGTGACCATCTCCGCCGACCATGTCGATCCCACCGGACGGCAGCTGGAGGGCGTGTTCGTCCACCAGAAGCGCGGGGAGGAGGAATGGGTGACCTCCGCCGCCCGCGGCCGGGTAGGGGTGAACGACGACATGAGCCGCCTGCTGCTGACGCTGCAGGACGGGGTGCAGGTGCGGACCGGCGCCGACGGCGGCGCGCAGGTGCTGCGGTTCGGCACGCTCACCCTGGACCGGGAGTTCACGCTCCAGGCGCCGCCCTACCGCCCCCGCGGCAACAGCGAGCGGGAGCTGACGCTGCCTGAACTGTTGCGGGAGCGGAACGATCCGGCATCCCTGATACCGGACAGCCGCCTGTCGGCCGAGTTCCATGCCCGGCTGGTGCGCGCGCTAAGCCTGCCGCTGCTGCCGCTGCTGGCGGTGCCGATGGGCATGGCGGCCAAGCGGTCGCGCCGCGGGCAGGGGGTGGCGCTGGCGGCGGTGATCCTGGTCGTCTACCACCATTCCATCCAGATGGGGGAAAGCCTGGCCGATCTCGGCCGCGCCAACCCGGCCTACGGCGTCTGGGTGCCCTTCGTGCTGTTCGCGGCGCTGGCGATCTGGGTCTTCCGCCGGGCGCAGGCCCGGCCGGGCGAGAACCCCTTCACCCGCGCGCTGGAGGTGGTGGACCACATGTTCCAGGGGGCGCTCCGCGTGCTCCCGCGGTGGCGGAGGAAGACGTGATCCTCGTCCGCTATCTCTCCAAGGCGTTCCTCACCCGCTTCCTCGCGGCCCTGCTGGCCTTCACCGCCCTGCTGCAGCTTCTCGACCTGCTGGACGCCGCCAGCCAGGTACTGGAGCGCGGCGGCGGGGTCGGCGACATCGCCTGGTACGCCCTGCTGCGCCTGCCTGTCATCGTGGAGCGGCTGGTACCGCTGGCGGTGCTGATCGGCTCGCTCGCCACCCTGCTGGGGCTGGCCCAGAACAATGAGATCGTGGCCCTGAAGTCGGCGGGCATGACGCCCTACCGGCTGCTGCTCGTGCTGACGCCCGCGGCGCTGGCTGTCTCCGTCTTCCATTTCGTCCTCAGCGACCAGGTGGCGCCTAGGGCGGAGCGGGCCTTCCTCACCTGGTGGCAGGAGGGGGCGCCGCCCGGCGAGGAGGCGAGGGAGGAGAAGACCGTCTGGCTGCGCGCCGGCGCCACCGTCGTCTCGGTCGGCAGGGTCCTGGAGAAGGGCCGCGTGCTGGACCGGGTGGAGCTTTTCCCGCGCGACACCGAGGGACGCGTGACCGAGCGCGTCACGGCCGAGCGCGCGACCTATGCCGACGGCGCCTGGATGCTGCACGGCGTGCGGCGGCTGGTGCTGAAGCCCGGCGCCGTGGGCGACGTGCAGGTGCTGGACGCCATGCCGTGGGAGGTCGGGCTGCACCCGACCAACGTCGTGGAGGTGGCCGCGCCGACCGAGCGCATCCCGGCGATGCGCCTGCGCACCATCCTGTCGGGGGAGTGGGCCGGCGCCAACAGCCCCGCCTACTACCGGACCCGCCTGCACGAGACCTATGCCGGCCCGCTTGCTAGCCTGATCATGCTGCTGTTGTCCGCCCCGGTCGCGCACGGGATGCGGCGCGGCGGCACGCTGTCCAAGGGCTTGGCGGTGGGCGTGGTCATCGGGCTGTGCTACCTGCTGGCGGACGGGATGCTGGCCGCGCTGGGCGAGGCAGGCGCCCTGCCGGCGGCACTCGCCGCCTGGGCGCCCACGGTGCTGTTCGCCAGCATCGGCGGCGCGATACTCGTGCATGTCGAGGGATGATGCGGATCTGGATCGATACGGCGAACGTGGAAGGGGCGCTCGGCCTGTTCGGCCTCTCCCCCGTGGAGCGGCACCTGCGGGCGCTGTCGAAGCTGAAGGACCGTCCCGGGCTCGTCGTGCTGTCCGGCCCGACCGTAAGGGTTCCGGTGCATGACGGCGTCGCCGTGGAGGGCCGTGCGGAGGCCGGTACCACGGCGGAGCGGCTGGCCCGCTTCCTGGCGGAGGGCGAGGGGCCTGTCATGGTGCTGGACGGCGCCGCCGCCGTCGACCCGCGGCTGATCGCCTACTTGGCCGAGGAGGGACGATCCGTCGTCGCCTTCGGCGGGGAGGGGCGCGAGCGTGCCGCCGCGCTCCGGCTGAACCCGGATGCCGCCGGGCAACTCGGGCAGGGAGACGGCGTGCTGGCGCTCGCGGACCGGCTGTCCGCCTCCGGTGTCGCGGCGGAGCTGATGCCCGAGGATTTCCCCAGCTTCATCACCAACCTGCGGCGCTCGCTGCCCTTCTGGCTGTTCGCGGTGCCGGACGAAACGGTGAAGGCCGACCGCGAATACTGGATGTTTCGGTCGAACTACAAGGGCTCCACCGACTTCCTGACCAAGTGGGTCTACCCGCCGCTGGTCTGGCAGCTGGTGAAGCTCTGCACCCGCTACCGCATCCACCCGAACACCATCACCATCCTGTCCACGGTGCTGACCTTCGCGGCGGTGCCGCTGTTCATGTACGGCCATTTCTGGTCCGGCCTCGCCATGGCCTTCGCCATGACCGTGCTGGACAGTGTGGACGGCAAGGTCGCGCGCCTGACCCTGACCGACAGCGCCTTCGGGAACTTCCTCGACCATGGGCTGGACATCGTCCACCCGCCGCTCTGGTACCTGGGCTGGGCTTCGGGGCTGATCGCGACCAGGGGGGCCGACTACGCGCTGTGGACGGCGGGGTTGTGGCTGGTGGCCTTCTACGTCGCCGACCGCATCGTGCTGGGCATCGCCAAGGCCCGCTTCAAGCGCGGGCTCCACGCGGTCACCTCCCTGGACGCGGCCGTGCGCACCTGGATCGCCCGGCGCAACGTCAACCTGGTCATCTTCACGGCGGGGCTGGCTTTGGACCGGCCGGAGGCGGCCTTCCTGGTCGTCGTCGCCTGGCAGGGACTGACCATGGCCTGGCACGCCGGCCGCACGGCCTGGCTGATCGCCAAGCCGCCGGCGGAGATGGCGGGGTAGGGCAGGGCGTGCCGCCGTGTCCCCGGTGCCTCACCCGGCGCCCATCGCCGGGGAACGGCCTGCCATGCCCGATCCAGCCTTGAAGCGCGGGCGGGGTAGTCCTAGCTTCTGACGGTTCCGCCGCAGGGGCGGAGGACAGTCTTTTCGGGTGCGATGGGCATGTGGGGCGATACCTGGCGCGGACGCAGCTACGATCTCGGGCGCATGAACCTGAGGGAGCTGTGGGTCGCCTACTGGACCTATCCGGCGATCGTGGTCTATGCGGCCCTGACGGTCGCCAGCGGCATCGGCGCCCTGTGGCTGGCCGAGGGCTGGACCGGCATCGCGCTGGCCGGCCTGCTGGCGACCGCCATCTACCCGGTTGCCTGGTACCTGATCCACCGCTACATCCTGCACGGCCGCTGGCTCTACAAGATGAAGTGGTCGGCCGCCATGTGGAAGCGGGTCCACTTCGACCATCACCAGGACCCGCACAAGCTGGAAGTCCTGTTCGGCTCGCTGGTCAACACCCTGCCGACCATCGCCGGCGTCACCCTGCCGGTCGGCTGGCTGATCGACGGCGTGCCGGGGGCCCTGGCGGCGCTGTCGGTCGGGCTGGGCACGACCTGCTTCTACGAGTTCTGCCACTGCATTCAGCACCTGAACTACAGGCCGAAGTCGGAATGGCTGAAGCGCATCAAGCAGCTTCACATGGCCCACCACTTCCATAACGAGGACGGCAACTACGGCATCGTCAGCTTCTTCCCGGACCGGCTGTTCCGCAGCTACTACGGTGAGGTGCGCCAGCGCCCGCGTAGCCCGCACGTCTTCAACCTGGGCTACGATGTGGAGGAGGCCAAGCGCTATCCCTGGGTCCAGGAACTGACCGGCGCGCCCCCGCGCGACCGGCCGCCCGGCGCCCGGGAGCCGCGCAACGCCGACGCCACCCAGGCGGCGGAAGCGTCGTGAGCGCTGCGGAGCTGGCGCCGCGGGCGGCCCTCGACCCGGACATCGAGATCGTGCCGGTTTCCGGCAAGGCCGATCTCGACCGCTTCATCCGGGTGCCCTTCGCGCTGCACGCCGACGACCCGAACTGGGTGCCGCCCCTGCTGATGGAGCGGCACGAGGCCCTGTCGCCGGCCAAGAACCCCTATTTCCAGCACGCCGAGGTCCAGATGTGGATTGCCCGGCGCGGCGGGCGCGACGTGGGCCGCATCAGCGCCCAGGTCGACCGGCTGTCGCTGGAGGCGCACAAGGACCAGACCGGCCATTTCGGCATGCTGGCGGCCGAGGACGACCCGGCAGTCTTCGCGGCGCTGCTGGGCACGGCGGAGGACTGGCTGCGCGCGCGCGGCATGCGGCGCGTCCTGGGGCCCTTCAACCTGTCCATCAACGAGGAGATGGGGGTGCTGGTCGAGGGGTTCGAGAAGCCGCCCATGCTGCTGATGGGCCATGACCGTCCCTACGTGTCCCGCCGCCTGGAAGAGCAGGGATACGGCAAGGAGAAGGACGTCATCGCCTATCTCTACGACATCGCGAAGGAACTGCCCCCCGGCCCGCGGGCCATGCTGAAGCGCCGGCTTCCCGAGGGCGTCACCCTCCGCACCCTGTCGATGAAGCGCTACGCGGAGGACATCCGCGCCCTGACGGAGGTTTTCAACGACGCCTGGGCCGGCAACTGGGGCTTCGTGCCGCTGACCGAGGCGGAAATCCAGCACATGGCGAACGCCATGAAGCCGCTGATCGACGAGCGGCTGGTCTGGTTCGTGGAGGTGGAAGGCGAGCCGGCGGCCTTCGGCGTCTGCCTGCCCAACATCAACGAGGCGATCCGCGACCTCGGGGGCCACCTGCTGCCCTTCGGATGGGCCAAGCTGCTGTGGCGCCTGAAAGTGAAGGGGCTGAAGACCGCCCGCGTGCCGCTGATGGGTGTGCGGCGAAAGTACGCCGGCAAGTGGCTGGGCGCCGTCATGCCCTTCCTGATCGTCGACGGCATGCGCCGGGGCGCGCTGGAGCGCGGCTACCGCCAGATCGAGCTGAGCTGGATCCTGGAGGACAACAAGCCCATGCGCGCCATGATCGAGGCGATCGAGAGCCGCGGCTACAAGACCTACCGCATCTACGGCAAGGCGCTGCCGTGACGGGCGGCATCACGACCCTGGTCCTGGCCGGCAGCCGCGGGGCCGAGGACCCGGTCGCCAAGCATGCCGGCCTCTCGCACAAGGCCGTCGTCCCGGTCGCGGGGACGCCGATGCTGGCGCGCGTACTGGAGACGCTCCTGGCCAGCCGCGGCGTCGGCTGCATCGGCGTCTCCATCGAGCGGCCGGAACTGGTGGAGGGGCTGCCGGGTATGGCGGCGCACCTCGCCTCCGGGCGGGTGAGGGTGCTGCCGGCGGCCGGGTCGCCTGCGCGCAGCGTGCTGGCGACGCTCGCCACCTGCGGTACGCCCCTGTTCGTGACCACGGCCGACCACGCGCTGCTGACGCCGGCGATGGTGGAGCACTTCCTGTACAATTTGCCGCCCGACGCCGACGTCGCGGCGGGGCTGGCCCGGGCGGAGACCATCCGCGCGGCCTATCCCGAGACACAGCGCACCTACCTGCGCTTCCCCGACCTGACCGCCAGCGGCTGCAACCTGTTCGCCTTCCGCACGCCCCACGCCAAGGGGGTGGCGGAGTTCTGGCGCGCGGTGGAGCAGAACCGCAAGCAGCCCCTGAAGATGATCCGGCTGCTGGGCCTCTGGCACGTGCTGCGCTTCGCCGCCGGGCGCCTGACCTTCGCGGCCGTGGTGGAGCGGCTGGAGGAGCTTACGGAGGCGCGCATCGGCTGGGTCGACATGCCCTTCGCCGAGGCGGCCATCGACGTGGACAAGCCGGCCGACCTGGAACTGGCTGAGGTGATCCTGCGCAGGCGGGCGGCCCTGCCGTCCGCCTGACCGGCGGCATCCGTCGGAATCAGGTTTCCGGCAGGCGCCGCGCCGCCGCGACCTTGGCGGTGATCTTCGCGTGGCTCGCGGCCAGCACCTCGGCGGGGGAGCGGCCGACGGCGACGCAGAGGGCCGCCCAGTAGTAGGCGACGTCGCCGAGCTCGTCGGCGACCTGTTCGGGCCGCCAAGCCGTATCCCCGTCGCGCAGCAGCTTCTTGACGTGGTCCGCGACCTCGCCGGCCTCGCCCGCCAGCCCAAGCCCGAGATAGGACAGCCGCTCCCGGTCGGAGCACCCGCCCGGCGACACGCCCGACAGGGCGGCCGCCCACGCTGCATAATCCTCGATGTCCATCGTCCGGCCTCCCGCTGCTGCGACGGTACCAGTCAACGGCAGCCGCGTGCGATGGGAAATGCCGGTCCGTCAGGGCGAGGTCCGGCGGCGCCGGATGCCGGCATCTGTCCACAGGTAGGCCCGGTACGGCAGGCCGTCCTCCACCTTGGTGCCGCGGGGGACGCCGCCCATGGCTTCATAGAAGCCGCGGGTACCGCGGTTCTCCTCCAGGACCCAGAGGCCGGCCGAGCGATGGCCATGGGTCCAAAGCGCGTCCATGCAGTGCTCCAGAAGCCGGCGGCCGAGGCCGAGTCCTTGGGCACGGCGCAGCAGGTAGATGGCGTAGATCTCACTATCGGCCGGAAGACCGGCCCCGCGGCACGGGCCGCTGCTGGCGAAGCCGACGATCCCACCTTCTGCCAGCGCGACGAAGTTGTCGCACGCCCTGTCCGGGGAGCGGAGGATTTGGTGCCAGCGGGCCGTGCGCTCCTCCACCGACTGGGCGGCCAGCACCACGTCGTGCAACAGCCCGCCATAGGTCTCCCGCCAAGAGGCGACGTGGACGGCCGCGATGGCGGCGGCATCCCCGAACTCCGCTTGGCGTATCAAGGGGGAGCCTCAGCCGGCCGCGGCGGTCACCCCGCGGGCCTGCCAGCCCTGGGCCAGCTGCTCCGCCCGGGAGACGTCGGCGGGGAAGTCCACCTCGCCCCACTCCAGGCCCTGGATGGAGACGGTGCCGACCTCGCTGCCCTGGGCGATGGTGTGGATGACGGAGAGGTACCACCGCTTCAGCCCTTCCAGGCTGCGCAGGGCGTTCTCGACCTCTGCCCGGAAGGTGGCGCCGCCTTCGGGCGTGAACTTCAGCATGCCGATTGACTCACCGTCGACAATGTCGAGCGGAAGGGTCTTGCCGATGGCGAGTAGGCGACCGTCCTTCGTCTGCACCTTCATGTCGTCGGCGTCGTAGCGGTCCTTGCGGTCGATGGTGACGGTGATGGGTGCCGTCGCCTCGCGCAGGACCCGCTCCAGCACCGCCGGCTCGAACAGCGTGTCGCCGTTGACGATCATGAAGTCGCCCTGCATCTCATGACGGGCGATAAAGCAGCTGCCGAGGTTGTCGGCGACTGTATAGAACGGGTTCAGCAGCGTGCGTACCTTGATGCCGGGCACCTGCATGGCCCGCACGGCCTTCTCCACCTCCTCGGCGGCGAAGCCGACGACCACCACCGCCTCGCTGACGCCGTTGGCGGCGAGGCCCCGGATCTGCCATTCCAGCAGGGTGATCCCGGCCAGCGGGATGAGGCACTTCGGCCGCGATTCGGTGAGGGGCAGCAGGCGCTTGCCCTGGCCGGCGCTGAGAATGATGGCTTTCAAGGCTGGTACTCGCTCGTCATTGCCGTTCCGACCACGGCCGACAGCCGGGGGCGGTAATCAGTTCGGTGGGTCAACGGGAGAGAATGGGGAAAGCCGGCGCGTTTCACAAGAGGCGCCCGGCGAACGGCCGACCTGCGTCAGTCCTCGGCCCATTTGCGCAACAGGTTCGACAGGCACTTGGAGAGCAGGTCGAACTCGGCCGTCTTGCCCTGGCCGCGGAAGACGCCCTGGCGGGCCGTCTCCAGGTCGAACAGGAGCTCACGCTCGGCGGCGTCGCGGACGTGGCTGCGGATCCAGCCGACGGCGCAGAGGCGCACGCCCGCGGTGACCGTCTCCACCCGGTGCAGCGTGGTGGAGGGATAGAGGATCATGCCGCCCGCCGGCAGCTTGAAGGCGAGGTCGCCGGCCGGCGTCTCCATGACCAGCTCGCCGCCCTGGTAGCTCTCGGGCTCCGACAGGAACAGGGTGAAGGACAGGTCGGTCCGCACGCCGCCCATCAGGGCGTCGTCGACATGGCTGCCATATTCCTGGCCGGCCTCGTAGCGGCTGAACAGGACCGGGCCGAAGCGCTTCGGGCGTGCCGCCATGGCGACGACGGGATGGGCGCGGAGCGCCGCCTCCACCTCTGCCTTCAGCGCGGCCAGCGCAGGCTCGTCGGGCGCGACCTGGGCGTTGCGCTTGACCAGGCGGGCATGCCAGCCCGCGGTCGCGGCGCCATCCTGGAAGCGCGCGGCTTCCACCCGGGCGCGCAGCGCGGATACGGCGTCCGGGGACAGCACGCCGGCGATGGGCAGGATCATCGGGTCGCCTCCGGGGCGGCCGGGGTCAGTCCCCGGCGGCCACCTTCTTGGCCGGCGCCTTCTTCGCCGGCGCCTTCGCGGCAGTCTTCTTGGGCGTGTCCTTCTTGGCAGCGGCCTTCTTGGCCGCCGGCTTCTTCGCCGGTGCCGCCTCGCCCTCGGCCGCGGTATCGGCCTTAGCGGGAGCCTTCTTGCCGCCATCCTTGGCCGCCTTGGCCGCCAGCAGTTCCACCGCCTGCTCCAGTGTCACCTGCTCGCCCGCCACACCCTTGGGGAGCGAGGCGAACAGCTTGCCGTGCTTGACGTAGGGGCCGAAGCGGCCGCTGCCGACCGTGATCGGCTTGCCGTCCCTGGGGTGGTTGCCCAGCTCCCGCGCCGGCGTCGCCGCGCGGGCCGCGACGCCTGCCAGCAGCACCACGGCGCGGTTGAGGCCGATGGTTAGGACGTCGTCGTCGGGGGGGAGGTTCTTGTAGGCGTCGCCGTGCTTCAGATAGGGGCCGAAGCGGCCGATTCCGGCCTGGATCTCGACGCCGCTCTCGGGGTGGAGGCCGATGGCGCGGGGCAGGGCCAGGAGGCGGAGCGCGGTCTCCAGGTCCACGTCCGCCGGTTGCATGGAGCGGGGCAGGGACACGCGCTTGGGCTTGTTCGCCTTGTCGCCGTCCGCCCCCAGCTGCACGTACATGCCGTAGGGCCCGCGCTTGAGGGAGACGGGGAGCCCGGTCTCCGGGTCCTCGCCCAGCTCGCGCTCGCCCTCCGCCCCGTCGGCGCCGACGACGCCCAGCGGGCGGGTGTACTTGCAGTCGGGGTAGTTGCCGCAGCCGATGAAGGCGCCGTTCTTGCCGAGCTTGAGCGACAGCCGCCCGGTGCCGCAGGTCGGGCACGCCCGCGGGTCGCCCTTGCCGTCGGCGGGCACGGGGAAGAAGTGCGGCCCCAGCGTGTCGTCCAGCGCGGTCAGCACCTGGGTGATGGTGAGGTCCTTGGTCCCCTCCACCGCCTTGGAGAAGGCCTGCCAGAAGTCGCGCAGCACGTCCTTCCAGAAGATGCGCCCGCCGGAGATGTCGTCCAGCTTGCCCTCGAGCTCGGCGGTGAAGCCGTACTCGACGTAGCGGTTGAAGAACTCCTCCAGGAAGGTGGTGACCAGCCGGCCGCGGTCCTCCGGGACGAAGCGCCGCTTGTCCAGCCGGACGTAGTTCCGCTCCTGCAGCACCTGCAGGATGCTGGTGTAGGTGGAGGGGCGGCCGATGCCCAGCTCCTCCAGCCGCTTCACCAGGCTGGCCTCGGTGTAGCGGGGCGGCGGCTGGGTGAAGTGCTGGTCGGGGCGGATCTCCCCGCGCTTCAGGTCGTCGCCCTCCTTCACGGGCGGCAGCCGGCGCTCCTGCTCCTCGTCCTCCGCGGCGTCGTCGCGGTCCTCCTGGTAGACCTTCAGGAAGCCGTCGAACACGACGATGGAGCCGGTCGCCCGGAACACCGCCTCGCCCTTGGGCGAGCCGATGTCGACCGAGACCTGGTCCATCACGGCGCTCTCCATCTGCGCCGCCACGGTGCGCTTCCACACCAGCTCGTACAGGCGCAGCTCGTCCTTCTCCAGGTACTGGGCGACCTGGTCGGGGCGGCGGAACATGTCGGTGGGGCGGATCGCCTCGTGCGCCTCCTGGGCGTTCTTGGCGGCGGTCTTGTAGATGCGCGGCGTCTTCGGGACGTACTGGTTGCCGAAGGCCGAGGCGATCAGCCGGCGGGCGCCGTCGATGGCCTCCTGGCTCAGCTGCACGCCGTCGGTTCGCATGTAGGTGATGAGGCCGACCGTCTCGCCGCCGATGTCCACGCCCTCGTACAGCTTCTGGGCCACGCGCATGGTCTTGGTGGCGCCGAAGCCCAGCTTGCGGCTGGCCTCCTGCTGCAGGGTGGAGGTGGTGAAGGGCGGGTAAGGGTTGCGCCGGACCTGCCGGCGCTCCACCTGCGTCACCCGGAAGGGCAGGGGCTCGATCCGCGCCACCGCCGCCATGGCGCCGCCGCGGTCGGACAGCGTGAACTTCTCCAGCTTCGTCCCGTCCAGCTGCGACAGGCGCGCGGTGACGTTGGCGCCGTCGGCGGTCTGGAAGGCGGCCTCGATGGTCCAGTATTCCTGCGGCCGGAACACCTCGATCTCGGCCTCGCGCTCGCAGATCAGGCGCAGGGCCACCGACTGCACGCGCCCGGCCGAGCGCGAGCCCGGCAGCTTGCGCCACAGCACCGGCGACAGGGTGAAGCCCACCAGGTAGTCCAGCGCGCGCCGGGCCAGGTAGGCGTCCACCAGCTCGCGGTTCACGTCGCGCGGCGCCGCGATGGCGTCCAGCACGGCGCTCTTGGTGATCTCGTTGAAGGTGACGCGCTTGACGTCGACCTTGCCGAGCAGACGGCGCTCGGCCAGGACCTCCTTCATGTGCCAGGCGATGGCCTCCCCCTCGCGGTCCGGGTCGGTGGCGAGGTAGACGCGGTCGGCGGCCTTCACGGCCCGGGCGATCTCGTCGATGTGGCGCTTGGAGCGGTCGCCCAGCTCCCAGTCCATCGCGAAGTCCTCCTCCGGCCGCACCGAGCCGTCCTTGGGCGGCAGGTCGCGGATATGGCCGAAGCTGGCGAGGACGGTGAAGTCGTCGCCCAGGTACTTGTTGATGGTCTTCGCCTTGGCCGGGGACTCGACGATGACGACGTTGCTGCCAGGCAAGGGGGGCCCGCCTTTCCACTGACCGGGGATGCGGGCGGATGTCAGGTCAGGCTGACCCGGCCGCCCGGGTGGCGCTGGATCCGGCCGGCCAGCTCTAGCTCGAGCAGGACGGTCAGCACCACCGGCGGTGAGATTTGGCAGCCCCGGATCACTTCGTCAACGAGAACAGGGGTCGGTGACAGGCTTTCCACGACCACGGCCCGGGCGCGCTCCAGCTCCGACTCGTCCGGCGGGGCCGCCGGGCCGGGGCGGAACAGGCCCCGTTCCGGCTCCCTGAGCGGCGGCGGCGAGGCCCCGCGCAGCGCCTCCAGCACGTCGTCCGCCGTCTCCACCAGCAGCGCGCCTTCCTTGATGAGGCGGTTGCAGCCCTGGCAGCGCGGATCGGCCGGCGAGCCCGGCACGGCGAACAGCTCGCGCCCCTGCTCCAGCGCCAGCCGGGCGGTGATGAGGGAACCGGACTTCAGCGCCGCCTCCACCACCAGCACCCCCAGCGACAGGCCGGAGATGACGCGGTTGCGGCGGGGGAAGTGGCGCGCCTGCGGCTCCGTCCCGATGGGGGATTCCGCCACCAGCACGCCGCGGGCGGCGATGTCGCGGTGCAGCCCCTCGTTCTCCGGCGGGTAGACCACGTCCACCCCGCCGGCCATCACCGCGGCGGTGCCGCCCGCCAGCGCGCCCGCATGGGCCGCCGTGTCGATCCCGCGGGCGAGGCCGGAGACGACCAGCAGCCCGGCGTCGGCCAGGTCGCGGGCCAGCCGCTGCGCCATGTTGCGCCCGGCGATGGAGGCGTTACGGGCCCCGACCACGGCCACCGCCGGCCGCGCCAGCAGCCCGGCATGGCCCATCACCCAGAGCGTCGGCGGCGCGTCGTCGACGGCGGCCAGCGCGCGGGGGTAGTCCGGCTCGCAGGCGGCCAGCAGCCGCGCGCCCAGCCGCTCCCCCGCCGCCATCTCCCGCTCCGCCTCCCCCTTGGGGCAGAGCCGCAGCGGCTGCGACCGCCCGCCCCGCCGGGCCAGGTCCGGCAGCGCCCGCAGCGCCTCCCCCGCCGACCCGAACCGCTCCACCAGCCGGTGGAAGGTGATCGGCCCCACATTCTCGCTGCGGATCAGCCGCAGCCAGTCGAGACGCTCGGTTTGGGAGAGGGCGCGGCGGTCGTCGGACATGCCGCGAGGATCATGCTCCCGTATGCGCCAGTCAATCGGGAAAGTGACGGCATGGTTTTTCGCCCGTGGCGGGTGGGGCGGGTGGCGGCGTGCGGGCTTCTGACCGAGCTCAGCCTGACGGGCTTTGCACCATCGGCT
>DASPKT010000434.1:0-9534 GCA_035627915.1 Azospirillaceae bacterium
TCCGGCGCCTCGCCAAGGATTACGAGCGCTACGCCTCCACTCTCGCAGACCTGCACTTGGTCGCCTTCGTCTGCCTCATGCTCAAACAGGTCGCTCAACTACAGGCCGGTCCATAACAGCCTCTAGGTCGGCAGCCTGAACCGCCGGCGGTAGCGCACGACGAGGTCGGCCGGCAGGGCGAGGCGGGCGGCCAGGTAGTCGAGATAGGCCAGCTCCACGGCACTGCCCTCCCCGATCGCGACCAGGGAGACAGCGTAGAGCCGCGGCGCCAGGGGCGTGCCGGCGACGCGGCGCAGCAGCGGCTCCAGTGCCGGCGGTTCCTCCACCGATGCTGCCAAGCGCTGCCGGGCGTCCGCGTCCAGGCGGGTGGTGGCAAGGGCGGCCTGCAGGCGCTGGCGCTCGCGGTCGCCGAAGCGGCCGTCGGCGTGGGCCGCCGCGGCCATCGCCAGCACCATCAGCTCCGCCTGCTCCGGCGCCAGCTCGCCCAGGTCGGCCGGCGGCGGGTCGAGGAGCTGGTGGCGGTTCTGCAGGTGGCCCTGCAGAACCTTCGCCCCCAGCACCTCGTGCAGCTCCGCCAGCTGGGCGCCGCGCCGCACGTCGACGACGGCGCCCTCCCCCTCCGCGTCCGCGACCGCCGCCTCCGTCATGCCGGGCCTCACGCCGGGTTCGTCGGGCCGCCGGCCTTGGCGACCGCGGCCTCGATCTGGGTCAGCAGGCGGGAGAAGTCGATGGGCTTCGGGTGGTAGTCGTCGCAGCCCGCCTCCAGCGCCTTCTCCCGGTCGCCGGCCATGGCGTGGGCGGTCAGCGCGATGACGGGGATGGCGCGCGTTTCCGGCGTGTCCTTCAGCTGCCGCGCCGCGGTCCAGCCGTCCATGACCGGCAGGTTCATGTCCATCAGCACCACGTCCGGCCGGTTCGCCACGGCGCTGTCCACGCCCTGCCGGCCGTCGTGCGCCAGCAGCACGTCGAAGCCGCGGCGCTTCAGCCGCCGGGACAGGAAGTCCCAGATCTCCTCATGGTCCTCAACCAGCAGCAGCTTGGTCATCCACCCCTCCCGCGCCGGAGGCTTCCGGCGCCGTTTCCCCATCCGAAGCGCCGGCGCCCCGCACCGACGCCAGCGCCTCGCGCAGGCTGTCCAGCAGGCCCTCCGGGTCCTCATCGTCCTTCGGGATGACGGAGCGGACGCGGCCGCGCAGGCGGTCGCGCTCGCGCGCCGTGAGGTCGCGCCCCGTCACCACGATGACGGGCGTCTCCCGCCATTCCGGCATCCGCCGCAGTTCCCGCACGAAGCTAAAGCCGTCCATCTCGGGCATGCCGAGGTCGAGCAGGATCACCGACGGCCCGACCTCCGCCAGCCGGTCCAGCCCGACCCGCCCGTTCTCCGCCTCGTGCACCTCCCATCCCTCGCGCTCCAGGCCGGTGCGCAGCAGGGCGCGGGTGTCGGCGTCGTCCTCCACGACCAGGGCGCGGCAGGGCGGCGTCGGGCAGGGGATGCGGTCCAGCGCCGCCTTCAGCCGGCCCCATTCCACCGGCTTGGCGAGGAACTCCGCCGCCCCCAGCGACAGCGCCAGCCCCCGGCCGCGCCCGGCCGTCACCATGATGACCGGCACGGCGGCGAGGTCGGGATCGGCCTTCAGCATCGACAGCACCGACCAGCCGTCCATCGTCGGCATCATCACGTCCAGCAGGATGGCGGCGGGCCGGTGGCGGCGCGCCAGCTCCAGCCCCGCCGCGCCGGTCGGCGCCGTCATCACCCCGTACCCCTCGCGCCGGAGGAAGCGGGACAGCAGCGCCCGCATGGACGGCTCGTCGTCGATGACCAGGACCAGACCGCGCCCGTCCGCCTGGGGCGCCGCCTCCCCCTCGGCGGGGGCGGCGCGGCCGGCCCGGCGGAGGTCGGCCGGCAGGCGCACGGTGAAGGCGGTCCCCTCCCCCTCCCTGGTGTCGACCGCGATGGTGCCGCCCATCATCTCCGCGAAGGCCTTGGTGATGGCGAGGCCGAGGCCGGTGCCGCCGAAGCGGCGCGTGGTGGAGCTGTCGGCCTGGACGAAGCGCTGGAACAGGTTGGCCGCCTGCTCCGGCGTCATGCCGATGCCGGTGTCGCGCACGCTCAGCACGATCGTGTCCGCCCCGTCCGCCCCCGCCTCGCGCGTGGCCGTGAGCGTCACGGTGCCGTTCTCGGTGAACTTGGCGGCGTTGCTCAGCAGGTTGAACAGGCACTGGCGGACCTTGACCATGTCGGAATGCATGGTGCCGATCCCGTCCGGCACGTCGAGGGCCAGGCGGTTGCCCTTCTTCGTCACCAGCGCGTCCACCGTCTCCGCGGTGCCGCGCACCAGCTCGGCCACGTCGAAGTCCTCCGCGTGGACCTCCATGCGCCCCGCCTCGATCTTGGAGATGTCCAGCACCCCGTTGATGAGGTCCAGCAGGTGGCGGGCGTTCGTCTCGATCTTGGCGAGGTCCTCGACCACCTCGGGATGGCCCAGATCCTCCATCTCCTCCGCCAGCATCTCGGTGTAGCCGATGACGGCGGAGAGGGGCGTGCGCAGCTCGTGGCTCATGTTGGCGATGAACTGGCTCTTGGCGAGGTTCGCCTCCTCCGCCGCCGCCTTCGCCTCCTCCAGCTGCGCCTCGGCCCGCTTGCGCTCGGTGATGTCCATGTGGGCGCCGACCCACTCGCGGATGGAGCCGTCCATGCGCAGCACCGGCACGGCGCGCGCCAGCATGTGGCGCCACTCCCCGTCGCGCCGGCGGATGCGGTGCTCGATCACGTAGGGTGCCCGCGCCGTCACCGCCTTCTCCCAGGCGGCGCAGGTCGGCGCGCGGTCGTCGGGGTGGACGGCGTCCAGCCAGCCCCAGCCCTCGTACTGGCCCGGCTCCTGGCCGGTGAAGGCGGACCAGCTGGGCTGGTCGTCGCCGAAGATGCCGGTGTCCGGCGTCGTCCAGACGATGGCCGAGGTCGCCACGGTCAGCGAGCGGAACCGCTCCTCGCTGTGGCGGATCAGCCGTTCCGCCTCGCGCAGCCGGGTCACGTCGCTGACCGCGGCGCCGACGCCGATGATGCCGCCGTGCGGCGCCTTCAGGGGGAAGTAGCTGGCGATGTAGTGGCGGGTCAGCCCGGGGATGTCGGGGTCGGCCCGCTCCACCGGCATCTCCGCCACCACCCGGCCGCGGCGGATCACGTCGCGCAGGGTCGGCTCCAGCAGCGGGCGCAGGTCGGGGGCCAGGTGGAAGGCGTCGCGGCCGATGCTCTCCGCCGGGGCATGGCCGGACATGCGGGCCAGGGCCGGGTTGATCTGGCGGACCACCAGGTTGCGGTCCATCAGCGACAGCCCGACGGGGGAGGCCTGGAGCACGCTGTCCAGCAGGCCGAACGCCTGCTCCTCCTCGCGCCGCCGCGCCGCCCGGCGCGCCAGGTACGCCGCGCCGGCCACCGCGGCCACCGCGGCCAGGGCGCCGAAGAGCCCGATGCCGGGGGGACGGGCGGCGGGGCTGTGGGGCGTCATGCGGGGCGGGCTCCCTGGCTGGCGTCGTCGCGAGGGCAACATCGCCCGCCCGGGGTTTGTTGCGCGGCAGGGGGGTTCGTTGCGCGGCGAGGAGACGGAACCGGCCGGCGGGAACGCGGACGCCGCCCCGCCGTTGCAGGGCAGCGGCGGGAGCGCTCCCGCCCCATCCGTGGCTCCCGGGAGACGCGCCGCATGACGGCAGAGCAGATCATGGCATTCGGCCTCGTCGGCGGCGTCGTGGCCCTGCTGGTCTGGGACCGCATCCGCTTCGACCTTGTCGCGCTCATGGGCCTGCTGGCCGCCGTCGGATTGGGGCTGGTGGAGCCCAAGAAGGCGTTCGAGGGGTTCGCCGACGACATCGTCGTCATCATCGCGTCGGCCCTGGTGGTCAGCGCCGGCATCGCCCGCTCCGGCGTGGTGGACGCGCTGGTGCGGCCGGCCGCGGCGCACCTCGCCACGCCCTCGCGCCAGGTCCTGTTCCTCAGCGGTTCGGTCGCGGTGCTGTCGGCCTTCATGAAGAACATCGGCGCGCTGGCGGTCTTCCTGCCCATCGCCCAGCAGCTGGCGCGCCGGCACCGGACGGGCGCGCACCTGGTGCTGATGCCGATGGCCTTCGCCTCGCTGCTGGGCGGGCTGATGACCCTGATCGGCACCTCGCCCAACATCATCGTGTCGCGGGTGCGCGCGGAGATGACGGGCCAGCCGTTCAGCATGTTCGACTACATGCCGGTCGGGCTCGGCCTGACGCTGGCGGGCGTCGCCTTCCTGACGCTGGGCTGGCGCCTGCTGCCGCGCGACCGCGCCGGCGCCCGCCCGCCGGAGGAGGCCTTCGCGGTGGAGGACTACGCCAGCGAGGTGCGCCTGCCCCCCGGTTCCGCCTTCGTCGGCCGCACCGTGGCGGAGCTGGAGGCGCTGGCATCCGGCGAGGCGACGGTGTCCGCCCTCATCCGCGAGCGCTTCCGCCGCCACATCCCGGACGCCGGCTGGACCCTGATGGCGGAGGACATCCTGGTGCTGTCGGGCGACGCGCCGGCGCTGCAGCGGGTGGTGCTGGGCGCCGGGCTGGAGCCGGTCGGCGACCCCGAGGGGGCGCGCAAGGCCGGCCACGTCTTCGTCGAGGCGGTGGTGCTGCGCGACAGCGCGCTGGTCGGCCGCACCGCGCGCCAGCTGGAGCTGCGCCGGCGCTTCGGCGCCTCGCTGCTGGCGATGAGCCGGCCCGGCGGGCGCGACGCCAAGCGCCTGCACCACGTCGTCTTCCGCGAGGGCGACCTGCTGCTGCTGAACGTGCCCTCCGCCAGCCTGTCCGACACGCTGGCCGACATGGGCGTGCTGCCGCTGGCGGGGCGCCAGCTCCAGCTCGGCCACCGGCGGCCCTGGTGGGTCCCGGTGGGCATCGTCGCCGCCGCCATGGTCCTCATCGTCGCCAACCTGGCCCCGGTCGCGGTGGGCTTCCTGGCCGCCGCCGTCGCCATGGTGCTGACGGGCGTGCTGACCATCGAGGAGGCCTACGGCGCGGTGGAATGGCCGATCCTGATCCTGATGGCGGCGCTGATCCCGGTCAGCGGCACGCTGCAATCGACCGGCGGCACCGACATCATCGCCGCCCAGCTGGCGGAGATCGCCCGGCTGCTGCCGCCGGTCGCCTGCATCACCCTGATCATGGCGGCGGCGATGGCGGTGACGCCCTTCCTCAACAACGCCGCGACGGTGCTGGTCATGGCGCCCATCGGCGCCGCGCTGGCGACCCAGCTGGGGCTCAGCCCCGACCCGTTCCTGATGGCGGTCGCCGTCGGGGCCGGCAGCGACTTCCTGACCCCCATCGGGCACCAGTGCAACACGCTGGTCATGGCGCCCGGCGGCTACCGCTTCGGCGACTATCCGCGGCTGGGGCTGCCGCTGTCGCTGCTGATCCTGGCGCTCGGCACGGTGCTGATCGCCTTCTTCTGGCCCCTCAACCCCAGCTGACCGGAATCCCCCCATGCCCGTGGACGCCCAAGAGGCCGAGGCCATCGTCGAGAACCGGCTCTACCAGATGGCGGTGGACTTCCTGGCCCAGCTTCCGCAGTACGGGCTGGGGCTGGCGGTGCTGTTCGTCACCTGGCTGCTGGCGACCTGGCTCACCCGCGGCATCACCGCCGGCCTGGGCCGCACCCGCATGCGCCGGTCGCTGGCGGAGGTGCTGGAGAAGCTGATCGCCATCCTGATCTGGTTCGGCGGCATCCTGGTCGCCGCCGTGGTGGCCTTCCCCGGCGTCACGCCGGGCCGGGTGGTGACGGCGCTGGGCCTCGGCTCCATCGCCGTCGGCTTCGCCTTCAAGGACATACTGGAGAACTTCATCGCCGGCATCCTGATCCTCTACCGGGAGCCGTTCCGCCTGGGCGACTACGTGGAGTGCAACGGGGTGACGGGCCGCATCGAGGTCATCACCATCCGCGACACCCACATCCGCGAGACCGACGGGGAGCGCGTGGTGATGCCCAACGCCATGCTGTTCCGGGAGGCGGTCAAGGTGCTGACCGACAAGGACACCCGGCGCACCACCGTCATGTGCGGCGTCGGCTACGGCGAGGACGTGGACCGCGCCCGCGAGGTGATCCGCAAGGCGGTGGAGGGGCTGCCCACGGTCCGCAAGGACAAGGAGGTGCAGATCTTCGCCCAGGCCTTCGGCGAGAGCAGCATCGACTTCGAGGTGACCTGGTGGACGGGCTCCAAGCCCGTGGACATCAGGCGGTCGCGCGACGAGGTGGTCGCCGCGGTGAAGCGCGCACTGGACGAGGCGGGGATCGAGATCCCCTTCCCCTACCGCACGCTGACCTTCAGGGAGCCGCTGCGCGTCGCCCGGCCGGAGGCGGAGGACGCGGGCAGGGATATCCAGGACCGGCGGGACCGCCTCCGCGGATGACGGCGCGGTCCCGATCCGGTTGGGAGGTTACTGGCCCGGCCGGAAGCGCGGCGGGAAGCGCCCGGACGGGGCGGCAGTGCCGGCGCCGCGCACGTTGTCGCGGCCGTCCGCGGCCTCGTCGGCGTTGATGTCGTCGGCCCGGCGGGAGCGCTTGACCTCGCTGGACGCCGCAGCCTCCAGCTCCTTGATGCGCTCGCGGAGGGGGCCGATCATCGGGCCCGTCGGGTTGCGCTGCATGTACTGGGCAAGGTCGCTCTTCAGGCGGGCCAGCTGGCTCGCCACCGAGGGGCCCGGCGACCGGGGGCCGGGAGACCGATAGACCCGTTCCTCGTATTTGCTCATGGCTCTCTTTCCGTTCGTATCGAACTCAAGGCCCCCATCATCGACCGGATTGCCACCGGTGCGCCAGAGGGCGATGGGGGCAATCGTACCCGACACGGTCCGCCCCCGCCACCCCGCTCCTCTCGCCCTCTCCGCCGTCCTCCCCGCCGCTTCCCCCGTGCGGCGGCAGCAGGCGCCCGGCCAGCGCGGAGGCGACCATGCCGACGGCGACGCCGGCCAGCACGTCGGTGGGATAGTGGGAGCCCTTGGGCACGCGGCTGAGCGCCAGCGCCGCCGCGGCGGCGACCGCCGGCCAGCGCGCCTCCGGCCAGCACCGCGTCAGCGCGCCCGCCATCGCCGCGGCACCGGCGGCATGGCCCGAGGGGAACGAGGTCCAGGCCTTGCTGTCGGGGCCGCCCAGGCGCATCTCGTGCTGGCCGCGCTCCTCCAGCCGGGTCGGGCGGGTGCGGGCGACGGCGCGCTTCAGCCCGTCCTTCATGACGGTGGCGAGCACGACCGCGGCGAAGACGTGCGCCCCCCGGCGCACCAGCCGCCGGTCCCCGCGCAGCCACCCGGCCGCCGCCATCGCCGCCGCGGCGGCCAGCAGCGGCGGCTGGTCGCTGAGCTTGCCGAAGGCGGAGAGTGCCCGCACCGCCGGACGGTCCCGGTGGCGCATCGTCTCGCGGGCGATGCCGAGGTCCAGCCGCTCGACCGGTTCCGGCAGGGTGAGTTCCTGATCCATCATGCCCTGGCAACAAGGCTGGGACGCCTTCGTCGCGCGGCCCCGCTTCCGGAACTCATTGAAGATTCGGGGCCCAGGTGGCATATTCTGGTCACAGATGATGAACGACGACATCCGCATCCCCCCGGGGGATGCCACCGCCGCCCGGCCCTCTTCACGGCCCGGCGCGGACAAGGCAACCGACGGCGCCGCCGTCATTCCCTTCAACAGATATACCGACTACGGCAACCGCTGGCCCGTCCCGAAGGCCGGCGAGGTCCTGGTCGTTCCGCTGGGCGGCCTCGGCCGCATCGGCATGAACTGGACCCTCTACGGCCATGCCGGGAAGTGGCTGCTGGTCGATGCCGGCATCGCGTTTCCCGGCGAGGAGCTGGAGGGGGTCGACGCCATCGTCCCCGACCCGGCGTTCCTGCGCCCCATCGCCGACCGGCTGGTCGGGCTGGTGGTGACGCACGCGCACGAGGACCACATCGGCGCGATCGACAAGCTGTGGCCGCACGCCCTGTCCTGCCCGGTCTGGGCCACCCCCTTCGCCCGCGCGGTGCTGGAGCGCCGGCTGGACGAGACGGGGACGCTGGACCAGGTGCGGCTGCACACCTACCCGGTGGGCGGCAGCTTCGAGGTCGGGCCGTTCAGGATCCGCTCGGTGCGGATGACCCACTCCATCCCCGAGCCGGTGTCGCTGGCGATCGGGACGGCGGCGGGCACCGTGCTGCACACGGGCGACTGGAAGTTCGACCCGGAGCCGCTGATCGGCGGCGCCACCGACTTCGACGCGCTTCGCGAGATCGGCGACGCCGGCGTGCTGGCGATGCTGTGCGACAGCACCAACGCCCACAAGGAGATCGAGCAGACCTCCGAGGCGCAGGTGCGGGCGGCCTTCCGCCGCCTGTTCGCCGACCGCAAGGGCCAGGTCGCCGTCTGCTGCTTCGCCACCAACGTCGCCCGCATGTCCTCGGCCATGGTCGCGGCGGAGGAGTCGGGGCGCCTGCTGGCGCTGGCCGGCCGCTCCATGCGCAACAACCAGGAGACGGCGCGCGCGCTGGGCCTGCTGGACGAGGTGGCGGAGCCGCTGGCCGAGCCGTCCCACCTGAAGGGGCTGGACGAGCGGCAGGTGGCCCTGCTCTGCACCGGCGGCCAGGGCGAGGAGAAGGCGGCGCTCGCCAAGCTCGCCCGCGGCGACTGGCGCCTGCCCTCCTTCGGCCGGGGCGACACCGTCGTCGTCTCCGCCCGCGTCATCCCCGGCAACGAGGCGGCGGTCGAGGCCGTGCTCTCCAAGCTGCGGGCCCGCGGGGTGGAGGTGCTGATGGGGCACGAGACGGTGGACGGGCTTCCGCTGCACGTCTCCGGCCACCCCGGCGCCGAGGAGCTGCGCACCCTCTACGGGCTGGTGCGGCCGCGCTTCGCCATCCCCGTCCACGGCACCGAGATGCACCTGGACGCCCATGCCCGCCTGGCGCGCGGCTGCGGCGTCGAGGCGGCGGTCGTGACCGAGGAGGCGGAGGTGATCCGCCTGACCCCGACCGGGGCCCGGGTGATCGGCCGGGTCGAGGCTCCCCTGCTCCACCTGGAGCGGGACGAGCGCGGCAACCGCGTCCCCTACCGCCCGGCCGCCGCACTCGCCTGAAGCACTCGCCTGAGCCGGCGCAAGAGAAAAGGGCCCGCCCCGGGAGACCGGCGCGGGCCCTTTCTGCGTTCCGGCCCTCACTCCTTGGGCACGTTTCCCGAGGAGCCGCCGTAGGAGGCGCCGCCGCCGGCCTGGTCGCGGTCCCCGCCGGAGCCGCCGCTGGCCGCGTCGTCGCGCTGCCCGCCGCCTTGCCCGCCGCCGGCCTGTTCGGAGCCGGCCTGCTCGGAGCCGGCCTGTCCGGAGCCCTGGCCGCCGTGCGTGCCGCCGATCTCGGCACCCTGGCCCTTCTCCGCCGCCTCCTTCTGGTCCTTCCCGGTCCAGGCGCCCTGCTGGCCGTCCTTCCGCTGATCCGCCATCTCGTCTCTCCCGCATGAGGATGTGCTGCGGAGGAAAACAGGCGGCGGGCGCCGAAATCGCGACGACCGGGCGGTCCGGC
>DASPKT010000435.1:0-3134 GCA_035627915.1 Azospirillaceae bacterium
CGGCTTGGTCTTGCCAAGGCGAAGGTGGCCCTCGCCGCAGCGACCAATCTCCGCGACATCCTTGCCACGCTCGACGCGGGCGATGCGCCCGACGTCGTGGTCGTGGATTCGATCCAGACCATGTACATCGACACGCTCGACAGCGCGCCGGGCACGGTCGCGCAGGTGCGCGCCTGCGCGGGCGAGCTGATCCGGCTCGCCAAGCGGCGCGGCACGACGGTGCTGCTCGTCGGCCATGTCACCAAGGAAGGCCTCATCGCCGGCCCGCGCGTGCTGGAGCACATGGTCGACACCGTCCTCTACTTCGAGGGGGAGCGCGGCCACCAGTTCCGAATCCTGCGCGCGGTCAAGAACCGCTTCGGCCCGACCGACGAGATCGGCGTGTTCGAGATGGCGGAGGACGGGCTGACCGAGGTCGCCAACCCGTCGGAACTGTTCCTGGCGGAGCGGCGCGGCGACATCACCGGCACCGCCGTCTTCGCCGGGATCGAGGGCACCCGCCCCGTCCTGACCGAGGTGCAGGCGCTGGTCGCCCCCTCCCCGCTGGGCACGCCGCGGCGCGCGGTGGTGGGCTGGGACGGCGCCCGCCTCGCCATGGTGCTGGCGGTGCTGGAGGCGCGCTGCGGCCTCGCCATCGGCGCCAACGACGTGTATCTGAACGTCGCCGGCGGCCTGAAGGTGACGGAGCCGGCGGCCGACCTGGCGGTCGCGGCGGCGCTGGTGTCCTCCCTGACGGGGGAGCCGGTCCCGGCCGAGTCCGTCGTGTTCGGCGAGATCGGCCTGTCCGGGGAGATCCGCGCGGTGAGCCAGACCGACGTCCGCCTGAAGGAGGCGGCCAAGCTGGGCTTCTCCTCCGCCCTGATGCCGGCGCGCCGCTCCAAGGGGGGCGACGACAGCCTGCGGCGGGTGGAGCTGCAGCACCTGACCGACCTGCTGCCGCTGTTCCAGCCGACGCGCAACCTGGCGCGCGGGAGGGGTTGAGGCCATGGAGCCCGCGTCCGCCTCCGGCCTGAACCCGGTCGACGTCGGCGTCGCCGCCGTCGTGCTGCTGTCCGCCCTGCTGGCCTTCGCCCGCGGCTTCGTGCGCGAGGTGCTGTCCATCGCCGCCTGGGTCGGCGCCGCCGTGGTCACGCTCTACGCCTTCCACTCCGTGCGGCCCTACGTGCAGGCCTACATCGAGCGCCAGCTGATCGCCGACGGCGTCGCCATCGTCGGGCTGTTCGTCGCCTCGCTGCTGGTCTTCTCGGTCCTGAGCCACATGCTCTCGGCCAAGGTCAGCGACAGCGCGCTGTCCGCCATCGACCGGTCGCTGGGCTTCGGCTTCGGGGTGGTGCGGGGCGCCGTCCTGGTCAGCCTCGCCTACATGTTCGCCACCTTCATCTGGCCGGACAATCCGCCGGACTGGCTGCGCGACGCCCGCACCCGGCCGATGCTGGCGAGCGGTGCCGACATGCTGCGGGGCTTCGTGCCCGACAGCGCCGGCGACCGGCTGACCCGCGAGGCGGAGGACCGCCGGGCGGCGGCCGAGCGCGCCGCCGCGGACCTGAAGGCGCTGGAGCGCCTGTCCAACCCCGCCCCCGCCAACACCTCCCCTGCGCCGAACGCGGGTGCGCGGGAGCCGGATCGCGGTTATAACGACCGCGAGCGCGCGGAAATGGAGAAGGCATTGGAAGCCCTGGGCCAGCAGAAGCCCTGAGGGCGCCCATGGCCGCTTCCCGGAGACCGCACCACCCCACGGACGAGGCGTCGACGCCCATGCTGACCACCAACCCCTTCGACGACGACAAGCTGCGCGAGGAGTGCGGCGTGTTCGGCATCCTGGGCCCGACCGACGCGGCGGCCCTGGTGGCGCTGGGCCTGCACGCGCTCCAGCACCGCGGCCAGGAGGCCGCCGGCATCGTCAGCTTCGACGGCGAGCACTTCCACGCCCACCGGGCCATGGGCCAGGTCGGCGACAATTTCAGCTCCGAGACGGTGATGCGCCCGCTGCGCGGCAATGCCGCCATCGGCCACGTCCGCTACGCCACCACGGGCGAGACGGCGCTGCGCAACGTGCAGCCGCTGTTCGCCGACTTCGAGTTCGGCGGCTTCGGCCTCGCCCACAACGGCAACCTGACCAACACCATGCAGCTGCGGCGCCAGCTGGTCCGGCGCGGCTGCCTGTTCCAGTCCACCACCGACACCGAGGTGATCGTCCACCTGATGGCGACCGCCCGCGGCGGCAACGTCATCGACCGCATGGTGGAGGCGCTGCGCCAGGTGGAGGGCGCCTACTCCCTGGTCGCCATGGCCAAGGACCAGATCATCGGCGTGCGCGACCCGCTGGGCGTGCGCCCGCTGGTGCTGGGCCGGCTGGGCGACGCGCCGGTGCTGGCGTCGGAGACCTGCGCGCTGGACATCATCGGCGCGGAGTTCGTCCGCGACGTGGAGCCGGGCGAGATGGTGGTGCTGGACAAGGACGGGGTGCAGAGCCTGCGGCCCTTCCAGCCCGGCGGCCGCCGCTTCTGCGTGTTCGAGTACATCTACTTCGCCCGCCCCGACAGCCTGGTGGAGGGGACCTCCGTCTACCAGGCGCGCAAGGCCATCGGCGCCGAGCTGGCGCGCGAGAGCCACGTCGACTCGGACGTCATCATCCCCGTCCCCGACTCGGGCGTGCCGGCCGCCATCGGCTATGCCGAGCAGAGCGGCGTGCCCTTCGAGCTGGGCATCATCCGCAACCACTATGTCGGCCGCACCTTCATCCAGCCGACGGACAAGATCCGCCGCCTGGGCGTGAAGCTGAAGCACAACGCCAACCGCCACTACATCGCGGGCAAGCGGGTGGTGCTGGTGGACGACAGCATCGTGCGCGGCACCACCAGCCTGAAGATCGTGGAGATGATGCGCGACGCCGGCGCCCGCGAGGTGCACATGCGCATCTCCTCCCCCCCGACCAGCCACAGCTGCTTCTACGGCATCGACACGCCGGAGAAGGAGAAGCTGCTGGCCCACAAGTACTCGGTCGAGGAGATGGGCAAGTACATCGGCGCCGACAGCCTGGCCTTCATCTCCATCGACGGGCTGTACCGGGCGCTGGGCCAGCCCGGCCGCGACGCCGCCCAGCCGCAGTTCTGCGACGCCTGCTTCACCGGCGA
>DASPKT010000436.1:0-2036 GCA_035627915.1 Azospirillaceae bacterium
CTTTCGATCGTCTCCTGCTTCGCGATAGCAGGTGCAGCTCGTTAGCCATGCGTTTTGTGCTTGAGCAGGATCGCAGGCAGCACAAGCCAATCATCCTATTCAGGCGAACCTTGGACAGGAGTAGGTTCATGACCGAGGTTCTTGGCAGCAATTGCTGTAGGTGGAAGGTAAGCCTGAAGTTTACAGGGAAGGAGGTCTGAGGTTGAGCGGTGGGATGGGTGCCGCAGCTCAGCAGTAGGTCTGACGGAGTTCCAGGAAGTACGGATTGGCGCTGAGGTGTTCGAGGGCGAGGTCGAGCGGCATGGCGACCGCCCCGAAGTCGCCCGGAGGCTCCCAGCCGCCACGGTGTGAGGGGTAGAGCAGGACGACATATCGCCCTCGCCGGTCAGCCGCAGGCGCGCCAGCGGCACGCCGGGCGACCAGGCTGTAGCCATTGGCGCGGAAGCGCACCAGCACGCGCCCCCGGGCGAACGGGCAGCCGCGGATGCGTTTGAGGATGGCCGGGTCGGCGGGCATGGTGAAGGCTCCCGATCACAGCGGTTGGGGGCGATGGCCCTCCACCTCGTCCGCTTCCGAGCGATGTCCACGACCGCCATTCCCGTCCCGCCCATCCTGGCCACCCTCATCGGCCGCATCGCCGCGGCGGTGCCCGGCCGAGCCCGCGCCACCTTCACCGAGCTGCTGATCGGGGCTGCCGTCACCAGGGGCGGCCACGTCACCGACGCCATCCTCGCGGTCGGGCTGTCGCGCGCTTGGACCACTTACTACTGGCTGCTGGAACGTGGCCGCTGGTCCTGGCTGCCGGTCTGGCGGGCGCTGCTCGGGGTGCTGGAGGAGCTGTTCGCCCCGCCGGTTTGGCACGTCGTCGTCGACGATACCGTGGTCGAGCGCATCTCGGCCGGAGCACCGGGATCGTTGATCCACCACAACCACACCGCCAAGCCGAACCGGCCACGGTTCCTGCGCGGCCAGGGCTGGCTGTGCCTGGCCGCGGTCGTCGAGCATGGGTGGCGGGTCGGGGCGGTGCCGCTGATGCTGCGCCTGGTCCGCCGCGGCACCAATCGTGGCAAGCTCAGGAGCGCCCGCTTCCTTGTGCGCCTGCTCGGGCAGCGGCTCGGCCGGGTGCGGGTCCTGCTCGACGCTTGGTTCATGCGCGCCCGGCTGATCGAGGCTGCGGTCGCCGACGGCCACACCGTGATCGGCCGCGTCCGCCGGGACCTCGCGCTCTACGCGGTCCCGCGACCGCCTCGGCAGCGCCGTCGCGGTCGGCCGCGCAAGTACGGCAAGCGGTTCACGCGCGCCGAGACGGAACGGCTGCCGGTGCACCGGAGCGCCCAGATCCTCTACGGCAAGTTGGAGGTCGTGCGCTATCGCACTTGCCGGGTGGCGGCCCGCTTCCTCAAGGGCCGGGTGGTACGCGCCGTGTGGGTGGAACTGGAGCGGCCGGACCGCCGCGACAGGCCGGTCGAGGAGCGGCTGCTGCTGTGCACTGATCCCGACCTGCCGGCTCCCGAGGTGATCCGGAGCTACGCGAAGCGCTGGGCGGTGGAACCGTTGTTCGCGGCCATGAAGCATGGCTGGGGGCTCAAGGACGCCTGGCAGCAGTCGCGCCAGGTGCTGATGCGCTGGGTCACGATCCTGGCGGTGGGTTATGCGCTAACCCAGATGCTGGCCTACGCCGATCCGGCGCGCATCCCGGGACTGGCCGATCCCGCACCCTGGCGGCCGCCCGGCACCCGTACCGCCGGCCTGATCCAAGCGGGCATCGCGCGCCTTTTGCGCGTGGTCGGTCTGCCCGCCCTCGTCGCGGCGATCCCGCCAGAATTCCGCACCGGCCGGCGCAGCACCAGCCGGCCACCGCCCGGTTACTGCCAGAGCCGCGTAGCCCGGCCGATCTGACCCTCCCACATCACCAGCATCGCCCCGCTCCAACACCAGCGGCAATGGCCGCCGCCTGTAAACTTCAGGCTGCTTAAGAGCCTGTCCGGAAACTAAATCATTGATCTTGCAGATTTTCTATTCGAGGCTCGATCGCT